>CAUQBS010000001.1:0-133588 GCA_963516485.1 uncultured bacterium
ACACATATATACCTGTACCTCAACACATATATACCTGTACCTCAACACATATATATCTATTATAACAAATCTGTCATTGCGAGCGGCAGCGAAGCAATGTCCGCAAAGCGGTTGCTTCGCAATCCAGGACAACAAAAATTCCCAATTTGACTTCAACTGGATCGCCACAGCTCACATTCGTGAGCCTCGCGATGAGGAAGTGTTGGAAGAGTCTCGCGATGACAAATCAAAAAAACTGACTCTATCTCTGGAATCAGCTTTTTCTTATTTTTAAAGATTTGCAACAGTAAGCTTTGCACCCTGCTGGCATCCATTAAGCTCATTTTTAGCAGTTGCAACTTTTCGATAATTTCATTTTACATCATCCCCCTTTGCAACAGATCGTCCCTCAGCAAGTCCTCTCATTACAATATACACATCACAACTGAGCACGGTATAAGGATTTGTCGTTGATCAGATCATCTTTTTTTCTAGCGCAGTTTTCATGTAAGGATAATCTTTACTTGTCTTTGCTACATGAGTAAAGTTTACGCTTTTTGAGGTAGAAAGTGGAATCGCATTTGCAACGATAAGGTGTTTAATAGCCTCTATCATAGTTACTTCAGCAGTCTCATCACTAGAAGTTTTTGCTGAGTTTTGGTTATCTACAGCTGGAACAGTATTTTGTACGCCTGTTGTTGTCTGAACTGAGGTTCCAGTTTGGATAGTTGTCTGAGTAGTTGTTCCAGATTGAGCTGCCGAGTTCTGAGTTCCTGTTAAGACAACAGGTGTTGTTGGGATATCTCCTGTCAAGCTTTCTGAAGATTCCTTTCCTGAAAGGACTACATTAGTAATATTTCCTGTTCCCTCAAATACATATCCAGAAAGCTGATCCTGATCTGCTTTTTCTGTTTTTTTCTCAGGAACATTTCATTTTAATCCAGCGATGAAAGTAGTTATTGAATCTTTTATATCTTCTCTCAAAGTCACTGAGTCTGGAGTAAAGAGCCCCCATACCCCGAGGATTCCTAGACACAAGAAGATCAAAACATATACTGAGGCGAAAAATGATTTATTTCGGAGATTAGCACCTTTGAAAGCAACAAGGAGGAAAATTATCATACAGAATGCTCAGAGGATCATTGCACCAAAGTCTACAATATCCCACAGAATAAACAGAATTCCTCAAAAACCAACAAGAGCAAATAGGAATGCTAGAAAACGATAGAGAGCAGAACCTTTTGCAACAGGTTTAGTTCTTGTTCTATTAATTTTAATCTTGATGTTTTCAATATTTGATTCTGAGACTTTTTCCTCGTCCTTTACTTCCTCTTTTTCAGTGTAGATTACTTCTCTAACAAATGGCTTATCTCAGATTTCTTCATCTTTTTTCTTTGAGAAGAAGCTATGAAGCCCTAAAAGAACGACTAATGCCCCAAGGTTTACTCCCGCAAGAGTATAAAACTGAGGGACACTAAAGAGTAAACCGATAAGTGCAACCTGAAGCACAAATAAATAGAATATCACAAGGAAGAATAAATTCTTTTTCAACATTATCTTTTGTAGAATATAAAGAGATTAGATTGCTTTGTTAATATGGATTTTACCAAGTTTTTCAAGATGAGATTTTAGAAAAAAGCCTCATCAATTCTTGATGAAGCTTTTTTTATATTAAAGAATAGATTATTTATACTTTTCCTTAAGCTTTGCAATCTTTTCAGCCTTTTCAGCTGCCTTTTTTGCTTCTCTTTCAGCCTTAAGCTCTTCTTTTGTCTTTTCAACTGTAACAACTGGAGTCTCTTCAGATTTCTCCTCTTGCACCTTTTCTACATGTTCAGGCTTAACGATAACTGTTACCTCTTTTTTCATGTCCTTATACATAAATGGCACTACGAAAGTTCCTGCTTCATTGATCTTCTTTTTTAGCTTGAAGAGATGAGAATCTACATCAACCCCGTAAGTCTCTTTGATCGCTTCAACAACATCAGATTCGTGAACCTTTGCATAAAGAACATTGTCTTTATTCACCTTTCTAGTAATAGTCACTCCACCATTTTCTGCCATCTTAGCAAAAAGATCATCAAGACCTGCAGCTTTCTTTGCTCTAGCTACTACTGCAGCCTGCATCTTTTGTTCATACTTGTTCTTATTTGCCTTGTCTGCAAGAACAGCAATATTTTGAGGCAAAAGTACATTTCTAGCAAAAATTGGCTTTACAGCTACAATTTCATATTTTTCACCGAGATGCTTGTCATCCTGAAGCAAAATCACCTCAATGTTTCTGTTTTTAATTGTTCTCCTTGGCATTTTAACAAGTACTTTTAGATAAGTAAAACACTAACTGGAGATAACTTATAGTGATTTGCCAACAAATTGCAATGATTTTTTCTCTTTTTTGTGTTTTTTTGTTTTTTTAGAGAAGGCTTAAAGGAAAATTTTCCCAAAAAAGAAAAGAAAAACCTGACTCAAAAGGTCAGATTTTTATATTTTTTAACTAGTTTTTTATTTCAACAGAGGATTTAGGAGCATTTCTATGTAGCATAAGAAGTGCTCGCCCCCTCAATTCCCACCAATTAGCTGGAATATCAGATTTAATAATTCCATATTTCTTGAGCGCCTGAAGATGCTCAGAATATCGATCATCTCCAGAAATATTATGTTTATTCCCCCAGATCACTCTAGAAAGAACAGTTGCGAATTCTGCTCTAGACACTAATTTATGTGGCTCAAAAGCTTGAATCGGCGTTCCATCAGCATTGATTCCCATAATCTGAAGCTGGTAGGCAAGCTGGATATAATCTGCCAAATCTCCAAGATCAGCATTCACATCTTTATAGTTTACAGCTCCTACTCTGAGAGGCTTGAGATGATATTCCTTCATCGCATATACAGACATTATTTTTGCGAGTTCTGCTCTAGTTAGTGGCTGATCTAGCCTCGCCTCTTGGATTGTTCTCATCGTTGTAATATTGTGTTGGCAAGCCCAAAGATAGGCATCATTCTGCTCAGAAGCGAATTGAGAATCCTGAATTGAACAGTTTGGAATATCTACCTCTCACGAATACACTTTCTTCGTCTGCTCTGGGTGTTTTTCCTGAGTTTTTTCTGATTTCTTTTCTTCTTTTTTCTCCTCTTGCTTATCTCCTGTAGAAGTATTTACTACTGGCTGTGGAGCAATCCAGTATCCTCATCCTCCTCCAGAAGAGCTATGAACCACCCTCTTCGCTGCATAAAATCGTTGATTTGACTGATTTTTTAATGCATACCCTACGAGATTTCAGTTTTTTCTAACCTCATTGTAAGCGACAACAGAACCAAGAGATATTCAGGTAGGCTTAAGAGTACTTAGGTCGTAGCTAGGTGTTCCTGCAATTCCTCCAGTAAAAGCTCACTGAAAAATTGAAGAGCCGGACATCAATACCAGCGTCCCAGTTCCTAGATCAAAGAAGAGTATTTTTTCTCACTCAAGTGTGTGGAGCTGAGAACCAGCAAGCGTCCCTGTAGTGAGAAAAGCTTGAACTAGACTCTTATCTTCTAGATTCACTATTGATGGAAGTTGCTGAGTCAAAAGTTCCTTTGTTCCAGTAAATCTAAGGGTATTTTCTCCAGAGAGAACGGTCTTTACTGTAGTCCCATTTGTTGTAAGGAAAGAAGTTGTTTGATACAGTGGAGCATAGAGATAATTTCCATCTGATGTAAGTAGAAAATATCAAATTAGTTCGCTATTAGAATTTCTAACTTCTGCATATTTTGAAATTGTCGAAGGAGCATTCACTCGGCTTCCAGCGATCCTATTATCAAAATCATAGACAAGATCTGCTGGAGCTGAGACAAGATTTCCCAACGCGGTTCTAAATACGGAATCATTCTTTTCAAAAAACACTCCTCCCCCCTGAACAAATAGCACCTTTTCTCAGCTGAGAAGCTTAATCTCTCCTGTCCCTGTGATGTAATTAGTCAATGTTGTTGTATGCTTTTTCTGTATTCCAGTCAGATCCAGACTCATTCCATTATCTTTTAGAACTAGAGGTACTGAATTCGCAGTAACTCCCGTAGTATAATAAGTTGTAGTCTTGTAAACTGGGGCATAAGAATAATCTTGATTCACCCCTCCGGAAATCAGGAAATATCAAATAATCTGTCATGATGGATAATCATCTTTTACTGGGATATAGCGAGCAAATGTAGGAATAGTAGAATGCCAAGAGCCTTTAACTAATCTTTCCTCATTATAAATAATACTTGGATTGATTAGAGGAGGTATCACTGAGCCACTAAGGGCCTCTCTATAAACCGATCAACTATTTGAAAAATAAATTCCCTGATTCTTTACCAGAACAACCTTTTCTCAAGGAACTTCTTGAATTTCTCTAACTTCTCGAATATCTCAGAAGTAATAATTTGTTGTATCTGGGAAAACAATCCTAGTTTCTCAAGTATTCGCTGTCCCATCACTATTCATCACAAACTTTACCTCTGCACAATTTGGATCACTTAATGGGCATGGGAATTGCATCGGGGCGTAATATGTAACTTCTCCAGTTCCACTGGCCTCTACTTGCCCGAATAAAGATAGCAACAAGCATAATAATCAAAAACCAGCAACTCTCATACGCTTCTTTAAAAAATTTCTTAACATATTTCTCAATATATAACTAAAAACACTCATCACTCTCAAGATAAATAGGTGGAATGATATAGATTTTCTCTATTTTTGCAAATTTTTCTTGTGAATCTCTTTTAAGATGTAAATCTGATTGCTGTAAATGATGGCAATTTATAATAAAGACAGCCTAAATATGTGAAGTTGGGTTGTTTTTTTTCTTTAATTGAGTATAGTCGGATATTGCATAATCATGAAAAGAATCTGGTTTTTTATTTTTTTGCGGTACTAATAATGCGTATTTTTGATGCTCATACCCACCTCAATCAAGAAGACCTTTTCCCTAATCGAAAAGAACATTTGGAAGCATTTGCTGGAGTAGGGGGACATGGACTCGTAAATATTTGAGCAAATCGCCAATATAATACTAATGGTTTGACTATCTCAAATGAAAGCAGAACATCTTTTCCTGACCTCTGGATAAAAGCGAGTCTTGGTATTCATCCTTGTGATGTCGGGAATGCAATTGGAAACGTTGAGGAAGAAATCACACTGATCAAGCAACAAATTGAGGCGAATAGAGACTCGATTGTGGCTATTTGAGAATGTTGAATTGACCTTCACTATCCAGAAGGAGCGAGCTTTCTTGAGCTTCAAAGAGATTTTTTTAGAGCACAATGCGAGCTGGCAAGAGAGTTCAACTTACCAATAGTAATTCACTCTAGAGATGCTTTTTCTGAGACACTAGAGATTTTGAGAGAGTTTAAGGATTTGGTGATTTATTTTCATTGCTGGGGATATTGACCAGATGAAATCAAAGTTTTAAAATCTGAATTTAATCAGCTTTTTATTGGTTTTACAGGGAATATCAGCTATCCAAAGGCTGAGGAAATTAGAGCAAGTCTGAGAGAAACTGATTTTAGTCAGCTCCTCCTTGAAACTGATGCTCCCTATCTCTCTCCACAAGGTTTTCGTGGTCAAATCAACAGTCCTGCAAAGGTAAGTATTGTTGGGAAATTTGCTGCCGAAACCTTAGGAATAAGTGAAGAACAAGTTTGGGCTCAGGTTGAAGAGAATTTTTGGAGATTGTATAGGAAATAATTCAGATATCTCGATTGCCATGGCTCTACCTCGCGATAACAGACAACCTTGCCCCCTGCTAGCGGGGAGTTGGCTTGTGTAAGCAAGACTAAGAGATTTTAGACTCAACCCCCTCTGTCCTTCGGACATCTCCCCCTATCAGGGGAGAAGTAAGACAGAATCTATCAAACAGACTCAATAGAAAAAACAGACCAGTGGTCTGTTTTTTAGATTTTCAACTTCCTAAAGAGATTATCTAGAAGTCAAACTTGATAATTTTGAAGTTGAGGAATTCTTTCTTGAAGAACAAGACAAAAAGATTTTAACTCCTCAGAAGTTGCTCTAAGGGTAAACGCTTCTGCTCCCTTAGTTTTTACAAGGACGATATTTATCAATTTTCAGCTTTTTTTCTCCATTTCCAGGACAAATCCTTGAAGTTCTCCGTAAAGGAATAGTCTATCTAGGACCTGAATGCCTTCATCTTTGATTTCCATACTCGTCTCGATCCCAATTTTAGTCTGAATATAGAGATACCCTCATACAAGCACTAACACAAGCACCGCGCCAAAAATATTATCGTAGATAATAGAAAGCACAACAATTCCAAGGACTGTTAATCAAAAAGCAAGATACCATCGCTTGCTTCTTTGGTAAAATTCACCATTATAAATGGAAAGCTTCATAACTATCAAAGCATTAAAGATAAAAAATCTGATTTTTGATCTTTTTTAAACTATTTTGTAGCTGGAGCGATATTTTTGATTGTGATATCAAAAATTAGATCCTTTCCTGCTAGTTCATGGTTCGCATCAAAAACGATTTCAGTATCAGTAATTTCAGTAATCACAGCTGGGAATCTTCCCCCAAGATATACCTGCATTCCAACCTTTGCATCTTTAGCGTCTTCTCAAAGGTCTTTAATTGGGAAACGAACAATATTTTCTTCACTTCTCTCACCATAAGCTTGTGCAGCTGGGATTTTAATAGTCTTTGTCTCTCCAACCTTCATACCAACAACTCCTGCGTCGAACCCAGCAATCATTTGACCAGCTCCAACCTTGAAAGAAAGTCCTTCTGAGTAGTTTCTATTTGGATTATATTTTCCACTTGCCTGAGCCACAGACTCAACACTCGTATCAAATACTTCACTGTCATTAAGTCTTCCAATATAGTCTACTGTAATTGTATCACCACTTTTTACAGTTTCTGATTGAATATCTTGATTTGCTGAAGTGAGATAGTCTTTAATTGCTTGTTCTGCTGTCATAGTATTTCATGTGCTAAGAGATAAAGAATTTTGCCCTGAGACATTTAATGAGTCATCTCAAGTACTGATTTGATGAGATGAAGCTGTTTGGCTTCATGTCTGATTTTCAGGAAGTACTTGCTCAGAAACTGGTGCTTTACTATTTGGATTCCATAGAGCAATCACTGTAAAAATCAGAGCGAGCAGCAATATTCCACTAGCTCCTAAAAGCATAGTTTTACTTCCTGTAGCTTTTTTTTGTTCTTTAGCCATAATGAATAATAAACGAGAATAAAATTCTGATTTTTGATCTTTTTTACTTATTTGATCACATACTTATTTTCATCAAAGGAACTCATATCAGTTGTAACAATAGTTTGATCAGCTGGGAATGGTTCTTCAAGTTCAATGAAATTTCCCCATATTGTTTTAATTTTTACAAGCTTCTCTGTAAGAGTCCCTCCACTCATCACTGGCACTGCAGCAAGATTATCTTCTAGAATTTTTACCCTTTCTAGAGGAAGCAAAGTGTGAGGAGTAAAGAGAATAGGGAAATTGACTTTTGCAACATCTCCAACAAGTTCCAAATCTGAATCGAGTTCAATCGTTACCTTAAAGAGATTTGTCTTGTCTGCAACTGTACTAATTGCACTAATCGCTCCAGTTAAACTTTGTCCCTGGTAGGTTACTGAAACTGGTTTATCTTGTTGAAGATATTTATACTCATTTGCGGTTACATGAACCTCGATCTGATGTTTTTTGAGTCCTGAAACTTTAAAAATAGGACTTCCCGCTGCAACATCTTGTCCCTCTGAAACTAGAATCTCACCAATAATCCCTGAAACTGGGGTCCTCACAACAAGTTTATTGTACTGTGTAAGTGCTGATTCATAGGCGATCTTTGCATCAACGATTGCATTATCTAGAAGCCTTAACTGAACAGGATTATTTGCTAGGAGTGTTTCATAGTTTACCTTTGCATTTTTGACCGCAATTTCACTCGTGAAGAGAGTGTTCTTGCTTCTAGCTAGAGCATCTTCATAAGTAATCTTTGCACTGTCTTGAGCTAAAGTTCCAGAGCCCGAAAGCTGAGCATCTACTTGATTAAGATAAGAAATGAAACTCGCTTTAGAACCTATGAGTGCTTGCCCAGCTTGAATTGATTCAAAATTTCTGATTGTCGCATCAATTGTAGCTTGATCAAGCGTTCCTACTGATGGAATAGAATTTCTCATCAACTGAATCATCATTCCTGCAAAACTTTCAATCTGGGTATAGGCAGCATCAATCTGGTGCACAGCATCTTTGAGCTCCTCATCTGTCTTTGGAGATGAGGGGAGTTTTGTAATTGACTCCTTGAGGGTATAAAGATCTCTCAGTGCTTGCTCGGTCTGATTTTTCTGATTTTGATCCTTAGCTCAGATATAGATTTCAAAACCTGTTTTCAAATTGTCATAATACGTCGTCACTCAGAGCCACTTATCACTTGATTCTATTACTGAATTTAACAGCGAAAGAAGAGCAAGCTTTTGAGGTTGAAACTGTTTTCTTAATGCAGAAATTTGATCATCAGCTGAAGTCACCCCCATATTCGCTTGCTTAACGGCATTTTCTGCACTTACTTGAGCCGCCTCAAAAGATTGCAATGCTGTCTTATAGCTATTTTCAGCTTGATCAAGTTGCTGTTTAAGGCTATTTTCGGTTTGTTCTCTAGTAAGGAGTGCTCTATCAAGATTATTTTTTGCTCTTTGCACCTGAAGTTCATAACTAGCAACAGTATCAGAAAGATAAACAATCTGATCTCAACCTTTTACGTGATTCCCCTCCTTAAAAACAATACGACTTACTTTACCATTTGCTTGAGCAGTTACGGTAATATCTTGACTAGAGAGAATTGTCCCTGGCTTTTCGAGGCTAATAGAAGAATCGATCTGATCAATTGTTGTTGTTTGGATGGTAAATTCAGTTTTTTCTTGTGGTTGCTCTGCTTTAGAATTTAGAAATAATACTAGACCAAACACTCAAAAAAAACATAGGAAAAATATCATCGTATACTTTAAGATGTTTTTTGATTTATCACTCATACCTATCTGCACACAAAACATTACTAAAATCGGAGCTATGCCCTTCTCTGCATTTTAATTTTTTTTATCTTAATGTCAAGAGTATCAATTTCATCCTTAAGAAGTTCAAGTTCTTTTTGCTTTTCTTTAACTTTTTCCTGTGCGATGAGTGGATTTGTTGAGAGCATCATCAACGTAGATCTAAGATATTCTGCCTGTTGTATTTTAGATTTATAAAGTTTCTCCAATATCACTAAATCATCTCCGATCACCTGCTCTGCACTCGATTTGATTCAGATTTCAATCTCTAATATAGAAAAACAAGAAAAACCTGACGGAAGATGTGCATTTAGTTCTACCATCTGGATATCATCCACCTTAAAAAGGGTATGAAAAACCTCCTGATGCTGTTCTATAAGCCTTAAGATATCTTGATTTGCCTTGACTGCCAGATGAATTGGCTGATGTTTTTTTAACTTTATGAGAGCCTTTTGCTGGGTGATTCACTTGATAATATCAAAAAGAAGGTGAAGCTTATAGTCCTTTTTTCACTGATGTGAACTTTTCTGAAGATGTTTTGGAAGCTGCTCTGTCAGAACACCTTCGATCTGAGCAACAAACTCTGGTATATACGGCATCAAAACCTGCAAAATTTGCACAAAAATCTGTCCAGACACTCAATATGCTTCAGATTTTTTTTGTTTTTTGACAAATTCTAGATATCGTGAAAACTGTCCTTTACTAAAAGCTTGAATCTTTTGGATTAAATTCTCTAATCCTACTCCTGAAGACTGATAGCGATAATATTCTTCTAAAAGTTCCTCTCGCTCAGAATATATCCACAATTCTATTGGTTCGAGTTGAGAGATTTCTTCAATATGGAACGCTTCTTTTTCATATAGAAGCCTAAAGAGATTTCGAAGATGATTGAGATATTCAAAATTCAGCTGCAAGGCTGTCTCCTCAATCTTCTGCTGCTGAGCAATTGCTAATTTTAGAGCATCCTGTCCATACTCTTTAGCAAACAATTCTGCCTTTTCTGGAATTGGATATTGGTAACGCAAAGCCTGAATTTCACTAATAACAATAGGCTTAGCTTCTTGCTCAAATACATAGCTCAAAAAGAGAAATGTTTTTGTAAAGTTCTCAACGTAGGGCGAAAAAAGAACAAGTGACTCAGATTTTTCTTTGCAGAGCATGGCAAGGACAGCTGATCTTAGAAACTGCTCGTCAATAGTTCATGTTGTATCTCGACCAGAAAAGGGAGTTTTTGCAATCAGAATTTTAGCTTTTTCTGTTTTTGCGTCATATTCCACTCGCTGAAGTTTTTTTAGCTCTGATATCCAGTTTTCTATAGCGATTTCTGGTTCAGTATTCAGCGTATGCTCAAGCAGACTTTCTACTTGTTTTTTTAACAGTTCTGACTCAATATCGATCAGATATTCTCTCATCTCTACTGGCAGAAGATAAAGCGTATCTATCAAATCAGAGACAGAAAAATCTGAAGCAATCCAATGATTTAGTATCAAAGCTACTAAAAGATATTCATAAGCATTTTCATAGCTACCAAGAAAATCCGGCCTTGCAAAAGAGATTTTCTCTGTTAATAGATCTCCTGCTAAATGCCATCAAAAGTGATCTTTCGCCTCAATTGGTAGTACCTTTTGCCCAGAAGCAAGCACAAGTGACTCTAACTTAGGAGCGGTATTATGTACCCAATCAATGAATTTCTCATATTCTGAACTATAGTCAAGAACCCATAAAGGAATAACCTTCTTTATCAGTCTTTGACCTGTTATTTTAGAATAAGGCACTTGTTGAAGTTTCTCAGATTTTGAAGCGAGATTTCCTATGGTATCTAAAGTTTCAATAATATTTTCTGTAAAATCAAAGAGGGACTGCCCAGCAAATGTTGCTACATTTTCCAGAAAATGCCCTGATTCATCTACAAAGTTCTCATCAATTGGAAGTTTATATTCCTGAGCCTTGATAAGATGAGCCGGACTCAATAGTGGATTGATTCTAAAAATTCAATTATCAGTTACCGTATCTATTGTTGATTCCCCAAAGATAGGTATCGACTTATTGATCATCGGAAGAATAATTTTTTTCCCAATATGTTTTTTATACCTTTTGTCATTTGAATGGACAATCACTCCAACATCAGAAAAAAAGCTCATAATATCATCTACGATAAGCGTTAGCACCTCGTTTTTGGTCTCAACAAAACATTTAATTTCTAGCACCACTTGTGATTCAGTTCTCCACTCAATATCATCAGCATTTACAATACTTTGATTTGAAATATCTCGGTAGACGAGCTGAGGATTTTTTTTCAGGAGTTTTTTTTCTCAAAGGAGAGAAAATACTGAGTTTATCCCTCTTATGTATTCTCTACAAAAAGTTAGCTCCTCAAGATTAGCATCAAAAAATAGTTTTTTAAGATATTGTTCTGTTTTCTTTTGATTTTTTTGTCCAAGGCGTTGGAGCCTCTCATATTGAGCAAAAAAGGGAAGCTTCTCCTTCCCCTTTAGAGCCAGAGAAAAATCGAGATTATGCAGATTCTTGATAATCAATGGCTGGTAATTTTTCCCTGTAAATTGGAGCAAATTTCTTGCCATCAGTTCTTGGTAATAGAAACTTTTTTGTTCTTCATCTGAGAACTTTGTTACTAATGGCAAAAAAATTGGATATATTCAGTCTTTTTTATTATTTTTTCCTAGCTGTGTGAGGTTGTTTGGCTGATATTTTTTGTTAAGTTTCATACTAGCATCAAGCTGATTAAAAGAGGGATTAGTAAGTTCTGTAGGTATACACTCTATAGATCAAATAAAGCAAAGCTGTAGCTGCGAGAATCAATAGCATATCCTCTAGAGGTCCTACCTGAACCTTTTTTGCATGTGTGAGCTCAACCTTTTCTCCATCAGTACAAATTGCCTCAACAGTGTAATAAGCATAAATATCTTCTTCTACCGTTTTATCAAAGGGGTACTCAAACCTTGGAATTTCAGTTTCTCAAAGAAAGGCCTTATCACTCATATCTGCAAAATCTGATCTATAAATACGGTACTTTTGAATATTCTCTCATGGTTTTCGCACCAGATAGTATTTATTTCAGATTTTCTCAGTTGTTACCTTAATATTTTTAATAATACAGGTAGGAAGTTTAGGTGCTGCTGGCATTTCTGGCTCGCTAATAGCTCCCGTCTGATCTTCTATTAAGAGAGAACCTGAAAGCGCCTCTTTTTTTGGTTCAGTTCACGTAGCAACTGGCATCACAAACGAAATCACCTCAGAAGGAAGCCCCTCTGGAATATTGTCATTTGTTACGGCTAGGATCTGGAAAAAATACTCCTTTCCATAGGTAAATCCAGAGAGAATCGCAGAATCTCAGGTTGTCAGAACCAGTCCTGAGAGCGCATCTGCTGCAATACCGTATTTAATTCCATATTTTTCACTTGTTCAACCGAGCGTTTCCCAGCTCAATTGTAAAGCGCTTGGGAAATCTGGATGAGTCATAATTTTTACCTCTCAAATCTTCAGATTATCTTTAACATTAAGTGTTAGAATTTGATCGTAGTCTTTATTGATACTTGGAGAAGAGAAATTTGCAGACACAAGAATATCACCAGTCTGTACGAGACCAACCTCTTTCACGAAAAGTCAGCTTTTTTCCTTATCTAAAGGATATTCTTGTCCTCCTGAAAATATCAGCTTTGCTGAACTAACATTATCGTCAGTCATTACCTCAAACCTCACTTTATCTCAAAGCTTTAAATTCTGATTTGGCGTCGCAGAGATACCTTTGAAAAGGTCAGTACTCTGTGGCTCATAGGTAAAGATAACCTTATCTGAGAGTCCAACCACCTCACCAGCTGCAGAAATTGCTTTTACTTGGACATAATTCGTTCAGACTTTGAGACCTGGGATACTATCAGTAAGCATTCCATTTGCATCACTTGTTCATTCTTTTATCACAAGATCATTAAGAAGGATTTGCATACGAGCATTTGGAAGCTCTGGAGCGGATGCTAAGATATCTAAAACACTTTTATTATTTTTAGTACCGGCAGCTGGTTCCATAATAGTAATTCCCTTTTGATCAGTTTTTGAAGCTCAATTTACTATAATTGTTGTTGATCCAGATACTGTATCATTTAGTATCGACATATTCACAGTAAAGTTTCCTGGCTTATTAAGTCTCAATCCCTTTGAAAATGTTTTTACCCCTTGATCAGATGCGGACATTTCAATAATTCCATCACTTGGCACAGTATAGTCCTTGAAATTTATCTCTTTCCCATCCGCAACTCCATTAATTTCTAGAAATCCTTGTCCTACATAGTTTTTCATAACTTGATTATTTTTGATTGCCTTGATAGTGATATCTACAGACTGATTTACAGCAAAAGTCGGTGGATTGACCTCAATCTGGAAAGAATCAGGATCGCCACTTGCGAAAACCTGAGCTGAGAATACCATTCCTCATAAAAGGAGCAAAAGACTTTTTTTCATTGCTATGTTTGGTAGCTATTAAGGTAAAACATCATCATTAACTGGGATACTGAGATTTCAAATTGATAGAGGAGTCAACACTTCTCCTGACTTAAGTGTTGCAGATCCAAGAAGAATATCTTTTTCCTCTTCTCCTGAGAATGGCACCGAAAACCATTCTCTCTCAAGTGGAGCATTAGTAGGAACTACGAGATTAACACTAAGTTTTCAAGGCTGAGAGGCGTCTATCTTTGCCGTTGATGGGAGTAATTGATCAAGCTGTAATTTGATAGACTCTGGATTATAAAAAATTTGAAAAGTCAGCATTTCTCCTCTTTTTGCAACTTCAGAACCAAAAACCTCAAAAGTCTGATCGTGTGTTTTATATGCTACTCCTCGTCAATTTTTTTCAATAGCTTTAAGCTCTAGGACATCAAGCACGCTTGCAGTAAGGCCAGATAAATCATGTGTCAGATAAAAAAGACCAAGAGCAAGAATTGGAGCTATCAAGAGGATAATCAGATTTTTAAACCCATTTTTTGCTTGCATACTTTCAAATTGTTAAGAAAAATAATCTCGCAACTGGCGAATATAGCAAAAAGTGTAGCAAAATACTTGTAAAAGTCAACCAAAAAATATCAGGAAGATTTTGTCACAAATGTCAAAATCATTCGTAGTATTAAGTGTAGAGAAAATACCACCTCAAAACTCAGAAATTTCTAGTGAAGGTTTATTTATTTTGAGAGTATTGAGGGACTAAAGATAATGGACAAATAGGCAGGCTTTGGCTGTATTTATTATTTTTGGACACATTTTGACACAATGAAATTGCAGGAATATTTTAATCAGTTATGAGAAAATAGACTCAGAGACCATGAGAAGTTTTCGCTCTACCAGAGAATATCTGAGCAGAGAGCTTTAGCAGAAAAATCTCTCAAGAGGACTCATATCTTTTTCAGTAAAAAACTTGTCTATAGTTGTATCACTCTCGTACTGATCATCGGTTTTTTTGGATCATATTTTTGGGACAACCCATATATCCAAAATTATAGAGCCTTTTTTATAGAAAGGAATCCTTTTTTTAACACTACAAATGCTGATCAGATTGCATCTATCCTTGAGATAAATGGTGATTACATTATTGAAAAAGAAGGGAAACAGTTTAAGAACTCAAAACTTTTTGATGGAGATCTAATTACATTGAAAGAAAACGCTAAGATTATTTTTGACATTAATGAAAAGACTCAAATTGAGGTTCAGGGACCGGCTCAGTTTAGACTTTCACAAAAAGCTGAATGAGGGTATCTTTTGAAACTTATTAACTGAAATTTCTTAAAGATTGAAGCAAACGAGGAAAGTTCAGTTCTTGAGGTTGAGACTGATGAAATAACAATCCAGACACAACAACACCAAAAGACAACTTTTGAGCTCTCAAAAGAAAACAAAAAGACACAAATCAAGAATACCTGAGCAACGCTTCTTGTTAAAGCTAAGACTCCTAACAAAGCAGACACTCCTGTCACTAAGCTTGAAAAGTCAAAGGTATTAACTATGCAAGAGAATGACATTAGCAAGATTGAGGATATTAAGGTACTTGGAAACTTACTAACTAAGGAAGAAAACATTACTCATACGAGCGTTCTCTCTACAGGTAATACTTTGCCTGATGTACAAGAGTTCATTAGTCAGGTTTCTGAACTTATTACTGGAAACTCAACAATTGCTGTGACACCAATATTAACCGAGGAAGAAGCGACAAAAATTAGTCAAGAGATTGAATACCAAACTGATCAGAAAAAAGTACCAACTGAAGCTCAGCTCAGTCAGATCACTGCTGCATTGAATAAAGGATTCTTACTCTCTGATATAAAAGCCCTCTATGAAGCTAAACTCTCAGGAGACAATGGAAAAATTTCAAATGCTTATAGGCTTATTGCTTCTAGGATTGGATCTATTGCTCAAGCATATGAAATCAAAACTATAGCATGAAACGAACCAAATCAGCTTTTGAGTATGATTGATGAAGTAAAAAAATGACTTGAGAATTATCATCTCCCTCCTACAAAGATTGGACAATTAACAACACTCAAAAATTGGATTACTTTCTTTAATAACTTTGAAGACAAAGGAAATTGGGATGAATTTAGCAAGCAATTACCTAAAGAACTTATGTTTAAATAAGGGAAAAAATTAAAAGAAAAAGTCTGAAGTTAATTCAGGCTTTTTTGATTTTCTGTAAAGTTGTTCTGTCAAAATCTCTATAGACTAAGATTTCAGTTTTTTTATTTAAGTAGTCAGAGCTTTTTTCTCAGCAGAAAATCAAGATTTCAAGCTGTAAATACTACGAGAATATCATCAGAAGTTGTCTTATCAAGGAATGTCATCACCTGATCAAAATTCTGCAGATACTCAGCATTATGCTCTTTTGCAAAATAATTTCCGAGTTCATCTACGGAAGTAAAATGATGCTCTTGAAAAAGTGGTTCTTGAGCAAAGTCTTGAATATTTTCTCTCGCAGCATAAATTTGATAAATTGCTCTCTGATCAAAGTGTGCCAAGGCTGGATAAAAATCATCCCATCCGACAAGCACTCTGTGCATCTGATGAGGTTGAAAAAGGGCAATAATCTTCTTTTCTGGATATTTTTGATGCAACATATTATATCCGACACTTAGAGATGATGCAATGTGTCCATAATCTGTATAGAGTTTTGCTCAAGTTGGGAGGGTAGTAAGGAACTCCATTCTTCTCCAGATTCCCTTAAACTCATGCATAGCTTCTAATATCTGCTCATCAGAGAGAATAGGATCAATACTCTGCAAAACTCCAGCAACAAGTGAAGCATTTTGATTGGTATGTTCTCATCGAATATACTTTAATTTTCGCTGTTTAACTGGTAGAATCTTCGTTTTAGGATTTGAGAGAATAGCTTCTTGTTCAAGATTTTTAAGGACAAAAACCTCATCAGAAGTTTTGTCTATCATTTGTAAATAAGCTGAGGTATAATCCTCTAAATCCTGATAATAATCCGTATGATCAAGCTCAATATTTGTGATAGCGAGTTTTTCTAGATCAAGATTTAGAAAATGTCTTTTGTATTCACACGCTTCAAGGAAGAAATATCGCTGTTTGATAAGATGATAGGGAACTTGTCTTCCAGTAAAAATTGCGTCAAAAAGAAGTCTAAATTCTGATTTTTTTTCTTGATTAAGATAATAGCTTTTTGAGTCAAAATCTGGAATAAGGGCTCATACAATCCCTATTCCAAGCTGAGGAATCAGCTTTTTTGCAGTCGTAATAGCAAGCGCTGAAGAGCTTGACTTTCCATTCGTCCCAGAAAAACCAACAGTGCGAAAATATTTACTCATCTCACCAAGAAACTGAAAATAGTTTCGGATTTTGAGAGGTTGCTGATTTGTTAATTTCAGCTGAAATGCTGACTGGACCTCTGGAGAATTAACCACAGCCTCAGAATAGATAACAATATCATCTGGCTTTATTTGATACTGTCAATGTCCAATCAAGGTTTTAATACCATTCTTCTCAAGAGCTTGCGTGATCTGGCTTTCAAATCCATCAATCGCCAAGAGATTATCATATCAGAGTTCCTGCAGAATATAGGCAAGATTTGAAATTCCACTTCCTCCAGCCCCAACAAGTACTATTTCCATTTGCTTTTTACTATGAGATAAAAATCTGATTTTTCTCTTTTTATTTTAGCCAAGCATATCAGATAAAATTTGATTTTTTGGCTCTGAAATTGCTGTTTTAATATCTTTTTGCGTTATAGTTTTTTTAAAATTTTTGAGTTTCAAAAGCTCAGCAAGCAAATTAGCTTTAAACTCAGGAGAGTCTTGATCAAGCAATATCCCGTTCCTGTGCTCAACATATCGTTTTGCATTAGCAAATTGGTCATGAGTTCGAGGGATAGGCACCATAATCAGCTTCAAATCAAAGAGATCCTGCTCAGCTAGCGATGTTGTCCCAGCTCTTGTTATTGCAATATCAGAGCGCATATAAAGTGCTCAAAGCTCCTTTTGCGAACAGAATTCCCTCACTTCTACATTAGAGAAAGCTTCAAAATCAGACTTTAGCTGAGTATTTAATTTTCCTAGAATTACTGTGAAATGGAAGTTTTCTGATTCTAATGCTGGTAATAGCTCTAAAATAGCGGAATAAAGCGTCATCGCTCACTGCGATCATCCCATCAAGAGAATATTTGTTTGTGAGGATTTTTCTAGTCAATCCGTGTCAACTACCAGCTCATCAGACAATAGCTGTCAAACAACTTTTGCTCAAGGTAGTACCTTAGAAAATCCTGTATATACGTATTTTGCAAACTTTGAAGCAATACGATTTACTAGTCATGGGCGAGTATCCGACTCATGGACATAAATCGTTTTCCCTAAGAGTTTAGCGGCCAGGACAACAGGAAGCGCAACGTATCCCCCCTTACAAAAGACAATGTCTATATGATATCTCCTCAGATAGTAGATCGCTTGGAAAATTCAAATTAAAAATCTAAACATATCAAGGATATTTTTCATCAACGAGGATGATGTCTTCTCTCTCCTTCGCTTTCCAGAAAAGAGAGGAATAAATGTCAGATTTTTTATTTTTTCAGAAAGCGTAGTTGCAACCTGTTTTTCTAGACTCTTCTCAGTACCAAATCGGTAGTGATGATGAATCTTTGACTGATATTTCTGCAATGATTCTGCATACTGGATCAGGCTCTGAATAGGGAAAACATGGCCTCAGGTTCCCCCTCCAGCTCGTGCAATATTCATCTGAGCTCTATTTTTCTTTTCCATACAAAAAGTTATTGAGATAAGTATTTTAAGAGTAAAGTTTTAAGAGAGGAAAGCAAGAGAAAATCAGGTAAAACGCTGATAGACATCAGTATATTCACATGCATTCAAATATCTCTCCAATTATTCATTTAAGGGAATGATAAGAAAACTCTTATATTTTCATGTAACAAAAAAACATCTTTTGAAAAGATGTTTTAGTATATTTGCTATTTTGAGTACAAAGTATGGGAGGGGTGGGATTCGAACCCACGACCTTATCCTTAAGAGGGATCTGCTCTACCAACTAAGCTACACTCCCATATCTAAGATCACTATTTTGATCAAGATAACGAGTACTATTATATTAGTTTTCCTCAAAAATTCAAGTGAATTTCACTAAAAATTCCTAAGATCAAAAATCACTTGATTTCTCGCATCCAAACACTATACTCTTTGCTGGATATGAGAGAAATGGCGCCCTGACAGAGTGGTCTATTGTACAGGTCTGCAAAACCTCGGTTCATGGGTTCGAATCCCATGGGCGCCTAATAAATCTCTGTCTTGAGCTGAGCGACCAATCAGTTCTGTACACAACTTCTGATGAATTGCGTGGTAGTAGAAAGCTGTATGATTTGATTCATATAGCTTTTTTATTTTGTCCAAAATCGGACTTTTTTATAATAGAAAAAACTCCCACAGAGTGAGAGTTTAATCTTAGTCTCAAAGAAGACTACAATGCTAATGCAGCAAAGTCAGCAATAGTAGCAGCATCAACTCTAGTATAGACAGTATTGTGTCCATTATCATCTGTAACTGTAAAGTCTACAGAATAAACAGCTGTCTTAGGAGTAGTAGCTCTAGCTACTTCTGCATTATCTTTACTAAGTTCTACATTAGTAAAGTCTCCTGCACTTCCAGAAGTTTTCTTAAAGGTAACAGCGGTTGGAGTACCACTAACTACACCAGTAGCATTAATTGCATTAAGCACTACTTTGTAATTATCAGTATTCTTTGTTACATTAAGATCAAGTCTTTCATTACCTGCGTTAGTATTCTTTTCCTTTAGAGCAAGCATTGGATATGCCTTAGCAACATAGTGTCCATAAGACAAATCTCCTGTTCCCTTAATGTCAGTACCATTCATAATCTTAACTCCCTTAAGCTCTTTCTTAGTACCATTAACTGCACTTTCTGAGAAGTTAGCAAATACTTTAACTTGGTAATTCTTAGCTGGCAATGTAAGTACATTAGCTAACTTTACAGTAATATCGTTACCATTTACAGTAACAGATTCAACTGAAGGATTGAAGTCATTTCCAAATCTGATTGATACATCATCAAGATCAGAAGCTCCAAAATTGAGTCCAGAAAGAACTACTTCAGTAATATCTGTAGAATCATTCTTTACATTATAATTGAATGATCCAATTTCTGTACTTTGTCCAGGAACTACAATAGTATTCTTTGCACTAGAATTTCCAACAACAGTTGTAGTAGCACTAGAATTTACTCTTACATATGCTGTCTTAAGCATTGTTGTTGAAACCTGATTTCCTTCTAGCATACCTTTTACCATAACAGATAATCTGTAGTAATCATTAACATTAAGAGTAGGATTATTGATAGCTCTAAGTTCAAATCTAAGAGATTTTCCTGGTTCAATAGTTTTTGTAATTGAATCAATAGAAGTTCCAGCTCCACTTGATACTGCTACTGCACTTGATGTTTCTCCATCAGCTAGATGAAGTGATACATCAGCCAATTTTGTATTAAGGGCAATTGCAGACCCCTCAGCTCCAGTCAAAGCAATCTGGTTAATTTCAAGAGTTTTATTTCCTGCATTTCTTACTTCTCCAACAAAGATTACTTTTTCATCTGTATTTCCTCTTACAAGTTTTACATCTTCCGCAGGACCAACCTTCTGGAATCCTAGCTTTTGTTCTTGAATATTTACTTTAGCAACTCTGATGGTTCCTACCATATGATTCTCTCTGAATGGAGTTTCATCACTATTAAGGTAAGCACCTCAAGTAAAACTAGTATTAGCAATATTTTCAAGTTCAAAACTAGTTACACCAGGGAATTTTGTTGATGCAATAGATACCTTAAGTTCAAGGTTATGAGTTCCTCTCTCTAGATATACTTCAGAATCAAATACAAGCCCTGTTGCAGTAATACTTGTAGCTTGATAAGTTCTACCACCTATTTCAAGAGAAGCTCTTCTGATAGCCCCTGTTAATTCCTGACTAGCAGCCTTCTTTGGCAATACAATTCCTTTCTCAAACTTAGTAGATTGATTAAGCTTAATTGTTCCTTTGGCAACAGTCACATCTGAATATCCCCAATCAGCATTAACTACTGATGGGAAATTAGTATCTCTAGCAAGAGTAATGTTTCCTCCCTTAATTGTAGTCTTCCTAAGGTTTACATTATTCAATCCCTTGATAGCAACTCTATATCCTACAGAGTTCTGTCCAAGTTCTTCAGCGATAACATCTTCTGCTCTTCTGATAACGAATGTATAGTCATCACCATCAGCCTTTTCAATGTTTGTAGGAGTAGCTACTACCTTATATACAGCAGATTTTCCTGAATCTAACTGATCATTAATTGTAAGAGTTACGTCTCTTCCATTAACAAGGTAAGTAGTCTTCAATTCTTTACCATTTCTCAAAAGTTTGAAATCCTTCAAGTTATTGATATCAGAACCTTCTACCTTGAAAGTAATATTCTTAATAAGAACATTCTTTTCCATAGAAGCTGGAGAGTCATTTTGAAGTTTAAATTCTCCAAATGAGAAAGAAGAATCTTTTGAAATGTTATAAGTTCTCTCAGCATTATTCATAGACAAGAAGCTAAGACTTGTTACTGCATAGTTAGTAGTTCTATAAACACCAGTTGTATCAGGAGATACAGTAGTATTCATTGCAGAAGAAGTTACATCAGACAATTTGAATGACAACTCAGATCCTGCTTGAACCTTATTCTTATCAAGAGAAATAACTAGATCAAGTTTTTCTCCCTTCTTAACAACATATCCTCCGTTGAAAACTAGGTTAGCCTTAGAATCTCCGAAGAAGCTAGATGAAGAAGTAATTCTTCTACCATCCTTTTCAATCCATACCTTCAATCCTTCGTTTTGACTAAGACCAAGTCTAGTAACGTTCAAAGATTGAAGTTGAATATCTTGAGATGCGTTAATATTAAGTTCAGCAACCTTGATTACTCCATCATTAGGGATAGAAGTAGTTCCATTAGTTGAGTTCAAAGCGATAGAAAGATCTCCAGCTCTTACTCCACTAAATTGATTATTGTCACCAGTAGTAACAGTCTTCTGACATTCAGCAGGACAAGAAGTTGCTCCCATTGTACAAGCCAATACAGTTACAGGATCATTACATTTAGCCCCCTTCTCTACGTTAGTAGTTCTCTGAAGCATCAACATTACATATCCTCTAATCTCCATCTGACTAGGATTTTCGATCTTTGTCATAATACCCTTGTCTTTTAGAGCTTGAAGGTGATTTGCGTAGTATGGAGTAGCTCCATCGTACTTTGTTCCCCAGATTGCTCTAGAAAGAGTAGTACCAAATTCACCTCTTGTTACTTTATCATTTGGTCTGAATGAAGTAATTCCTTGCCCCATCAATCCCATTTGACAAGCTTTCTTTACATAAGCAGCCAAGTCTCCTTCAGCTGTTTGAGCATCAGCAAATGAGCAAACTTTTGTTTCATCTGCCTTTGTTCCAAGTTCTTTTTCAGCCCAGTTAGAAATCATTTTTGCCAACTGACCTCTTGTAAGTTCTCCATACATATTAGCGTTGTCAATAGAAGACATTGTAGTGATCCCCTTTGAGTAAGCGTAATTGTATGCTCCTTGCAACTCATCACTGTATGAAGCAGCACCAAGTACTGATACAGGAAGAGAGCTTGCTACTATCAACATACCAGCTGTAGCAGCGAACATTTTTTTAACGTTCATTCTCTGTGTAAATTAAATATAAAAAGCTTTTTCGATGAGCATTTACAAAGCCCATCTTAGAATGTAGTATCTTTCAAATTCTCCACTTAAAGTAGTCATACTCCTTGTCCAAGAGTCATCATCTTCTCTCTATACTGGCATACACCAAAATAAAAAAACTCTGATTTCTCTTTTTCTCGTTTCTTCTTACCCTCAGGTTTGAATTCTCAAGATAGATTTTAAGCTGTTTTCTATGTCTCCACATAGACAACTTGTGCTTGAGTGTAGGAATATCAAGTCTAAAATCAAGACATTTTTTACCATTCTGACAAGTTGTGTCATTTCTAGTAAGAATGTTCTTGATATCTAGGTCTCTCTATTTCTACTAGCTACATTCTTGCATTGTGGTTTACGATAAAGATTTTTTTATGTGACAATTATTTTCTCTTTTTCATATTTATTTGTCCCGAAAATCTTACTTTCTTAAGTCTATATCTATATTTTATCAATTATATAAAATCAAAAAATCTGATTTCAAAGACCACCATTTTCTATTTTTTGTGATATAATATATGTTCTTATGTATATATATACATATATATAACAAATAGACCGAATTACTCTTTACGAGAAATAAAACATTAGAGATCAATATCATAAATATAAATACAATAACGTACTTAAAATTGCTAATAACTCTGAATAGTCATCAAAAGATCGCGATATCTATTTCACACACTCGTGATAACTAAGAGCCATTAAGCAGTAACAAAGCAATTTAGGTATTTACCAAAACTACTAAACTATAGCCAGATTCCATGACTTACTATTGTTCATCTCGCGATGACAAGGCTTTTTAGCTATCCACTAGAGGATCTAGCAAGCAAAGCACACCTAAGGGGCCTCTAGTAATGAGGTATATTGTCCTTATCTGCGGTAGCAAAACAATATCTATAAAACACCCACTTTATAAACCAACTATTTATCATTTTTTTCTAGATTACAACTAAAATCATAAGTCATTATCATTCTTCTCAAGATTATAAACCTAAGGAATCTTGTTATTGTCAACAATAACAATATTAGTAAAACTTCCACCATAATGAATATACTATCCTCATAGAGAGGGGAGTAATGAATAAGACAGTAGATAACTACAACAAAAAAAAGAAAAAAAATCTGAATATTTCATCAGATTTCTTTCTAATCAATAGTACTGAAAAGAGATAAAGTAGTGAACAAAGTGTATAATTTTTGAATGTTTTAGAATGGTGGTCTATCCCCACCTTCCGGTAGGGATGCCTTGTTACGACTTAACCCCAGTCACTGATTCCCTCCTTAACCCATATAATGAGTCTTCAAAGAGCCTCAGCTCCCATGGTTTGACGGGCGGTGAGTGCAAGGAACAGGGACGTATTCACGGCAGCATGGCTGATCTGCCATTACTAGCAATTCCAACTTCATGTAGTCGAGTTCCAGACTACAATCCGAACTAGGGGTAGTTTTAAAGATTTGCTCCACCTCACGGTATCGCTTCTCGCTGTACCTACCCATTGTATTATCTATGAGGCCCTAGGTGTAAGGGGCATGAGGATCTGACGTCATCCTCTCCTTCCTCTCGGTTACCCGAGCAGTCTGTTTAGACATACTAACTAAACACGAGGGTTGCGCTCGTTTCCAGACTTAACTAGACACCTTGCGGCACGAGCTGACGACGACCATGCACCACCTGTGTAAAGCTCCGTATTGCTACGGATATGCGACTTTCACCGCAGACACAATACATGTCAATCCTAGGTAAGATTCTTGGCTTATTATCCAATTAATCTAGATAATCCACTGCTTGTGTGTTCCCCCGCCTATCCCTTTGAGTTTCATTCTTGCGAATATACTACCCAGGCGGCTTGCTTAACTCGTTAGATTACGACACTCCTACCAATAAATTGATAAAAACATCTAGCAAGCATAATTTACGGTTTGGACTACCAGGGTATCTAATCCTGTTTGCTCCCCAAACTGTCGTCCCTCATCGTCAAGTATTCTATAGTTAGCTGCTTTCGCTTTCGGCGTTCCTTCCGATATCAACGCATTTCACCGCTCCACCGGAAATTCCACTAACCCCTAGATACTTCCAGAATTGCAGTATCCATTCCCTTTCTACGATTGAGTCGTAGGATTTGAAAACAGACTTACAATTCAGACTACGGACACTTTACGCCCAGTAAATCCGGATAACGCTTGAGACCTACGTATTACCGCGGCTGCTGGCACGTAGTTAGCCGTCTCTTATTCTTGACATACCGTCATTCGTCTTCTGCCAAAAAAGAAGTTTACACACCGTAATGCTTCATCCTTCACGCGAAATTGCTGCATCAGACTTTCGTCCATTGTGCAAGATTCCCCACTGCTGCCTCCCGTAGGAGTAAGGGCCGTATCTCAGTCCCATCGCGACCGGACATCATCTCAGACCGGTTACCCGTCATAGGCTTGGTAGGCCATTACCCCACCAACTACCTGATAGGACGCACCCCCCTCCCGAAGCGATAAATCTTTCCTCACATTGGAATTTCACCATCGTGAGCATATTGGGAATTAGCTACATCTCTGCAGTTATACCCATCTTCGGGGCAGGTTAAGCACGCGTTACTCGCTCGTTTGCCACTAATCTTACTCCGTATTACTACGAGGCAAGATCCGTTCGACTTGCATGTGTTAGGCATTTCGCTAGCGTTCATCCTGAGCCAGGGTCAAACTCTTCAAAAAGTTTCACACTTTATCTCTTTTTAGTACTATTAAAGATCACTTGTGTAATAGAGATCCATCTCTATTAATGGTAGCACTAACCTACTTTCCCAGCCCTGATAGAACCAGTATCATCGACCAGTATATGCTTAACTTCTGTATTCGGAATGGGAACAGGTGTTTCCATATACCGCATCAGCACCACCGTTATTAGAAATGACGAGTCAAACTATAGCGATCTACTTTGTAAATGCAATAGAATTCTGACTTTTTTCTCTTTGTATCCTTACAATACCATAATATATTACCTATTTCTTAGAAAAAAGATAAACCCGCTCGACCAATTAGTACATCTCTGCTTAACCCCTTACAGGGCTTACACATAATGCCTATCAACCTAGTAGTCTACTAGAGGTCTTAACTTCATAAAGAAGAGGGATATCTAATCTTGAGACAAGTTTCCCACTTAGATGCTTTCAGCGGTTACCTTTTCCGAGCTTAACTATCCAGCCGTGCTCCTAGGCGGAACAACTGGTACTATCAGAGGCTCGTCCAACCCGGTCCTCTCGTACTAGGGTCAGCATCTCTCAAATATCCTACGGTCACAGTAGATAGGGACCGAACTGTCTCACGACGTTCTGAACCCAACTCGCGTCCCGCTTTAATGGGTGAACAACCCAACCCTTGGGACCTTCTACAGCCCCAGGATGCGACGAGTCGACATCGAGGTGCCAAACGGAATCGTCGCTGTGAACGCTTAGATTCCATTAGCCTGTTATCCCCGGAGTAACTTTTATCCGTTGAGCGGATCCCCTTCCACTCGGAAGATCCGGATCACTTTCGCCTACTTTCGTATCTGTTCGACCTGTCAGTCTCACAGTCAAGCTTGCTTATGCGAATACACATTCACCACGGTTTCCATCCGTAGTAAGCAAACCTTTGCACGCCTCCGCTACTTTTTAGGAGGCACCCGCCCCAGGTAAACTGTCCAACTGAAACTGTCTCCCAACCTAGGGATTAGAATTGCTACATATTTTGGGTGGTATCTCACTATTGGCTCCGCCCCAACCGAAGTCGAAACATCAAAGCCTCCCACCTATACTGAGCAAAACATGCTACAATCCAATATCAATCTACAGTAAAGCTTCACAGGGTCTTTCCGTCTAACTGTGACTACCCGGCATTTTTACCGGGAATGTAATTTCACCGAGTCTAAGGGTAAGACAGCATGGGGATGATTATGCCATTCATGCGCGTCAGAACTTACCTGACAAGGAATTTCGCTACCTTAGGACCGTCATAGTTACGGCCGTCATTCACCAGTGCTTAACCCTCGAGCTTGCACAAGAGAGCATAACATTCTGGCATTGGACAGGCATCACCCGCTATACATCCTCTTACGAGTTAGCAGCGAGCTGTGTTTTTGATAAACAGTTCCCCCCATCTCTTTCGCTGCGATCCCGATTGCTCGGGACAGGACTTATTTCGAAAGTACGTCCGCTAATTTGCCAAGTTCCTTACCCATTAGTTATCTCGATTATCTTAGTATTCTCTACCACCCCACAAGTGTCTGATCTGGGTACGGGTTACATATAGATTAAGTTTAGAGGTTTTTCTCGGCACCAAAACGATGAGAATTTCCAACTCCGAGGAATTGAATCCCGATCAAACTCAGTATCAATAGCTGTGGATTTTCCTGCAACTACCTTTATAGCTAACGCTATAAAAACCTTGTTCTTTCGACTTAAATCCTTAATAAGCTCTCACAAATCTCAATGCGTCACCCCATCACTCTATATATAAGTACTGGAATATTAACCAGTTATCCATCGACTCTCCATTTCTGGATAAGCCTTAGGTCCCGACTAACCCTACGACGATGAACGTTGCGTAGGAATCCTTAGGGTTTCGATATATTGAATTTTCATCAATAAGCGTTACTCATGTCAGCATTTTTACTTCTTACTAGTCGACCACACCTCACGATGTAGCTTCATCCTGTAAGAACACTCTCCTACCACACAGTGTATTACTACACTGGTCTTCGATTTCGGTATAATGCTTAGCCCCGTTACATCTTCAGCGCATCTTCACTAGTCCAGTGAGCTGTTACGCTTTCTTTAAAGGATTGCTGCTTCTAGGCAAACCTCCTGGATGTATAAGTAAAGACACCTCTTTTTCCACTTAGCATTACTTTAGGGACCTTAATCAGAAGTCTGGACTGTTATCCTTTTGACTACGAAACTTGCTCCCGCAGTCCCACTCTGTATTATTCCTTGAAGCATTCGAAGTTTAGTAAGGTTTGGTAAGATCTCTCGATCCCCCTAGCCTTTCCAGAGCTCTACCTCTTCAAGACCTTAAAATACAGGCTGCACCTAAATGCATTTCGGAGAGAACCAGCTATCACGGTATTCGATGAGCTTTTCACTCCTAAACACAGGTCATCGGAAGGTTTTGCAGCACCAACCCGTTCGGTCCTCCAGCATAGTTTCCTATGCCTTCAACCTGCCCATGTCTAGCTCATACCGCTTCGGGTCTATTAATAATAACTATCGCCCTATTCAGACTCGCTTTCGCTACGGCTCCAGCTATAACTGCCTTAACCTTGCTACTACTAATAACTCGCTGACCCATTCGTCAATAGGTACGTGGTCACCCGTAGGCTCCCACTCAATTGTAAGCAATAAATTTCAGGTTCTATTTCACTCCCCTACCTGGGGTTCTTTTCACCTTTCCCTCACGGTACTCTGCGCTATCGGTGTAAAAAAGTATTTAGCCTTACCCAGTGGTCTGGGCAGATTCATGCCAGATTTCTCGTGTCTGACATTACTCAGGTATTGTTTAATGTGGTGTCATATTTTTAGATACGGGACTTTAACCCTCTATGGTATATCATCCAAATATTTCCCCTAATATAACATCTCTCCATTTGAAGATTTCTAGCTCTTCACAAACAACCCTACAACCCTCTCATTAGCAACGCCTAGAAGCTTACACTAATGGAGTTTGGGCTCTTCCCTGTTCGCTCGTCACTACTAAGGGAATCTCATTACGATTTCTTTTCCTTCGGTTACTGAGATATTTCACTTCACCGAGTATTGTCAACTTTGTATTCTCCTATAGAGAATAGGTTACCCCATTCGGAAATTCTTGACTCCAAGCGATTGTTGGCATCTCATCAAGACTTATCGCAGCCAGCTACGTCCTTCTTCCTCTTTTTTACCCAAGGCATCCGTTTATTGCTTTTAAATAGATTTATCTACTAAGAAATAGTGTAATATATTATGCTATTGTTAAGGACCACATCACAATCACTCACACTGTATCACTTCAAATCTTTTGCTTCTTGATTGCGTGTATCATAATACAAATCTCCCCCCTAAATGCAAGAGTTTTTTTCATTTTTTTTAAGTAAGGTTAAAATTGGTATTTTTCTCCTTTTTGGGTCATATCAAAAAATTAATTCTCAGAAAAATCAAAAAATTGAGAGAAAAATCAGATTTTTTGTCTTTTTTGTTTTTTTGGACTTTTACCCCAATAACTACCTATAATTTCTCATAATTTAATAGCACTTTATCATTATCAGATAAAATACTATCTTTTTCTAATTTATGAAAGAATTTGATTTTTTTTGTAGTATTCCTATAATAGGAGATAAAGAATACAGAATAGAAAAGATTTTAAGATTTTTGTGCATAAATGGAGAGGATTTTATTGGAGATACTATGATTTTATCTATTTTCTATTACTATTATCACCTTTTGTATACGAGGACTCGATAAGTATAAGGCTAAAAAGGGGAAATGGAGAATCAGCGAAAAAACACTTCTTATACTAAGTCTCCTGTGAGGATGGATAGGAGCAATCGGGGCAATTGGTTTTTTTAGACATAAAACAATAAAATCAGCTTTTTTATGGAAGTTTTATCTTATTGGATTTGTTTGGATTATCTGAATACTAGCACTTATTTATTTTGTAAGTTGATAAGAGAGGATGCAACTTGTTATTACTTGTAACGGAGATCATATCAATACCCACTATGCTACCCTAGGGAAATGTAATGATAGACTCTCTGAAAAATGAATCTTAGAGTCACTTAGATTAGCAAAAACTCTAAAAGAAGAGGAGTTTGACTTTATTTTTTGCAGCGACTTTTGATATAGAAGGACAACTGCAGATCTTATCGTACAGGAATTGGTACATCAGCATTTTCAGATTATCGTAGATCCAAATCTCAGAGAAAAAGATGCTGATATTTGCAATAATCTCACCAAGGAAAACCTTCTTAAACAAGAAAAAACCATTGAGTCCAACAATACTGAAATCCTCAATCGTCTTTTTATTAAGCAGGATAGTATTAGAGGACTTCAAAATATGAGTGAAAGTCAAAATCAGGTTTTATCTCGTGTTCAAGCTTTTCTCCACGATCTGACTCATCAGTATCCATCTACGGCAAAAGTATTAGTAGTAGGTAGCCCGATTGTAAATTCATACCTAATTACACTCTTATTGTGAAAAGAAGATTCAATGTGTGCAGTGACAACTCCGTGTTCAATTAGTAGATTTCAGCGCCTCAATGAAAGATGGATTCAAGAGTCTTTTAATGAAAGGCAACATTTATATGGTCCTAATAGTTTTTAGCTGATGCATTTTGTATTTAAGGAGCAGATCGAAGATTTTATCGTTGAGGAGGTTTTAGAAAAAGTTCCGTGTGGACATGGCGAGAGCTACTATATTTTCTTTGAAAAGAGAGGAATCAATACTATGGAAGTCGTTGAACACCTCATCCAGAATCTTCCACTCAAAAGAGAAGATATCGGCATTGCGGGGCTCAAGGATAAAGCTGGGATAACTAGGCAGCGGCTTAGTATCTACAAAAAGAAAATCAAGCAATGCTGAGGTATTGATCAGATTTCTCATTTTCTCAAACAAAAAGTAAGACTTCTCAGCTCAAACTGGCACACAGAACCTCTTGCTGTTGGAAAGAATAAGGGAAATCTTTTTGAAATTAGGCTGAGAAAGAGGAGTACATTAGATAATGGACAAATACAAACACTCGAAGAAAAGATCGAAGAGGTAAAAAAATCTGGATTTCCCAATGCTTTTTGAGTGCAAAGATTCTGAAAAGGAAACAAGAACTATAAAAAAATAGAACCACTCTTTATTGACGGAGTGAAAGGGGAACTGAGTTATGAGGTAAGATTTAAACTCCAAGCATTTGGAAGCTTATGGTTTAATGAACTCTTACTCCAAAGATTTAATAATGGAAAAAAGATTTTAGACTGAGATATTATGGTAAATCAGTACAATGCCTTTGGCACAAAAGTTGCTGTATACCAAGGAGGGAAACTTCATCATTTCGACTATTGGAAATGCAAGCAAGAACAAGAAAAATCAAATTTTTTTGAACCTGATCATTTCAGTTTTGTGAGTAACTATGAGGAAGGGAAGTGGTTTTCTACAGGATGTGTCGTAGGAGATAACCAACTCTTAGCACCAAGCGGAAGTGAGGCAAGAAAGTGGGACGAAGAACTGATCAAACAGAGCAAATTTCTCCCTCATGGGGTAGAGGTCTCTAGATTTTATAAGCTCTATGGCTTTAGGAGACCACTTCGAGTAGTTCCTCAATCGTTAGAGTGGAAATGGGATAACTGAGATCTCTTACTCAAGTTTAGACTACCAACGGGAGCATATGCTAGTAGCTTACTTGGCTATCTCCTCGCAGAGATCGATCCAATGGGTTGTATAAGCAATAGTTTAATCATTCCGAGAATAAAAAAAGATGAAAACTAGATGCTCTACAATAAAAAGAATCTGAAATCAGATTTCTTTTTTGATTTTTTAAAACTTAAGATAAACTAATAGAGCGAAAAAACTGACTCTCAAGAATGAAAGTCAGCTTTTTAGTTATTTATTCTGGTTAGGAGTAATTATCTAACAAGAACATATCTCAAATCTTCTTCACCCTTCACATTACAAGATTTAGTCTTAGGGTCTGGAGAAGTAGAAGTTGCCTTGCTTGAATCTTTTGTAATAGTTTCGCATAGATCCTCGAAATTTCTTGATGTTGTTGAGCTAGATACCGACTCAAGCATCTTACTCGTAGCATTTGCGATATTTAAGCTTTCTGCTCTCGCAGCAAGAAGGTATGATCCTGCATCCTTACCATCCTTTGATTTAATCAATCTATAAGTGAATTGTCCCTGAGCTCCATTTGTTTTATTGTCGTTTCCAACTTTAACAGCAGCTGTAGTTTTTAGTGGATCTGATGGAAGCTCTCTGAGATATCCCTTTTCTACGAAGACAGTTAGTTTTGAAGTATCTCCATTTGCTGGTTGAGCTGGGTATTCTCCCTTAGCGGCCATATAGATTTCTATAGCACTCGCCAAATCAGCAAGATACTTTTGTCTAGCAGTATCTCTCGTAGCTGCTTGTGCACCAGTAAGAGTAGCAACTTCTTCAAGACCGATGATTTCTTCCTCATCTCCTGAGAAATCAGTATCACTACTCTCTAAACCTGGAACTAATCCTCCAAGAATACTTGCAGCATCAATAGTTTCGGTTGGAGCAGTAAATGTATGAGAATCAATTAGATTTACTTTATATTCTCCCTGAACCTTTGCAGTAACATCTTGATAAGTAACTGAGAAATCTGGCTTAATAGAGAATCCCTTCTCAGAAAGAGCAAGAGCTAAAGATCCTTCAATTTTTACTACTTTTGAGTTTGCTGTCCCATCAGAAATAAGCACTATAAAGTCGTATTTTGTCTTATTAACTTCTTTTACAGTGTAATCTATTAGAATAGTTTCAGATTTACTTTGCTCACTAGCTGGAGTAACCGTGATCTTTCCTTTTGAGGCATCAGCAGTCACTGATTGCTGAATATTGATCTTTCCACCATCAAAGCTAATGTCAGTATTTTTTGCAACCCATTTTACATTATCTGCTGCATAGATCACAAAATATGCATCAGTATTTTCAATTTTTAGATTTGCAAGAGTTTTTTCAATCTGAGCATTCAGTTCTTGTTCATGAAGTTTGAACTCCTGAGCCTCTTTTCCTGTTAAGCTAGCAGCAGCATTTTTAACGCTGAATTCCATCACCTTTTTGATTTGCTGTTTGAGTACTTCTTGATCAAGATCAACTTCCCAAGCTGGTTGCCCTTCGTAGGTTGTTGAAGTTGGATTTTTATAAAGATCATTTGTTATAAACTCCTTTGGATCAAATTTTTGAGCGCCAGATTTTCGAGAAGTTTCTAGGAGTGTAGCGAATTCTTGATTATCAAGTTTAATCCACTTTCCTTTGAATCCTTCAACCATTCCTTTTAAGAAAGCAATCTCCTGTTGATTCTTTTCATCTGCGGTTATATCTAGATTTGAGAGCTTAAGATAAAGTTTCGCATCTTGAATCAAAACATTTAATCCAAGCTTAGCTGCAATCTTTCCTACAATACCCGCAGATTCATCAGAAATATTTGCATCTGCATTAAGTTCCAAAGACGCCTCAGCTTCTTTTGTCTTTGGGTTTGTAAAAGATTCGCTATCTACTACGATCTTTCCCTCACCTTGCTTAGCAACATTTAGACTAATAGTCCCCTTTGTAGAAGTCTGAGAAAGCTCATCAGAAGTCATCAAAGAAACAAGATTAGAAATAGACTCATTTTGCTTATTGTAGACTGCTAATGTCTCCTCAAAGCTAAGCTCTGGAGCTTTATTTCCGCAGGCAGCAGCCACGAGCGTTAACAGACCAGCTCCAGCAAGATACAATCATTGTTTAATTTTCATCTTATTTAATCATAAGAATTAAAAGGCTCTATTCAGATTTTCTAAATAGTGTTGCAAAGAACTATAGGTATTTGGAAGTATTTGTAAAGACTTTTTTTCTTTAAGGGGGAATAGAGAGAAAGAAATTTGAGCTTTTTCATTTGAAAATAAGCGATTTTTTATCTCCAATGATCAGATTTTTTGCTCTTTTTTCTGAGAAAGATCAAGTGTATAATCAAATTGATTAAGCTTTCCTGTGATTCTCACCAGCTGCGGAAAATTCAGAAGGCTCAATCAAAAGATATGATGATCTCATTGCAAAGTAAATGAATGAAGTTTCTCAGATCAAACAGATCATTCATATCAGCTTGTAACAAGTACTCATCACGAAAACTGTGGCAATTCCTGCAATATCGTTACTACACCTGATAGATCATTATTACTCAGTGTATTAAAAAGCTTAATCAATAGCTGTATATTTTTAGAGGAAAGATTAATCTCCTTACGAGGAATTTGCCACACTTTCCCAATTAAATCAGATGAAATCTTAGTATAAAAACTATTTACAATATTACCAGTTCATCAAAAAATTTCTAGCACTGAGGGATAAACATATACACTATCCTTTCTCCAAAAAATTTGACTAGTAGTGGATAGAGAAAGATTGGATCAGAGTTTATTTGTTTTTTGTTGAAAATTTATTGCTATATTTCAATCAAGGTCACCCGAATATCTAGCAAACTCTCAGCTTAGATATCAGACAAAAGAGCTATGAGGAGTAGAACTATTTATCTCCAGCTGCACACCAATAGCATCCCAATTTCTAAAACTGAAAAAATCTGAGAGATGATACTCTGAAGTAGTTTTAAAATATGCTCTCCAGAGCAAAAAACAACAGAAAATTAGAAAGATAACTCATAGAAATCAGATTTTTTTCATCTTTTATATACAATAAAACTCCTATTAAATATATAAATCTGATAATGTAAATAAAGAGGTTTTTATTTGTGGCGATTTTTTTGACAAATCTAGAATTATGAGTATACTTTAGGGTGAAGATTTTAGCTTCTGACTAACTGCATGAATACTGTTAGAATTGATATTGACTCTATACTTTCAACTATCTCATCGAATCCATGAGTGTCTGATATACATCTGACCTGTCATGGAAGAAGTTCGTATAGATTCAATGGGGATATTATTAAAGACGAAGCACTTCCTCTTCTAGACATGGAAACGATGGAGGTTATTTTGAAGCAACTATTTCAAAATAACACTCAGAGCTTTGATAAATTTATTTGTGATAGAGAGAGCGATTTCGCCTACGAGGGAAAGGATGGAACAACCTATAGAGTAAACGCATTTTTTGAAACTGGGAAAATCTGAATCGTGATGAGAAAGATCAATACTACCGTTAAAAGACTGGAGGAAATGATGTTCTCTAATCAAGCAGATACTCTAAAATCTAGTATCTTAACTGCAAAAAAGTGACTTTTCCTCGTTACTTGACCAACAGGAAGTGGAAAATCAACCTCAATTGTCGCAATGCTTGAGTATATTAACTCAATCAGAAACGAAAATATCATGACAATTGAGGATCCGATTGAGTTCGTCTTTAAGCAAAATAAATGTATTATCTCTCAAAGAGAAATTGGACATGATAGCCGATCTTTTAAGAATGCCCTCAAAGGACTCATGAGACAAGATCCTGATATCGTATTTGTCTGAGAGATTCGTGATACTGAGACCGCAGAAACTGTGCTTAGTGTCGCAGAAAGTGGACACTTAGTTTTTAGTACTTTACACACTAGCTCTGCTGCTGATACTTTGACCAGATTTCTCTCATTTTTCCCAGCAAATATGCAGGAAAATGTGGCGATTAGGCTCGCTAATATTCTCCTCTGAGTGCAGTCTCAGATGTTAGTAAAAATGGCAAACACTGACTCAAGAATCGGAGTATTTGAGCTCTTGCTTAATACTATTGCTGTTAAAAATCACCTCAAGAAGTGAGATATTAGCCAAGTAGAAGCCTTAATTGAATCCTCAAGTTCTCTTGGAATGATCTCAATCTCACAGTATGCGAAAAAACTAACAGATAAATGACTAGTTCATACTAAGGAAGTCGAGACAGTGATGAAAGTTCAAGCTCCTCAGTCTTAAATCTTTTATCTGCTTAACAATAATAAAATGCAAGAAAGTTATTGATGAGGAGGTAGAGTAAAGAGACTTTCCGCTTCTCAAATAAGGAAAATGAAAGAAAATATGAGGAAAGTGCCAGAAATCCAAAAGAAATCTGATCTGTATCATCGTAATGAGGAACTGGCAGCTGAAGATATTTTAGCGACTCAACTTGATTCAACTCTCGAGAAAAAAGAAATAAATAAATCTCATCTTGAGTCTCCCACTGAGAAAACAAAAACCCGATGGGAAAAAATAAAATCTGCTTTATTTTGATAAATTAGCATCTACAATGACAACTGTATCACTTATCGAACAATTATTACCTCAAAACCTCTGGCAAGTAGCTAAGAATTTTGATATTGCTGACGAAGTTTTGAGCCAGGATCCTGAGCTCATCCAGCTTATTCTGGAATCGAAATCGCTCGCTGGTGTTGATGAAAAACAAAATTGGTTTAATCTGCTTGAGATCATGAATGAAGAACAGATCGATAAGCTCAAGGATATTCTCACAAGAGAAAAACAAAAGCTTGAAGAAATCAACCAGAAATACGCCCAAAAACAAGCTGAGATCAATCAAAAATATCAGCAAGCTTTTAATGCTGAAGCTTATTACAGAGCTCAAGCAGAACTCGGAGCTAAGGAAAATCAAAGTAGAGAGAAAGAACTCGAAGAAGCTGATAGTTTACTTGCTCAAATCTAAAAAATGAGAAAACTGAAATTTTTACTACTTTCATGAATACTTCTCTGAGGAAGTTGAGTACTAACACTAAATCCTTCTTTTGCTACTGAAGGGAGTACTGCTCATGACCTGTTAGAACAAGCATTTAATCCATCGATTCAGCAAAATCATGTAATTGGAGGAGGAGATATTGGAACAAGCAAAGATCAGGTATGAAGTTATGTATTAAGAGAGGGAAATGAAATTAGTCTGAGTCTAGATAAATGACTTGAAAAGAAAAGAAGACCATCTCTTCTAGTTCAGTTTTCTAAATTTTTATTGAGACTGACAATCATTCTTTCTATCACTATGATTATCTATAATGGAGTAATGTATGTCGTTAAGGCATCAAAGGGAGAGAATCCGAAAGAAATTTATTCAAATATTCTGTATATTGTGCTTGGAATCCTTTTAGGGCTTTCAAGTGTAGTCATTATCAGACTTATTAGCTCTATTTGACAGACAACCTTAACCGGCATTTCTTAGTTTTTATTTTAGATTGAAGAATCATGAAGAAAATCTTTTCTTGCTTTTTACTCCTTGGAGTTGGCTTACTACCTTTTTTTGGAACTATTACTGAGGCATCCAATCTAACAGTACAAATTCCTACTGATCTATGAGAAAAAAATGATGACATTTATATTAAAGCAAAGGGAAGTAGTGCAAATGCCGTAGTTGGAAATGAAAAGACTCTTTATTCTACACTAAATTTGATCAACGACTACCTATGGTGGTCTTTCTGAGCGATTGCAATGGGACTTACAATTTATGCTGGCTATGAGGTTATCACTTGAGATGGGGACAAAAAAGCTATGAAAAAAGCCCAGTGGACACTAATTGGTGTAGCTGTTGGACTCTGTATTGCAATGCTCTCAAGTGCAATCATCAAGATTGTTGTCAATATTATATAACGATCTCATTATAATATTCTGATCAAAAAAACTAATTCTCAAAATTCTGAATTAGTTTTTTTTATTTTTACTAGTTTTATAGTGTGATCAGTCTAATTCTATCTTAAACTATTGCTGTCGATCTGTCCACACTATACTTTCCGATTACTTGAGCATAGCTTTCTCATGTCTTGTCTTTTTTATCAAAGATTCTATAACTTCTACCGTGCTTTGTTGCATTATATTCAGCGATAATAGTTTGATAGTCATTAATGTTTCAGTTTTTCTTTAGTATGCTATCTTTGATACGTTCAGCAAATCAACTTCCCGCGTTATAAATTCTTCCCATCGCTAAAATAGCTCTTGGATCAGTAATACCTCGGCTCTTAATCTGACGTACATATACTAAAACATCGTCTCTTACCTGCTGTTTCATTTCGTCTTGAAATTCAGGATATTTCATCAATTCTTTAAATTGATCTACATGTTTATCCTGCCAAGCAACATCTCATGCATGCGCTAGATTATCAAAAAGAGGATCAGTCATAATACTTTCAAATAGTTTTGGATTTCTTGCTTTCAGTCTTTTAAGAAGATTTCCAGCTCTCACTTTATGCCATTGCATAAGTCCGATCGATACTCCATCAATGTCTTTTTTATTTACAGCTCAGTAATTTTCCCTAGCTTCTCATTGGATAATCAAATCTGCTAATGTATCGGCAAGAGTTTTGTCTATTGATTCTCACGACTCAGAAATCTTGTTGGTATTTTTTCATTGATTAGAGTCAGAGTTTTCTTCTTTTTCTGAGTGTCAATTATTTTCCTGCTGAGTTTCTAGTTTTTTATAAAAGGTTTCTGGGAGGATAGCCTCAGCCTTCATCCCATCAATAATATTGTCTTTTTGGATTACGAGACCAGAAAAAAGACAAAATGCTAAACTATCAGCATCGCTAGCCTGCTTTAAGAAAGCAGGATTATTTCAGAAACTTGTCAACATTACTGTCATGTAAGCATCAAGAAATAGTTCTTTATTTGTAGAATCAGAAAATAATTCTGGTTTTATTTTGTAATTTATTTCTCCAGTTGCTGTTTTTGTTTCAACTAAAAAATCTTTTCCATCAAAACGGTCGGTTTTTATTGCGAGAAGAGTATAAGGATTTATTTGCCCTGCACCATCTCAAGACAGAAACCTCTTATCCATAATCTCCTGAATTTTTGGCAGATCAAGATTAAATTTAGCAATCTGATCTTCTGGAAGCTTTTCAATTCAGTAGTTTTTGACTAAGTTTTTTGCGGTATTTTCATCAGTTTTTTTATCATTAACATATTCTTCGTAGGATTCAGAAATGAGTTTTCTCCTTGGAGCAGTCATCTCTTTATCAATTTTTCTTTTTTTCCATGATCTTTCCAGCCCAGTAATTCCACCTGAAAACCCTAATAAACTCAACACAAAATTTAAAATTCCAGTCAAAAATTTAGAAGATTTAACGGCTTCAAACATATCAAATCAAAAAGTATTTTTAAGTGTTGTATCAACTCAATTATACTTGTCTAAGCTGTCAAGTAGACTATTAGATAATGCATTAGTTTGCTCAAAAAAAGTATCAGTTTTTTTCAATACTCAGAGTAGCTTTTTTACTGTTTCTGGAGATTCTACCATTTGAATTGATCAGATTTCTTTTTGGAGTTTATTTTTTTGAGAAGCAAGCTTCTGCTCTAATTCTGTTTGAGAAAGTTCCTGTCCATTTAAATCTGGAAGATTAAATTGTGACCAAGTAATCTTATTGATGTCTAATTTATCCTTTTCCCAGATAGGATTTTGCATTACTTTTTCATAGAAATCATAAGGATTTTTGAGATTTTGTAATGCAGATCTATTTTTTGGCAAACAAAGAAAATCTGAAACATTCATCAGTTTTTTTGCCTGTTGATAAGGGTAGGTAAACTTTTTAGCCAGTGATGTTACTCCTGTGAGCATTGTTGAAATACTATTCATTGAAAAGTTAGTTAATTCTCAGAGAAAATTAACATTGTTCTCATGTTTATTGTATTTCAACATCGTCATCAATGTCCATTCACTTGCTGGAAGAATTACCTTATGAAGATACTCTGGAACTGGCTCTCCAGCAGAAATATCAAGTTTTTTTGTATAAAAATGAAGAAGTCAGACATTAATCTTTCTAAATAAGTATTCAGCTCTTTGCTCTGGTGTCTTGCCTTTAAATTCCGGATGATCATTAAATTCAGGCATAGCGACTACAGTGAGGATTTTTTGATGAAGAGGTGTATTTTGGATAATTTCATTATAGTTGGTCAAAGGAAGCTGTTCAAATTTTTGATTTTCCATAGCATAAGCCATTTTTGAAGCTTCTTTTTTAGCAGTTGAAGTCGTAATCTGACTCTCTACTCCACTAAGCGCAGTATTGGCTTCAATCTCATTTTGAAATTGTTCTGGGGCTTGATTCAGTTTTTTTTCTAACTTATCTTGTCCATTAAGGAGTTCATTTTTCTGTATTTCTGCAGCAGACATTTTATTGTTTGAGAGTAAGTAAAACTCACTGCTAATTATACATAAATCTTCTCAAAAAAGCAAAAAACTGTTGCTTTTTATCTGAAAATAGCTAAGTTATAGCTGAGATTTTGTGATTTTTATTTTTTTCTCTGATAGGAGATTATGGATCTAAATAAAGTAATGCTAATATGAAGAGCCACTAGTATTGGACAGCTCAAACTCATTGAAAGCACAAATACCCCAGTAATTAACTTTTCACTCGCAACCAATAGGAAATATAAGAATACTGAAGGAAATATTCTAGAGGATAGTGAATATCATAGATGTGTAGCTTATGGAAATCAAGCTGACATCCTTGGGAAATACCTAACTAAAGGTAAAAAAATTTATGTAGAAGGAAGACTAAGAACTAAAAAATGGCAAGATTCTGAAGGACATGATAGGTTTTCTACTGAAGTTTTGCTCAATAATTTCATCTTTTTGGATACAAAACTGGCAAATAGCGATGAAATCGCTGGAGACCCACTCCTTGAAATGAGTGAAGATGAGACTCCTTTTTAGAAATCTCGTAGCTTTAAGAAAATTTTATACATTATCATAGTATTATTCATATGGCAAACCTGTTAACTAAAGTGAAAAAAATCTGACTTGAATCTTTTGATCTTATTGTATTCCTGATTTTTGTGTTTGGAATTATTTTGTTTGTTAGGCTTTTTGTAGGAACTCCATATACTGTTGTAGGATACAGTATGGCTTCAAGTTTTGAACCAGGAGACTGGATCGTTGTCGAAAAGGTTTCTCAGAGATTTTGAACTCTTAAAAGAGGAGATGTAATCGTATTTGTCCCTCCTGGAAAGAATATTCCTTTTATTAAGAGAATTATTGGGCTTCCATGAGAAACTGTGAAATTTGTAGACAATGCAACTTATATTTGTAATGATGAAACCCAAACAGGAACTATTCAATCACGCAATGGACACTATTGCTTTGCACTCAAGGAAGATTATATTGCTCCAGATGCTAGAACAGTTCCTCAAGAAGGTCGAGATGAATTCCCAGTAGAAAATGGATACTTTGTAATGGGAGACAATAGAGGTAATACAACAGATTCTCTTCACTGTTTTCATGCAAAATGTTATAAATGAGCAAATTATCTTGTTCCAAATAACTATATGATAGGTAAAGTATTCCTCAGGCTTTTACCTGATTGGAAGACCTTTTAGTCTCTAAGGATATCCTAGCTATGAAGATCTTTTCCAACTTTAATACTGAGCGAAAAAAAGAGGCTTATAGTGAAGCTGTTGAGAAGTTTTGAGAAAAAAATATTTTTGTTCTCAAGAAGAGTTTCCTCTTTTTGCTTGTAAAATTTTTGATTCCTGTGCTAGGATGGACTTTGCTTTTTGCAGTATTAGACTTGACAATATTTTTTGGACTGAGTGAATTTTGACAAGTGAGACGGTGGCTTTTAGGAGCTTTTAGTTTAAGCTATCTGATTGTTATCTCCCCTCTATTGAAGTATTATATTGACTATACTATGGACTTTTCAATTATTACTCCAGAATACCTAACAAGATATAATCAGTCCTGAATCATGGCAAGAGATATCAAAACAAGTAATGTCATGAATATCAAAACTATATCAATTGAGAAACATTCTTTCTTGTATAATATTTTTAATAATGGAGACCTTATCTTTCTCTCTGAGGGAGATAAAGCAGACCAGTGAGAAATTGTGCTTCACTATATTAAAAATCCAGAATGAGCCAAAAAAGAAATTACAAGAATCATGAAGCTTCCTCTTTAATTTTACTATCATTATAATTGAGCAATATGCAAGAAATCCCACACATCCCCTATGACATGTATGAATCCTCTCAAGAATTATTAATCATTATGCCACTTGGAGGAGTAAAAAAGGAATCTTTATCACTAAAAATTGAAGATTATAAGCTATTGATTGAGGGAGAAAGAAGTAATCCTGAAGTAAAAGAAAATCTTGTTTCTATTAGAGAGGAATGCTACTGGGGGAAGCTTCATCAGATTATCGATCTGCCAGCCCAGATCTATTTTGAAAAAATTCATAGTAAACTTACACCTGAAAATACTCTTCAGATTATTATTCCGAAAGCGCTTGTTCCTGAAAAGATTGTTGTTGAAATTGAAGAGTAAAATTATTTTTCTCTAGAGAAGATATGAAAAAAACCTGAAATCACATTCAGGTTTCTTTTTTATCTTTTAAAAGAATTATTCAGTTGTTTCTCCTTCAAATTCATCTGTCCCATTTTCTTCTGCTTCCTCTGCTATTGCTTTTGTTTCGTGGATCACTCCATCTTTGTGGTGAGCAGGAGAATAGATAGTATAAAACTGCAATAATTCACTGTCTGAAGTATTTATTACATTATGCTTTGCACCAGCTGGCACAATGATAACATCTCCATCTTCAACCTCATAAACCGTATCATTAACTTGTACCTCCCCAATTCCTGATTCAAACCTAAAGAATTGATCATTCTCATGATGAATCTCAGCTCAGATATCTTCATTTGGTTGTAACGCCATAAGCACAAGCTGCAATCCCTTTGCGGTATAAAGAACTTTTCTAAAATTCTGATTTTCGAGCGTTTCTTGCTCAATATTCGCATAAAAACCTTTTTTCATTTTCTTTTATATAGTAAGTAACTAAAAATCTGAATTAAGAGAGTGTTTCTCAAGCATTTCCAGCTTTTTTGATAGTTGGCTGCATTGTCTTCATATCATGTTCCCAGTTTGCTGGACATGCATGTCCTTTATTTTCACTCACAAATTTAAGTGCATAGAGCTTTCTAACAAGTTCCTTTGCACTTCTTCCTACTGCATCAGTATGGATTTCAATAGTCTTCAACACTCCATCTGGAGAAATAATGAAAGTTCCTCTTTCTGAATTTCCTGAATCATGATTGAGAATTCCAAAATATCTTGATAAAGTTGTTGTTCTATCGCTTACCATTGGGAATTTAAAACCTTTGAGGAGCTCTTCAGAGTTAATTCGTGATTTGTGTGAAAATACTGAATCAACACTTACTACCATTGCTTCAACATTTCCCATCTGCTGGATTTCTTCAAATTTCTGATTAAGATCTTTAAGTTCTGTTGGACAAACAAAGGTAAAGTCTGCTGGATAAAAGCAGAGTACAAGCCATTTTCCTCTAAAGTCATTGATTGTTTTTCTCTCTACATCATCTGTAAGAGGATTATAAAGTGTAAGGTCAAAATTTGGCAATGTATCTTCAATTCTTGCGCATCAGTTAACACTTGTACATACAGTTTCTTGCATTTTTTAATATTTTTTAGTGATTAAAACGATATTTTAGTATAGAAAAAATCTGAATAAATACAAGGTAAATAATTCAGATTTCTTTTTTCGATTTTTATGGTAGTATTTTATTAGCTAATCTAGAGAAGTTAGAGTTAAGAACTTCTTAAATAAACAATAGGTATCAAATTTCTCAAAGTATTTTTCATATTAAAAGGATCAAAATATGCCCCACATAAATCGAGAGCGCATAGCGGGAAATCCAAAGGATAACTCTATCAAGAAAGCTTCAGGTTTTTAGTGGAAGATTATTTTTGTAAAGGAGATAAAAAAGTAAAATTAGAACACAAAATCCTAATGCAAGTCCTATGACTTGAGAATTCAGAAAACTTCCATCTCAGAAGCGAAAGACTACTTGAGTATTTACCAGGAGTCAAATGAACACAAGTCAAACTATTCGAAAGTAATATGAATAATATCTAGTTATCATTCATGCAAGAGCAAAGAAAAATCCAAGACTTCAATAATCTAATATTTGACTCAAATAAGGGTGAGCACAAGCGAAGAACAAGACACAAAAGATGAGAAAGCCCCTATCTTTCTTCTGAATTTTTGGAACAAGATGAGCTAATATTCCCCTTGCCAAGAGAATTGAGAAAAGAATATTGAGCGTAAAACTTCCAGCTCCTGTATAAAACAGCATTGCCCGCATAACACATTGAACGATCAATGCAGAATAAAAAACTTTTCGACTCCAAGTATATTTTCCGTTAAATCAAACAAGAAATAAGAAGATTGGGAAAGCAAATCTTCCTATCCACCTCAAGACTTCAAGTTCTGGATAAAGGTAATATCCTATATGATCAATAATCATCGCTATGATTGCAAAAACTTTGAGATAATCATAGAGATTTGGTCTGATATTTTTGCTTGTTTTTTTTTCTAATTTCTTCATTGCAAAAGAGGAGTAAATAGCTACACTTAGTCTATTGTTTTTTAATCTGGATACAAGATTTTAATGCAAATAAAGAAAAAAAATCTGATTTCTTGTCTTTTGGCTGCAATTGGTGGAATATTTTTAGGAAGCTGAATTATGCTCATTTGGATTTCTTCGCACAATAAGACGATTTATGATCAAATTGAGCATTTTATCAAAAAGTATGAGCGTTTTGAGGAAATCCAACAAGTATTAAACCAGGAATATGTTGATCAAAAATTCCTTTTAAGTGGAGAAAAATCAATGCTAGACTCTGCTGTTAAAGCATATGTTGACGGACTTGGAGATCCCTATACTACCTACTTAGATGCTGTAGAATTTTCAGGGCTTCAGCATGAACTTGAATGAGAAGGACAAATAGAGGGTATTTGAGCAGTTGTTGGGAAAAAAGAATATTATATCCAAATTGAAGAGGTTATAAAAGGATCTCCCGCCTTTAAAGCAGGGCTACTCCCTCTAGATAGAGTTATAATGATAGGAACTGGTGAAACAAAAAACCTAACTACTTATGAAGCAGTAAGTCTCATTAGAGGGAAAAAATGAACAAAGGTTAAATTTGGAATTGAAAGACCTCAAAATAGCTGAGAGAATCAGTATTTAGTGATTGAAGTAGAGAGAGATACTATTGATGTACCCTCTGTTAGATCGAAAATTCTAACTCACAATAATCAAAAAATTTGATATATTGAAATATCTATCTTTTGAGAACAGACAAATAAACTTCTAACAAGAGCGATATCAGATTCTGTCAATGAAAATGTCTCTGGGATCGTCCTTGATCTGAGAGGAAATGGTGGAGGACTTTTACCGGTAGCTGTTGATTTAGCTGGCCATTTTTTAGAACCTTGAACTCTTGTGGTAAAAACAGATTTTTATACTTATCAAAAGGCTGATTATCGTACTAAGGGTTTTGGTGAACTAAAAGAGTTCCCAATTGTAGTTTTGATAGATAAAATGAGTGCTAGTGCTAGTGAAATATTAGCATTAGCTCTCAGAGAACAGGGATCAAATGTTAAGATTCTGGGGACTTCTTCATTTTGAAAAGGAACTATTCAGACTTTAAAAGATTTTGATGATCAGACCTCACTCAAATATACTGTCGGAAAACGATTTTGACCTCAGTGAACAAGTATTGATAAAATAGGTATCACTCCTGATATTGAAGTAGCATTTGACATGACAGGGTATATTGAAAAGAAAATTGATAATCAACTTAAAAAAGCACTAGAGATCCTAACTAACAAATAGAGTTTTATTTTCTCACTTTAAGCGATGTTGCTTTATTGAAAACCGGTAGCTGAACTCCATACCAAAAAACTAAAATCTGATATTTGAACATACTTTTCTGATTGAAAGCATTATGTTGCAATTCTCTTTTTTGGGACAAATAGTTCATCAGCTGTGTATGTAAGAAATAAGCAAGCTTTTGCTCAAAAAATCTGACTACCAGCCTTCATTTTTTGACAAGAATATAGAGATCAGAATCTTTGAATATTTGAGGATCTATCTGAAGATATCGTGAGAAGATACGAAAATACAGATCAGGTTTTAAAACTTATTGATAGACTTAATCTTGATGAAAGGTGTGTTGGAATTATGATTCAGATGCCATTGCCAGATTTTTTGAAACATGCGAGAGATAGACTAGTATCTGCAGTCAGTGAAACCAAAGATATCGATGGACTCTGATGAGGACTTGTTGGGAAAAGTTTCGCTGATTTTATCTCTTTTACTCCTGCAACTCCAAAAGCAGTTATGAGCTTACTTGACTATTATGAGCTCTGAAATCTTAAGGGTAAAAGAGTTGCCATTATTGGACAAAGTATTGTTGTTTGAAAGCCACTTGCTCTAGAATGTCTCAAAAGATGAGCAATTGTACAATGCTTTGACATATCAAATACTGAGCAAGAAATTCAGGAATGATGTCAACAAGCTGAATATATTTTTTCAGGAACTGGAATTATTCATCTTGTAAATGAGAACTATGTTAATAAAGAAAAGAATCAGATTTTGGTTGATATTTGATATGGACATTTGGACGGTAAAGCTGCAGGAGATATCGATTTTGAATCTGTGGAAGGGAAAGTCAAATATATAACTCCAGTTCCATGATGAGTTTGACCACTAACAATTGTTTCTCTCTTTGAAAATGTAATTAGTTTGCGAAAAAATTATTGAAAGATTTAGACAACTGCTTGCGATGAAAATTTATTTAAAAGGTTATTACGGATATAAAAATTTTGGGGATGAACTCCTACTTTTTGGTGTAATCAAGGAGATTTTTTCTCGCTATACTGTTGAACACCTTGTTATTGAAGTAGGAAATCGTCTTTGGGTCGAAAAACGAATAGAAAGAAATAAAAAATTCATTACTACTCGATATAAGAAAGAATGAGTAGTTGTAGACCGGGAGAAAATCAGTTTTTTTTCTCTTGATGATCGATTTTCTTGGTTGCCGCAAAAATTTAGAAGATTTTTTTCTCATATAGCGATTAGCCTCTGATTTCATCCTTATAGCAAGTATTTTAAGATTTTTGGTGGCGGTGAGGTTATAGATGAAACAAGATCTTTTCCACATAATTGATGGAATATTCCACTGCTATATGCAAAAACAATTATTAAGAAGAATTTTGCGATTTGGGGAGGTATTTGAAGTCAAATAATGAAGGGGACCCATTTTCTGAGTCGTATTTTACTTAAAAATGCAAAAAATCTGTTACTTAGAGATATCTTTTCCTATAGTGTAGCTGAAGAATTTTTTAACGACTGAGAAATTAAAGAAAAACCTGAATTGGTTCAAGATTTTAGTACTTGATTACTGGAATTTTTTAAATCTTTTGATAACGATAATAAGAAAAATAATGATGAATACTGCATTTTAAACCTTAGCCCAACAGTTAACCTTAATAAACAAGATTTTATTAAAATTATTGATAGAACAAAAAAGCGAGTTTTCTTCGCTTGTGATCTCAATTTTGATCCCAAGATATTAGAAAAACTCGCTTTTAAAGATAGTATTAGGATGTATGATCGGTCTGAACATAGCTTAGAGAAAAGTTTAGACTTTATCAGACAGAGCTCTTTTTGAGTCTGATCAAGACTCCACTTTCTCTACTGCTACAAGATATTTTGAATGAAATTTATCCCACTCAGCTCAAGTAATAAACTCAAGTATAACTTAGATTAATTTTACCAAAGTTTTCGCCAGCTTTTTTCTTCAGTTTGGGTTGGAACAACAGTTGTCTCTTCTACTACAGGATTTGGTATAGCTATCAAATTCTTTTTTTCTGCCCTCTGAAGAAGAAGATAGAAAATTCCTTTTACCTCTACAAGATTAGGTGTTGTATCTGAAGCTTTCTTATCGCTTGGAGATGAATTTGTAAGAAGTCATTCCTCTGCTAATTTTTCAATATGCTTTTCATAAAAAGTCTTTCCTCCTTGATTATATTTTTCTCTTCGGATAATTCTTGAAATCACTGTAGTTAATTGATCTCTAGTAACAATCTCATCAGGATTGAAATTTTTTAGTGGAGTCAGATCTTGGTTAATTCCCATAATATCAAATTGACATACAAGTTCTGCCGCAGCTTTTGTAGCCTCTGGAGTTCACTTTAAATCAGCGAATTCACATTTTTTCTCAATATTTGGTTCCTGTCAAATAATTTCTGCCAAAGAAACAATCATTTGAGCGAGTTCTATTCTCGTCATTGGTTTTAAAAAATCCTCATAATTAGCTACATTATCCTCAAAGAATCCTTTTTGTAGAGTCCATTTATAAGATTGAGTAAATTCTGGTGTCCATTGCCAATTTGCATATATTGGCAAGAGTGGCTTGTAAAAGCTTCTCTTATTTACCTTCTTAGATACTACTGGAGACTCAACATTGGCTGGAGCTTGCTCAGAGAGCTGTTTATCACTTTTTATATTTTGAGTAATTTCACTTAGTACTTTCTCCTCATCAAAATCAATAGGAGTTCAACATTTAAGAGGTAATAAAGCCACAGTAGTATCTGTTAGAGTCTTATCCTGTTCATCTTTAAGTCTGAAATTTATTAAGGAAGATTCTCCTCCTGAATATACTACTTGAACCGGAAAATCCATTTTTTCATTAGAACGAAAAAGATTTTGAGAAATCTGTTTTTCCTTCTTTTGACCTTGATAGAATAATTGAAAGTCAGAAGGTCTATTCTCTCATGTTAAATTGTATTCTAACTTCGTCATCACACCAGAAAGTGGCAGATTTTGTCAAATAGCTTGGAGATTTAGTGTCATTTGTCCAGAAAAAGTATGTGGCAAGTTTGTCGCTTCCAAAGAAAAGCTAGGTACCTCAGCAAAAACCGAACCAATACTTAGTACAATAGTCAACATAGCACATAATACGCTTTTTTTCATCATTTTTAAGTTTCTCAATCTGAAAAGTAAAAAATAATCTATTTACTAGATCTTTGCATTATTTTTGCTATGAATATTTTATACATCGACTCTACTATACTTTTTTATACAATAAAGTCAATATATTTTTATAGATTTTATATTTTTTCTTTGACATTTACTTAATATAAAAAAAGAGGATAACCTCTTCATTTAGACAATACTTAAAATTGAATAAAATCAATTATCTTCTCTTGTATTTTTTCTTGCTTTTCAGACATATTCTCTTCTATTGACTCATCTAAGCTATTTATAAGCTTCATATCTTGGATCTCCATATCTTCTATTCTCGATTTATTTTCTCCAGAAATATCTTCCTCCCTTACACTAGATGCTTTCTGTTTTTTTTGTTGATCTTGAATCTGATCTAATTCAACTTCCAATGTTGTTTTTTCTCTAGTTGTATTCTGATCATCTAAGTGTAGAGAACTATTTTCACTTAATCTTGAGAAATTTGATCCATCTGGGAAATTTTTTTTATCATTATTATTTTCATCTTGTCATGTTTGTTTTATTTGCTCATAATCAAGATCAATCTGTCTATATATCCAATATTTTTCTGGAGTATTTAATACTTTTGAAAATAAGATATCCCATGCAATAGTTATTTTTCTCTTTCATTTTATAAGTTCATTGATTTCACTACTTTTTTTTCCTATTTTTGCTGAAAAAGCCTTCTGAGTTAGTCAGAGTTCTCCTATTTTTTCTAATAATTCCCTTCCGAGGCTTTTCATATAAATATTACAATATTGATAAATTATCTTATCATTTTCTCTAAAAAATTCACTAATTCTATGAATTTATTAACATTCTTTTCACATTTTTAGTGATTTTTTTCACATTTTCTATGAATTTATGAATTTCACTATTTCACTAAATTTGTAAATTACAGCTTCTAAATTATAAATATTTTTCTTTTTTTGTCAAAAATTCTTTTCACATTTTTAGTGATTTTTTTCACATTTTCTATGAATTTATGAATTTCACTATTTCACTAAATTTGTAAATTATTAAAAAAATAAGATTTATTAAAAAAATCTGATCATCTCTAATCAGACTTCATTTCCTTTTTTTAAGAACTTACTCTTAAACCAATCGAGAAAAGCTGTAAATCACCATCGTACCTTTCTTTCTTTTTACCATATATTGTATCACCAAGAATAGGATATCCTATAGAAGAAAAATGACTCCTGATCTGATGACGAATTCATTTCTGAATACTTACAAGTACTATAGCCCTATTAGTCTGTTTATCATAGCTATAGTCCTCTATTTTTGTTTTTACTTCGTGAGAAGCTCATTTTATTTTATTTTTAAGATCATTTGTTAATAATACTACCATGCGATCATCCTGAAATTTATGATGCGCTATGGGAAAATCAATACTATTCCCATATTTTTTTATCCAATATCCTATATCTCACCACACTTCTAACAGATAATATTTATAAACTCTTCCCTGCTTCTGCAAATCTTTATATGCTTGTTTTATCTGAGGAGTTTTTGCAAAATAGAGCAATCCTGTTGTTGGTGTATCCAATCTATTGAGAAGTCAATATTCTTCCATTTCTGTAAAATTCTTCTTTAGATTATCCATCATCTTAATAACATAAGAATCATCTTTCTGATCTCTCAACTCTTCTAGAAATGAATAAGACGCTCAGAATGTGGATGGTTTATTAGCAGGTTTTCGAATATAATAGCAATATTCATCCTCATAATGAATATATTTCATTGTTATCATCTCAAATAAACAAGAGCAACTATAGGACTACCAAGAAAAAAATCAAGAAAAAAACCTGAAATTAATTCAGGCTTTTTTATTTGTAAGAATTATTTTTTAGATTTTTTAAGAAGAAGGTACGCAGTTGGTACTGCAATAAAGATACTACAAAGAGCTGAGGTAATCACTCAAACTCAAACTGTAAATGCGAAGTTTGCGACTACTCCTGTAGCAAAGACAAACATTCAAATCAGTACAAGAATTGTTGAAAGTGAGGTTCCAACTGATCTTTTCATAGTTTGCCAAATACTTTCCTCAAAGATCATCAACATATTTGTATCTTTTCTTTCTCATTCTTTAATAATATTTTCTCTTACCCTATCAAAGATAATAATCACATCATTAATTCCATATCCAATAATCGTTAAGATTGCAATAATAAATACTGTATCAATCTGAATTGTTGAGTTTGTTGCCATTCGGATTCCGTATGCTCCTGCAGGAATACTAATACTCAAAATAGTACTCAACACTACTACTACTGCAAGAATAGAGGGATTAATATATTTTCTTACAGAACCAAATGAGAAGATCATATAGATTGCCATTGCAATTATACCAAAGATCAAAGCCTGAGATGCTCTTGTTTGCATATAATTTCCAACACTTGGCCCAATAATAGCTGACTCAACTATTTCGTTTTGAGAAGAAATATAATTTTCTGTCTGAAGATAATCTGAAATAGCTTTTGAAAGCTGAACTACTTTAGCATCATCTTCCAATTTTGCATTGATTTTTACTTTTACTTCTCCATTTCCATCTTCGAGATTTACTTTTAAATTAGTAAATCATTCTTGACCAAGAGTAGTCGTCAATCCATCAATAAATTCAGCTTTCTGAACATTTCCCTTAAAAGTCACATTTACACCTCCTGTAAACTCTTCAGAAAACTGTGCATTACTAATAAAGAGAATCCAAGAGAGTACTGCAGTAGCAACTCCTACAAAGAGCCAAATATAAGCTCTTTTAACGATATTAAATGGTCTTTTCATTATCATATGAAAAAATAAAACACTGATTGCAGTTTATGTTTTTACTCTCATTTTTCAAGGAAAAGTCAAGAGCTATATATTTTTATCTGGATTTGTAGCCTCATAATAATTTTTAGCTGCATCTTCTTGAGCCTTTTTCTTATTTGTCCCTGTTCATGTCGCGAGAAGCTTATTTTCTACCATAATTTTAGCGGAATAGAGGAGAACATTTCACTTTTCATCAGTTTTTTCTTCTATATTCTCATAAGTCGGAAGCACTTTATAAAGTTTTTGGACTTGCTCCTGAGCCATCGTTTTATAAGATTTCACAGGTGCTTTTGAAAGAACTTTGATTTCCGGATAAATGTATTTAAGCACAAAATTTTCAGCAACTTCATATCAAAAATCCAGGAAAATATATCAAATCAATGCTTCTAAAGCATCAGAAATAATTGAAGCTTTTAAACGCCCATGATTTTTTTCCTCCCCCTTACTGATAAATATATGGGTATTTAACTTGATCTTTTGAGCAACCTTAGCAAGTGTTTCTTCTCTAACAAGTCCTATCTTATAAAGTGTCATATTTGATTCTTGCATTGTTGGGAAATTGAGAAAAAGTGCTTTGGCTATCACTGAGCCAAGCACTGCATCCCCTACAAATTCTAGTCTTTCATTATGATTATACTCCTCCTTAAAATCAGAGGCATAAGATTTATGAACAAAAGCGCACAAAAGCATATCAGTATCCTTTATTTTTTCTACTGGAATTTCAAGAGACTCAAGAAAACTGACCAGATTTTTTTGTTCTTCTTTTACTCATGGAGGTAGTATAATCATTTCTCTTTTCCTATTTTAATAAAACTAATCACGATATTTTATATCCAAAGTTTCTGGTAAAGGATATTTAAATCCTGAAAGATAATCATTTCCTAATCTAATTTCGACATCATTTCAAGTGAAAACAATCACTTCATTACCATAATCATCAATAATACTCTTTATCACTCATGTATTATACACTACTTGGTCAATAGGAAGAAAATTTTTAATAGCATTCACTGTTCCTTCAAACCCTTGAGCTTCTTCACCTGGAACATTAATAACAATCTGAGTCAACTCTTGTGGATCAGTGTTTGATACTTCCTTTACCTCTAATCCATATCTTTTCATTTTTGCCGCTAAAATACTTGCAATTTTAGCATTTTGAAGCTTTTTTGTACGAAGTTGCTCTTTATCAATTCCATTTACAATTTCTATTGTTGGTTTCTCAACTAGAAATTTTTGAAGATGAGAAACGAAGTCTACATATTCATGGATCATTGAGTATTGGTCTAGATTAACTACACTTCCTCAATACGGAACAAGCACTGATGCTCCTCCAACAAGATCTCTTGGTGGATTATAGACGAACGCTCATTTTTGCATTGTCTGAAAATTTGTAGGAGTATATGAGTTATTGATTCCAAATGAAAATGTTTTTAATCCATCAAGGAATTGGACAGTTCGTAGCATTTCATCTAACTTAACATTTGTTGTTACCATTTCGGTCAAGTTATTATAGAGATCCTTTACTTTATCTAATGATAATCAAGAAGCAACAAGCTTATTTTTAAGAGCATCAATAACTAGTTGTTGTCTTAAAGAACGATCAAAATCTGAGGCATGTCCATCAGCATGTCTTGATCTTGCATATTTGAGAGCTAAAGCTCAGTCCATCGTCTGCCATCAAGCTTCCACATGTAGAGGATCATATCCTCTCAAATGTTCGTCAGGATATTTGTAATCATGAAGTGCAGATGGTACATTCACTTCAATACCTCAAAGGGTATCAATGACCTTTTTAAATCCAGAAAAGTCAATAGTTGCATAATAATTAATCTCGAGACCTGTAACTTTTTCTAACATCTTTAAAAAATCTTGTGCTGCTAGATGAAGATCTCTCTTGTGATGAGAATAAAGCTGAGTAAATACGGCATTGATCCTTGAAGCTCCTCAGAGTGGATTTTTTACATATAGATCTCTAGGAATGGAAATCATTGAAACAGCTCATTTTTCAGGATTTCGAGAAGCCACGATCATAGTATCCGAAAGGTATCCTCCACCGTGAGTACTTCCTCCATATCAAATCAATGCAATATTTACATTTCAGTATGAATCTTTTTTCATTTCTGTCCCAACAGTTTTACTTACAACTTTTACCACATTTTTCCCAGCAGAACTAAAAAAGCTTTTAATATGGTCAGCATAGGGATGTATTAAAGCAAAAACTCAGATAATACACAAAATAGCAATACCCCATTTTCGCACTAGTAGTCAACTCTTTTTTCTAGGTTTAAACGATTCTCAAACTTTCCTTGTTTGCATATAAGAATTATTATCAATAAATAAAGCAATTGAAAAATGAGTATATGAATCTTATGTTGAAATTCAAAGGGAACATTCAGTATTTTTTCTGTTTATTAAGTGCTAGTTATAAGCTCTATTTTCTTTTTATTGATCCATATTTATTCGGTTTTTGTAGGATTTTTGATATAAATCAACTAGTTTTGGACTGATCATTTGTAGGATTATTTCTTTCCCAGTATCAAGGATCGTCCTTTCCTGAAGAACTTGGTAAATTTTAGAAAAATCTTTTCGCTCATAATTTTGAAATCAAATACGAGTCTGTGTTTTTCAGTCTTTTAAGTCAGCTTTCGCCTTTTTCAATAGATCAAAAATTTGATATATCTCCGTTTGGTAATATAATGCCGTATAGTCTTTTTTCAGCATTTCCTCAAAAACCTTTAATGCTCCTTCAATGGTTTGCTGTTTGACCTTAAGAAGTGGATCAATTCTTGTTTTTGGTGCATTGAGACATTTTATCTCTTCTCACTCGTATACCATACAGTAACGATTATTTTTTCTCTTGAGCTGAATTTTTTTTAATAGTTCTGGAGATTTCTCATTTAATGACTTAAGAATTTGATTATTTTGAGCAATAATGTTTCATTCTTTATGCTGAGAATAGCAGAATGTATCTAAAGTCTCCGTTCAATGAAGTAGTGAGACACAAGCCAGAGTATTTGGTAGAGCGAAAGATCAGAATATTTTTGTAGGCTCAAATGGAGCAATAGATCAAGTCAGTTTTTTCTTTGTTTTTCAGTTGATAAGAAGAGAAAAATTCTGGGATAAATCAATATTACCATCTCCTGAATAGAGGAGCTCTATAAATTCATGAGTAGCATCTTTTCCTTTTGGGTTTGGAAGGAGAGATAAAATCTTTATTTCTCAAGAAAAGGCACCTCAATCAGATTTTTCTTTTTGATTTTCTTTTGTATTATTAGCTCAAACTTTATAGCAGCTGATATCAAAAACATGATCTCTCTGAACAAGAGCTATGCATGTTGATTTTTTATTTGGTAGTCAAAAATCTCATTTTAGTCTTAGCTTTTTTTGTACTGGCTGTATTCCTAAAAATCAAATATCTTTAAATTTTCCTGTTCAAAATGAGAAATCATCGAAAGAAATCTGATTTTCTCATGTTGTATCTTCGAAAAGATATATTCAAAATTGGTTTGAGAAATCAATCTGTTGTATTTCTCAGCTTTTATCATAGACTGAGAGTTCTATTTCTTCATTTCACTTATCAGTCCCCTTAGGATCAAAGAGAATATTTGTTATTTTTATTACTAAATTTTGTATAGTTTGCTGAAGCTTTTCGTGTTCTTCATGTGTATCTTCACAGATAGATGGATTTCGCATTCAGAGTTTTTGTTGTTTTGCTTGAGTAGCTGCTTGTCTAAACTCTGTCTGCTTTGAATAATCTGATTTATAGGTATATTCTCTAGCATATCCTTTTTCTAGGAGATCTTGGTTGACTAATACTCCGTCTAGATAGACATAAGCAACTTGCCTTCCATATCTATCCGTTATTTGCTGAGTTGGATCAAATACTATTTCCACTTGCTTTCCTTTAATAAGTTGAGAGAGATAATCTTTAGCCTCTTTTCAGTAGCATTCGATTTTTTTATATCTTGTTGTATTGCTCTCAGGAGCATCTACTCCTAATAAACGAACTGACTGTAGTTTTCATGTATCATCTCTGTATCTAAAAGTATCTCCGTCTAGTACGGAAAATACTTTATATCATTCAAGTTTTTCAGTTTTTTCTTTTGTTTGCTGGAGAGACTCTTCAAAACTATAATAGTAGGTATCAAAAATATGATCTCAAAACTTTAGCTGAACTGGGATAGTTTTTTGGTCCTTACTTGAATTGGGAAATCAGAAATTTCCTATAAAAGTTTGAGGAACTCATTCTACAAGATGTCCACTCATCTTTTTATTTTTTCATCCAATATTTAGAATAATATTCTCTAAATCCAATTCTCATCAATTTGTGAGGAGAAGTGTTATAGATTCCTTATTTTTGTCTGCTCATGGAGGATCATAGACGATATCTTCAATTTTAATCTCGTATTTTAAAGGATCAAAATCAGAATTTTTAATCTTTTTATCTGAACTTTTAGTGTTTTCTTTATTTTTGGATTGAGTTTTTGTTTCATCAGACTTTTCTAAAGAAGTGTCTTTTGTGTCTCAACACAGATCTGCCTTTGTTGGACAACTATATGAACCTCAACCTCAGCTTGTATAAATGTACTGAATTTGTGGAGTTGTTGTATTAAAAAGAAATGAGAATCTCCTTTCTAAGGCTGGAGTTGTAGGTTCTGTCTCGTCAAAATTTCTAATACAATTCTGATTTCTTCCGGAATAATAATAAGCTTTTTTATTGTCTAGACTTGTCAAAGAAATCGTGTCTAAAACTTGTCGACTAGTTCAATTAAATCACTCTAAAATCAGTGTTCAACTACTATTTTTTATCTCTAAATTTGGAGCAATTATTGTGTCTATTCCATTGTCTCAAAAAAATCATGTCTTAGTAATCAGAAATAATGTATTCTTTTCAAAATCAGAAAATTCATCTCATTCAAAGGTTAGAGCTTCATTTAAAAGGTCCCCTGTAAATCTAATCTTCTGATGTGTTATATCAAAGTCATACTTTAACTCAATATAGGCTGGAAGTGAAGTATTCCCAGCAAAAATCTCTTGTATTTCTAGTCCTGCTGAATTTTCTGGGAAACAAGTCTGATTATTTCATGACTGTTGAGGATTTTGCGGTTGCTGTGGTTGAGAGGCATTTGATGGTTGCCTTTGGGGTTTTGTCGCATCTTTAGCATTTTCTGCTGCAGTAGAGTATACTCCAGGATTTGCAGACAAATTTCCAGAAATATTTTGCTTTCTGTCAGGTCTAGTGATTGTTGTTAACCAAGATCCGTTAATCAATACCTTTTCAAAAGAGGCTTCTACGTCTTTGATATCAGCAACTCGCTCCTTATGAAGCTCAAAAGTATCTAATATTCAACTTTGATCAGAAAGAGAAATCTGGAGTCAGGTTTTTTGATTGATAGTATAATTATGTTTTGTAATAATCTTTTGAACGGAATCTGATAAAAATTCGTTACTCCTTGCAAGGATAAGGGACTTTTTAGCAGGAATGGTTACTTCGTATTTCAGGTCTTTTTTTGCAATTGCTCAAGCGAATCCAGTCAAAGAAATACTTCAACTGTATTCCTCATCTCAGAGATTTGTAATCTCAATAAAACTATTCTTTGCATGATAAAAATATTCAGTAATAAAGAGTTTTGCTAGTTGCTGTCAGGTTTGGGTAGTTCCTGTATTTGTATCTAAAGTATTTTGTGCTAACTGGAGAATTCTAGAGCCAAATGCTCATGATAATCGGTGACTGTCCTCATATCCAGTTCAAAAAAAGAGATTATCTAGAAGAGCTCAGGTTGTCGATTCAGTATCCGAACTTCTAAGAGAAGTTTCTTGGGATATATTAGGTTCAGATTCTTCTGTCTGAGCAGTTCAAGAAGCATTGAGTGATATCTGAGAATCATCCTCTTGTCCTGATTGATTTTCATTATCATGAGTAGTCTCCTCTATAGTTGCCTCCTGGAGACTTTCTTTGGTATCAGGAGTTGTTAAGACGGATCAGTTTTCTTGTCCTGCTATCATCACATCATCTCAATAAACAACTAGTGTATTTTGTATTAAGATAAAAAAAATAAGAAGGGTGGCAAAAAATCTCTTCATATCTTTTCCTTAATAAGAAAATAAAAGGGGTTGGTAACTAGATAATAGGAAATTGTCGAGATGTGTCAAGTGAATTTTAATTAATAAAAAAAATCTCCATTTCTGGAAATCCTTATTAATCATTTGATATTAAAGACTACCTAGAGCGGGACTTGAACCCGCACGGCCGTGAAGCCACCAGATTTTGAGTCTAGCATGTCTACCAATTCCATCACCTAGGCTTAAATGACTCTCACAGTATATGAAAGTCCTGAAGAAAATCAATGATTTTTTTTACAATTTATACCTCAATAATCTCCAAATCTTTTTCTTCCTTCTGTTTTTTAATATTTTTGGTGAAAAGTAATCCAGTTGGTCAGAGAATAAGCGTTACTACTCAAAATACACAAGCAATATCTCAAAAATAAATTCCTTCTAGACCATTATTTGCAAGCATAGTTTTTCCTAGAATAATAGCTGCAAGTCCTATTACAAAGAGAATCGCTCTACTGAATTTAATATGTTTTGGGTAAATACCATAATACACAGCAATGTAAAGAGTAAACAGAATAAAAATTCCGTAAAAAAGATAGTTAAGGTTTGCATATTCTGTTGTAACTATTGGTTTTCAAAGAATGAGTGTATAAAGCAGATATCACGTAAAAAGTCAAAAAAAACTAATAATTAATAATCTTTTTATAGTATCTTTCATTTTATTTGATCAAAAGTTAAAAGATAGAATACTTTGGAGTGTAGGAAAATGGTTATCAATTTCAAGAGAAAGAATTTTAGCACTCTGTTTTCAAAAAAGTTTTTCACATAATTTTTTGATTTTTTTTGTTTATAAATAATATTTAAATAAATAAAAAATTTAGTAATAGTGATAAAGAATAAAACTTATATTTTTGTTAAATGTTGAGATTTGCATTTAATGGACTGATAATTTTTTGATTTTTTGTTGTGTTGAAAGAATGTTGAAAAATGAGTTAATTGTTAACAATCAGATTTTTTGATTTCTACATTTTTGTTAAATGTTAAAAAACTGTTAGAAAAAAAAGTTATTTTTTTATGTTTTGCTTAAGTTTTTTACTTGGTATTTTGTCTCTGATTTATTCCATCATTTTAGGAGGTTATTTTTGAGACTTGATCGGTCTGAGTCTCATAAATCTGGTCAGTTTTTTTGTTCTTTTGCTAGATCTAGATAGGGAAGGTAGCTCTTTGCATATTCGTAGTTGTTCTGGTAGGTTCAAAATAATCTTGCTAACCATTTTGTATATTGGTAGCTTATATGTTGTAATTTTGAGTTGTTTTGAAAAATATTAGGAAGTGATTTTATAATGTACTCTTTCAGATCTTGATGATAATTTTCTTGTAAGATTTTTAGTTCAGGAATTTTGCTTATTTCTTTTTCTGAAAAAAAAGTTCACGAGTTGATTTTGAAATTAAAGGTGATATTTGTGTTATGTGTTGATAGGGAGAGTAGTGATTGTGCTGGAATTTGGAGTATTTCTCAAGTTGGAGAAATTATTATGGCAAGTTCTTCTCAGCTAATAGATTGACTTTCGTACGTTATACTATAGTTTTCTCATCTTTTGAGTGGGAATGTTTTTGAAGAATCTAAGAGTATTGATTGAGTTCAATTTTTTTTGGATTTGAGCTCAAGTTTACTTGGGAATAACTCAGGATTATGAACCAAGAGAATCAATTGATAGTCTTGATTATCTATAAATTCATTTATTGGAGCTTCTTGTCTATAAATCATTAAAAAATTAATGCTTCGCATTAAGAGATTGAGTCAGATTCAAAGTACTACTCAAAGTATTTTTAGTGTTTTTTGTTTTGAGGTAGCTCAGAAAAAAAGCAATAGTAAACTACTGTATCGAATAATAAACTCATTAATTGTGAAATTAGTATAGGGTTTGATCAAAAGATAGAGGATAATGTATATTTCGGCAATGATAAGTCAGATTTTTAGATAGTTCGTATTTTGATCTTTGGTATTTCGTAAAAGTGAGAGAATAAACCAGAAAAATGAGAAAAATAGAAAAAAAAGCAGATTATTTTGTCCCATATCTAAAAGTGGAAATCCTGTACTAGAGCTAGTATAGATCACGAGGAGCAGAATTCCATAACTTATCAGTCAGATTAGTGTAGATTTTCAGTAGGATGATCGCATAGGATTCCAGAGAATAAAATCTGTTTGTATTAAGTATAAAAAAAAAACGAAATTTTGCAATTTTTTGCTCTTTTCACTATAATGAGGTATCTTTAATTTATTATTTATTGTAGTATGCAACAACTTATTCATGTAGAACAAATTGTTCAGGATATTAAGGACATTAAGATTCAAGGGGCAACAAATATTGCAAAGGCTGCCTTTGAAATTATTATTTCAGAATCAAAGAGTCAGAATTTTATTTCTTTTGAAGAATATTCTGAATTTGTAAATAGGGCTATGCAACTTTTGATTGATGCAAGACCAACGGAGCCAATGCTTTTTAATGGTATGGACTATATTAAGGCTCAGATTGCTAAAGTTCAAACTTCTGATTTGGAAACTTTAAAAAAGATTGTTATTGAGGCAGCTGAATATTATCTCAATCTTATTAATGAAACAGCTGAAAGAGCAGTTTTGAATGGACTTTGAATTATTCATGATGGAGATAATGTTTTGACACATTGTCATAGTTCTTCAGCAGTAAAAACACTTAAACTTCACAAGACTAAAGGTTTGAAATTTAAGGTGTATAATACAGAGACTCGTCCTCTTTTCCAAGGAAGAAGAACTGCTCAAGATTTGATTCAAAATGGAATTGATACGACTATGGTTGTTGATGGAGTAGCTCCGTTTTTGATGGATGAGGAAAGCTGAACAGATTTGATGATGGATTGTGTGGTGATCGGATGTGATGCGATCAAACTTGATGGAGGTGTAATTAATAAGGTTTGAAGTTATAGTGTTTGACTTTCTGCTTTATATGCTAATGTACCCGTGTATATTGCTGGAAATCTCCTTAAGGTTGATGTGCATGATAATATTCATATTGAGAAGAGATTGGCTTCAGAGGTATGGGAAGATGCTCCAGGTGGTTTGAATGTATTGAATTTTGCATTTGATAAGATGCCTCCAAAGTTTATTAGAGGAATTATCACTGAGTTTGGAATTATCAAGCCTAGAGATATTAAAAAAGCAGTACAGGAACACTATCCTTGGATGGTAGTTTCAGAAAAAAAAGAAAAGTCTGAATAATTCAGACTTTTTTATTTCTTTATGAAAAAAATCATAGAGGGAAACCTACTATGATTTTTAGTTTACTACTTACTTCTTCGTGACTTCGATAACTGTGGCCATTCAAATTGGATTTCTGGGTACGTATTCAAAGTATAGACCTTTTTATTATTTTCAATACTACCCTTTTTTATCTTCGCTTTTGGAACTTCGTTCATAGTCTCATAGAACTGGTCACTGAAGAATGTGTATTCCCCATATATACCATAAAATCTATGCTTCCCTGTATAACGGTTATCAAACCATTTAAAGTTTCTCTCTGAAAGATTGAAAGTTAATCCTTTAATCTTCTTGAGTTTAGCATCTTTTGGTTCTATTTCCCATGTTCCTTCAAATCTAGGATTCCAGAAGGAATAACCTTCATCCCCAAGGAAGAGAATAACTATTTTATAGTTATATCCAATTATCCGGTCAGATGATTCTCCTGTTTCAGGTCCAACATATTCAAGAGTAGTCCACCATCCCTGACCGTCGATGATAACTTCTTCGTCAGGCTTCGATGTCTCTTGCTGAGAAGTGTAGTAATTGTTTGTGATTTCTTCTTTAGTGCAAGAACCGAAGAAAACACTAAGCACAATAAGTGCAACTGAGGTAAAAATAGATCTTTTCATGATAATAAAATTTACATTTTTGTTTGAGTTTTCGTTGTAAGTGTTGCTTACCATAATTTTTTGGGATTAAGTTTTGTTTTCGTTTTTGCCAACCGTATGGAGTAAAATTAAAGTTCTTGAATTTATTGTACTTTTCTTTTTATCCATCTCAAATTGACAATATGTTTATATGTATTTTATATAAAAAGTCAAGTGATTTTTGTATAAATTTTGTAGATTATTGTAATAAATGTTTCTAAGTTTAATATTTAATTTTGAGGACTTCATATTTGACTGGAAAATTTGCTAGATAGGATCTGATTTGTAGTTCGTTTTTATTGAGTTGTGAAGTATTGGTTTTGATTTCTAGAAACACGATTTCTCTAAGTCTTCAATTTGAGAGTCAATCAAATACAATGTAGTCAATTCCTTTTCCTACAAAGACAAGATCTTTCGTATGATATGGAAAATTTGGTAGGAGAGGACTAAGTTTTTCACTAACTTCTCAGAGAATGCTGCTACGAGATTGGCGAACTGTTGTTTGTTGAATTCTTTTGATTTTGTGGTAAAAACGGATTGTTAAGAAAATATAGGCTATAAGTCATCAAATTAGGAGTCAGTATATGAGTAGTGTTCGATCAGATTTCATTTTTTCTTTAAAATTAAAAAATCTGATAGAATATAAGCATTTTTTTTCTTTTGTCAAAAGTTTTTATGACAAGAGAGATTGACTTGTATTTTTGCTGAATATTTATAAAAAGAAGAGTGATTTTGTTTTGTTTAAGATAAAAAATGCAAGTACTTGTAAAGAATAAGAGAGCGTTTTTTGACTATCAAATAGAAAAGGAATATTTCGCCGGTATTGTACTCAAGGGATTTGAAGTTAAAGCATTGAAAACTTCTCATAGTAATATTCAGAATGCTGTTGTGTGAATAGATAAACAGGAGCTTTGGCTTTATAATATGGATATTCCACTTTATGAAAAAACTTCTCCAGTTTTAGCTCCAAACTATCAGTCAAAATGAAGGAGAAAACTTTTGCTTAATGCTAGAGAGATTTCGAAAATTGCTGCCAGTTTGGATAAGCCTTGAAATGTTTTGTTGGCACTTGAGGTTTTGGTAAATAAGTGAGGATTTATCAAGGTGAAACTTGGAATAGGGAAACTTAAGAGGAAAATAGAAAAAAAACAAGTTCTCAAAGAAAGAGCTATTAAGCAGCAAATGGATAGAGAAATTAAAAACTATTAAAAAAATCTGATTTTAGTCAGATTTTTCCTTTTTTTCTTCTTTAATTAGTTTGTCAGTAAAAAGTACTCCATTGAGATGATCGATCTCATGTTGGATAATGCAGGCATTGAATCCTGAGTACTTTTGTTGATGGATTTTCCCTTTTAGATCCATGTATTTAACTTCTACTCGCTTTGCTCTCTGGACAAATCACTTTTCTCAAGGAAGGGAGAGGCAAGCTTCTTCTGATCTTTGTACTTCTTCTGAAATAGCTATGATCTCTGGGTTGATGAGCAGCGTTTCTCATAGGAAGTCTTTGTCAGCACTTTTCCCTGTTGGCATTTTTTTTCGTTGGGTGGTTGCGATCATGCGGATGGTCTCTCAAATTTGTGGAGCTGCCAGTCCTACTCCATCGTATGCCCACATGAGTTCTAGTAGGATTTCTCAGAGTTCTTTGATTTCTGGGGTGATTTTTGTGATTGGCTCACAGGAAGTTCTGAGTATAGAATTATCTTTTCCTAAGATAAGTGGGTAGAATATTTTTAGTTTATCAATATTTTTCATAATTTTTTAGCTCAACAAAAAAATAAATTCAGAATTTTTCTTTTATTTTTATTTAAAAAGCCACTATTGAACTGATAAAATCAATATACTATTTTTTTCTTGAAAATCAAGTGCAATTAACTATACTCTTTCTTGCAATTTCATTCAACCCACAAATAGTTGTTGTGTTAAAGTGTTGTTTGTGGAGGGATGGCAGAGCGGTTGAATGCGGCAGTCTTGAAAACTGTTAACCGAGCAATCGGTTCGTGGGTTCAAATCCCACTCCCTCCGCCATTTATGATATCATTGTATATGACCAGAAAAAACAAAGCGAGTAAAACTAAGGTTTTATTTACTATCTTGCAAATCTTTGTATTTGTTGGAGTGATGCTTTATGCTGATGTATTTGGAAATTCTTCAGAGGAGCCTATTAGTGTTAATGAGGCTTTTTTGGGAGAAGAAGATTATAGAGTTTGAATTAATCCTGATAATGTGAGTATTGATAGTAGTGATAATCAGGATTCAATAATTTATTATATTGTTCAGAATTGAGATAATTTGGAAAAAATTTCAAAAGAATTCTGAATTCCAGTTGCTGAACTTGAAAAGATTAATAGGCTTGGAGATACTCCTATTAAGGAAGGTCAGAGATTGATTGTAAGTGATCAGGAAGAGGGAATCCCTTATGTTGTTAAAACAGCGAGAACACTTAAACTTTTTGCTGAATATTATAGGCTCAATCTTGATGATTTGATTACTCTCAACCATTTTTCTGATGAAAGTGAAATGCTTTATCCAGGACAGGAAATCTTTATTAATGTGACAGAGCAGAGGGCTTATGATATTGGTCTTTTGGAGAAACCTCAGCCTATTTTGCCTAAGGATGAAGTAATTCAACCTAAAAAGAAGAAAGTAGTTACACCTGCACAGTCAGTGAAGGTTAGTGGAGGACAGCAAAAAGATCCTGTCGTTGTAGTGCCTACAAATAGTAAGACAAAGAGTCAATGGGTATTTAATAAGAAGGTGTCAAATGGTTTTGCTGCTGGATACTGTACATGGTATGCTGCGCATATTTCTCCATGGATGTTTGATGAGAATGGACAAAGACTTTTTGGTGGAAATGCAAAGGATTGGTATGCAAATGCTCAAAGTGAAAGAGCCAAGGCAGCTGGTATTAAGGTAAGTCGTACTATGCCAAAGATTGGAGCGATTGTGGTATATCAGCAGTTGAGAAGTTATGCAGGTCATGTTGCTGTTGTAAAGTCATATGATCCAAGTACTGGGGAGATGGTTGTTGAAGATATGAACTATGTAGGAAAGTATATTGTTACACAAAGATCAGATTCAACTTCTAATCCAAAGATTGTTTGATATGTATATCACTAATTAATAGTTTTTGAAAAGATATAATAAATATCGTAAAAAAGATCTCTTAGGGGGTCTTTTTTCTTGTTTTAGTGTTGTAAATAGTTATACTCTATTTGTTTTATACTGATTTATTTATTGTAGTAGTATGCAGAGAAATCCATTATCAGCCTATAGTCCAAAATCTTTTTTGAAAAAGAGAGAGGAAACTTATAGACCTCAAAAGAATTATAGTCTTTCTAGTCATAATTTTTGATGGAAAAAAATATTGATAATCAGCCTTTGTTCTCTTTTTATTCTTGTCATGGGAGGAGGATTTTTGTATCTTCAGATCAGAATTTTGAAGCATTTGCCTGATGTTAGTCAGATCAAGGATATTCAATTGACACAAGCAACTGTTATTACAGACAGGAATGGAGTTGAACTTTATAAAATCTTTGATGAAAATAGAGAATATGTAACTTTTGAGAATATTAGTAAGCATATGATCGATGCTATTGTGGCTGTTGAAGATCAAAGATATTGGGAGCATGAAGGACTTGATCCAATGGGAATTTTCAGAGCTGGATTTATGACTATGCTTGGAAGAAACTGAGGTTGAGGTTCTACTCTTACTCAGCAGTTGATTACTAATTTGATGAAGCTCGAGAGGCCTTTCCATGGAAGTTTTCTGGATAAAGTGGATTATAAGTTAACACAGATTATTCTGGCAAAGAGGCTTAATAATGTACTTCAGCAACAGATTAAAGCTGAAAATAGTAATCTTTCAAGTACAGAAGTGAAACATAAGATGAAGGAGAAGATTATTGAACTTTATCTGAATTATGTTTTCCTTGGTAATAATGCTTATGGGGTAGAAGCAGCAAGTAAGACTTACTTTAATAAATCAGCTAAGGATTTGACAGTGATGGAAGCTTCTATCTTGGCCTCTATTCCAAAGGCTCCAAGTAGGTATGATCCCTACAAATCTTCGGCTTTGATGTGATCTTTTACTATCAAGGATGCTGCGGGTAAGGAATATCCGTATGAATGAAATATTAAGGCTAGTATTTTATCTAAGTTTAGAGAAAATATTACATCAGCAAGTTTTTCAAATAAGAAAACTGCAGAATCTTTTGTTAGGTTTGTGAATAGTTTGTCTCCAAGTTCTTTAACTCTTGATGGAAAGGTATATACTATCCAATACTCTAATGGTAGAGCAGAATTTGCACTTGGAAGAATGTATGAGGATTGAAAGATAACAGAAGAAGAACTTAAGTCAGCTTTTATTGAATCTTTGACAAAGACTTTTGAGAAGAGTACCTTTGATATCAAGGCTCCACACTTTGTTTTTTGGATCAAGGATTTGCTAGAAAAGGAATATGGGTCTGGAAGCACAAAGAAATGAGGGCTTGTCGTAAAAACAACCTTAGACTATAATATTCAGCAATTGGCTGAAGCTGCAGTTAAGGCACATAGTGCTTCGCTTTTTGAATATGGGGCAAGTAATTCTTCTTTGATTTATACTGATTCTACAAATGGAGACGTGCTCGCTTATTTAGGATCTTTGGATTATTTTAATAAGGATATTCAGGGACAAAATGATATGGCAAGAAATCCAAGACAGTCATGATCTTCTATTAAACCTTTGATTTATGCATTAGGATTTGAGAAATTACCATTGACGATTGATAGTCCGATTTATGATATTCCATTTAAGGCGGGGAAGGATTCTCCAAATAATGCTGATGGAAAGTTTAATGGTTCTTTGCCTCTCAAAAAGGCGCTTGGATTTAGTAGAAATATTCCTGCTGTGAAGATGTTTTTTGCTCTTGGAGGAGAGAGTGTTGCAAAGCCATTTTTGCAAAAACTTGGTCTTTCTGGTGTGAAAAATGAAATAGAATACTGATATCCGCTTGCGCTTGGTGCTGCTGAGGTAAGTATGATTGAGCTTGCGGGTGCTTATCAACATCTTTCTACTGCTACTCCAGCTCAGATCAATCCAATTTTGGAGATTAAGGCAAATGATGGTTCGATTATTTACAAGAAAACTCCAGTAGTTCAGGAGAACGTTATCAAGCCTGGAATTATTACTCTCATGTGGCATATTCTCTCTGAGCCTTCAAATAGAATCTGAGCTTGGGCAACAAAGTTTAATGTAAAATGACTTACTTATGCTTTAAAAACTTGAACCTCAAATGTAAAAACAGATAAAGGTTCTAGGCCAAGAGATGGTTGGTTTGCAGCATATACACCAAGTAGGGTGCTCCTTATGTGGGCTGGAAATGCTGATGCGAGACCTATGAATTCAAAAGCATATTGAGGAAGTATTCATGCTGATAGTGTAAAAAAATTCCTCTCAGATATGTTAGCTAAAGGATATATTACTAATGAAGAGATGTCAAATAAGGATACTTCAAGTATTAGTATTTCGAGTGTATCGTGAAAGTTGCCTTCTGAGACTACTCCAGTAACCTTGATTACAAAAACATTAGGATGGAATTGATTATTGCCAAAGGAAACAGAATGACCAATTTCTGAGATAGAAATAGATACTTCATGTTTCGGAAAGGTGAGTCCTTTTACTCCTGCTGATCAGATTAAAAAATGATATCTTATTATGCCAACTTCATTTATGCCAAATAATATGGATTTGGAAGATATCAAAAAGTATTTGGCTGAACAGGTACAACAAACCTGAGCTACTTCAGCTTTAAACTTCTTTATGTCTGAACCTCAAAATTATTGTCCAGATAGACAGCCTGTGACAAATGATGAGATTAAGATTAATATTGTGAGACCTAGTAAACAATCAGCTTTTGCGAAGAAAAATACTGTGACTTATTCTATTTCCTCACCAACAAATATCAAAAAGGTAATTGTGACGTTGGATGGAAATACGATAGCCTCTTATATTGATAATAGTTCAGAGGTTTTTGGTAGCAAAAGTATTGATTTGTCTGCATATGCAGATGGGAATCATCAGCTTGGAGTAACTGCTGTTGATGTAAATAATTTAAGCCAGTCAGTACAGGTGGCTGTTAATCTTGTGAGTGAAGATACAACTCCTCCAACTTTCAATAGATCTCAGAGTAAAGTTGTTAAAAATGCTGACGGTAGTTATGATGCTAATTTGCTTTTTGATGATGCTGTATCTGCGGTTAAGGAAGGAAAGGTATTTGAAAAAGGACAGACTAAAGCCTTGACTACGTTCTCAATGCAGGTTGCTCAGTTTAGTACTAAAGCCTCTGAGGTGAGTGTCGAGGTGAAAGATATGTATGGTAATACTCTTAAGCAGGATATTAACTTAGAAACCTTTAATCAAACTCAGGAATAATAAAAAAAAGTTGGACTTTTGTCTGGCTTTTTTCTTATTTTTGATTGATGAATTGAATTTCTCAATCCAGTTCTTAGAGAGTATAGTTTTTATTATCATAGGATGCTGTTTACCGAGAATTATTATGGTTTGATTGATATTAATATTTCAAAAAAATGGGTTTGTATATATTGCTTTGTTTTTAACTCTTAAGGATGAAATTTGCTATTTGTGAATTGATGTCTTCTGATTATAAAGCTTCTTGCAAGTAGTTGGTAAATCGTTATACTTCGATATTCGTTTATTTTTATAGAGATCTCATGAGTTTGTCTGAATATAATAAAAAGCTGACTTCAGGTTTTTTTGCCTTTTGGTTAACGCAGTGGAGAACCACTTTTTTAGTGTTGATTTTGATTGTGTTGATTGGGACTTTTGCGGCAATTCGTATTCCAAAAGAATCGAGTCCTGATGTGAGTTTTGGTATGGTAGTTGTCACAACGGTGTATCCGTGAGCGAGTTCTCAGGATATTGATTCTCTTATTACTGAAAAGGTAGAAAATCAGATCAAAAATATTGATGGAATTGACAAGATTACTTCGACTTCGGTAGATAGCGTATCAAGTACAACAGTGATGCTTAAAAATGATGCTGATGCTGATACCGTGACTTCTGAGATTCAGGATAGTGTTAGGCAGCTTTCTCTCCCAAAAGATGCGAATGATCCGGTCGTAAAAAAGATTACTTCTAAGAATAATAGTCTATTTAACTTAGTCCTCTATAGTAAAAATCAGAATTTTAATGTTGATTATCTTAAAGAGAGAGCTTGAATGCTTGAGAATGCTCTAGAGGGGAAAGGAGCGATAGATCAGATCACGGTTACTGATGGTGATAAGTATGATATTGAGATACTGGTGGATCAGACAAAGTTGGAGTCTTTAGGAATCCCTCTTTCTCAGGTGGCGAGTAGTATTCAAGCTTTTAATAGCAATCAGCCACTTGGAACGCACAAGATCGGCGATAGAGAATATGCCTTTAGAATTGATGGAGAGGTCAGGTCGATTGTTGAACTCAAGCAATTACCTATTAGTGTCGCTGCCGGAAAGGTCACAACGCTAGAGAATATTGCAAGTATCAAGAAGGTGTATGCTGATACTACAGATTTGACTGTTTGAAATAAAGCACAATGAGATATTGGTAAAGTAGCTGTGGGTGTTGCATTTGAAAAGAAGTCAAGTTCGAGTATTCTGTCTGCTGCTGTGGAGGCGAAGAAGCGTATTAAAGAAGAGATGAAAAAGCAGATTTATCATGATATTTGATATTTTTATACTAACGATCTCTGAGAATATATTAGTGAGGATTATAGTGACTTGGCGGTGAATATGGTTTCTACCTTGGCTATTGTATTTGTGATTGTGTCAATGTTTGTTGGTGGTATGGAGTCTTTTATTGCGACGGTTTCGATTCCACTTGCGTTCTTTATTACCTTTTTTGTATTGAATTTCTTTGGGTATACGATGAACTTTTTGACAAATTTTTCATTGATTATTTGTCTTGGAATTGCGGTAGATACAGCGACGGTAGTAGTTCAGGGAGCGAGTGAGTTTATCAAGCTTGGTTATAAACCACTTAATGCTGCCCTTCTTTCGGTAAAAACCTATAAGAATTCCTTAATTTCTGGGACTGCAACAACTGTTGTTGTATTCTTTCCATTGATGAGTTTGCCGTGAGTGATGGGAAAATTTTTGGCATATATTCCTATTACGATTTTTGTCACACTTTTGGCTTCGCTTTTTATTTCTTTGACCATTACTCCAGCGCTCTTTTTTAAGTCGAGTAGGGAAAAGAAACTCTTTACTCCAAATCCTGATGCTGAGCTTACCTTGACTGAGGATGAAAAGTTTATTTTGGCTCAAGATAGGGGAGATAAAGTAGAAAAAACTCAATCCAGTCAGCATTCTTGGAGAGATAAGATTTTTGATCCTTTGAATGCATGGTATGATAAGCATCTTGGGACGATTTTGCAGAGTGCTGGGAAGAGAGTTATTGTGGTAATTATTCCGCTGGTGGTTACTATTTTTACAATGTGGCTCGTTTCTCCTCAGCTTGGGTTTATTATGATGCCAGCATCTGACAATGAATATCTTACGATCTCTCTTACTGCGAAGGTTGGACTGACAAAAGAGGCGATCAAAGAAAAAAGTCAGGAAATTCATCAGATTTTTGGTACTATTCCTGAGCTTGTGAATTACACGAGCACGATTAAGGGGAATAAGATTGATGTGCTACTCCGTATCTCAAAAAAGGGAGAGAGAAAGAGATCAAGTTTTGAGGTAGAAAAGGATTTGGTTGCTAAACTGGATCATCTCGTGATGCAAGGATTTCAGGTGGCTGTCGCTACGAGAGGGAATGGGCCAGCAACAGGAAAGGAAATCTGAATCAAGATCATCGCAGATGGGAATGTGAGCTTTGATAATCTTTCTAAGGTAAGTAGAGATTTCAAACATTTTCTCGCGAGTATTCCTGGAACCAAGAATGTAAGCTCTTCTAGTGAAGAAAGTGCTGGACAGTTTCTCTTTGAGCTTGATGATCAGAAGTTAGCATTGCTTGGCTTGACTCCGCAGAGTATTGGTCCTTCACTTTATCTCGCGCTTAATGGGCTAGAGGCAGGAAGTATCAAGTGAGAATATGATACTCATAAGATCAGGGTGAAGTATGATGACTTTTCTGGTGGAATATCACCTGAACAGTTGATGAATACGAGTATCATTACTCCAGCTGGAAAAGTCTTGCTAGGGAATATTGGAAGTTATGTTTTTAAGCCTTCAACAGATGCTATCACAAGGGAGAAAAATCAGATTACGATCAGTATTTGAGCTAATCTAGAAAATGGCTATAAGGCTGAACCAATCAATGCAAAACTCACAGAATATGCTGGAAAGTATCAATTCCCCGCAGGGATTAGTTCCAGTGCATGAGGGGAAACTGAGGAAAACAGTGATCTTTTGCTCTCACTTTTGAGTGCTTTGATCTTTTCACTTATTGCTATTTTTGCGATATTAGTCTTGCAGTTTAATAGTTATACACAGCCAACGATCATCACTTATAGTATTTTGATGGGATTTGTGGGAGGAAGCTTTTGAATGCTTTTGACAGGGCATCCGTATTCATTGATGTTTATGATTGGATTTATTGCCTTGGTTGGAATTGTAGTAAATAATGCGATTATTCTGATTGATAGTGCGAACGAAAATATGAAGCTTTGACATACTAGAGTTGATGCGATTAGAGAGAGTGCGAGATCTAGACTTAGACCTATTCTCTCTACGACATTGACTACGGTGATAGGACTGGCAACCTTGACTTCTGATGGATTTTTTGCACCATTGGCGTATACTATTATGTTTGGACTTTCGATTGCAACGGTTATGACACTGTTTGCAATTCCTGCGCTCTATCAGGATGAATATAAACTTAGACTTTTGATCAAGAGGTGTTTGCTCAAGCCACTTTTGATGATTGGAGTGCCATGAGGATTGCTCGGAATGGTATATCTGATTTGCTTACTCTTTGGTATTCCGTTTATCGGAACTGTATATGGAAATGCTGCTGCGATAGCACTCTTTGCTAGTTGAATGCTCTTTCTGATAGGAGCTGAATTGGTGAAAAATTGTAGAGGTGAACAGTGATGGAGGCAGCATATCTTGTGAATGATTCCTTATAGTTTAAGTGGTGAGATCCGTTCTAGACAGATTATAAAAAGAATTCTGATTAAATTTGGAGTATTCTTATTGCCTTTGATTTTGTGACTTTTGACAGGAGGGCTTGTTGGTCTTGTGAGTGGAAATGCTTTTATTTCTCAGACTGCAGGTACGGTAATGACTATTGTTGCATATCTCTTCTATTTGGTTGGAAATCTGTATAGTTTTTGGACAAGTCCTGCACATCAGTTTTTGCATGATAGATTTACTGGGATAGGATTTAAGCTAAAAAAGGATGAGGATCAGGATTCTGAACCTGTTCATAATCAGTAGTATTTTAAGAGATCATCTGTTTATAGTTATTTCAAAGAGCTTTTTGGTAGAGGATTTTGTGGCTAGATCAAGAAGCTCTTTTTTACTCAGGTAGGTTGTGCTATGAGCTAGTTTTTTTGCGCTTAATTTTAGATTTTATTCTTTGGAAATATGGATAATAAAAATGTTGAGCTTTCGCTCAAATGATCAATTGTAAAATGAATATTTTGGCTTGCGATTCCTATTTTGATTGGAAATTTTTTGCAGAGTGCATATCAGTTTGTAGATGCTTATTGGATTGGAAAACTCTCAAAAGAAGCTGTGGCTGCAGTTGCTTCTAGTGGATCAATTGTGTTTTTGATTTTGTCGCTAGGAATGGGGTTTTCTATGGCTGGGACGATTTTGATAGCTCAATATGTTGGGGCTAAAAATAAGGAAATGGTTAATAAAGGAGCGGCACAGACGCTTCTGAGTGTTGTAATTATTTCTGCATTTTTGAGTGTCCTAGGATATTTTAGTGCTGAGCATGTTTTGCTTCTGATGTGAGCAGCAGAGGAGATTATTGAGCCAGCGACACAGTTTATGCAAATTACTTTTATGGGGTTAATGTTTAACTTTATTTTTTCAATGTTCCAATCTGTGATGAGAGGAGTTTGAGAGGTAAAGTTACCACTTTATGTAATTGGAGGGACAATTTTGCTTAATTTTGTAATGGATCCGATTTTGATTTTTGGATGGGGTGTGATTCCTGCAATGGGTGTAAGAGGTGCTGCTTTAGCAACTTTGATTACGCAGGCGATATCTTCTCTTATTGGGTTGATTATTCTCTTTAGAGGGAAGCATGGGATTAAAATCCAACGAAAGGATTTTAAGCCAGATTTTTGATTTATTAAAAAGGCCTTTGTTCTTGGTATTCCTTCAAGTGTTGAGATGGCAATTCGTTCTCTAGGATATGTATTTCTGATGAAGCTTGTGATGAGTTTTTGAGTGATTGCTAATGCGGCATATGGAGCAGGAGGAAATATTTTTCAGCTCCTTTTTATCCCAACGCTTGGGCTTTCAATGGCGACCTCTACAATGGTGGCACAAAATATCGGCGCTAGGCAACTCGATAGGGCTCAGCAAATCGCTTATAAGAGTTCACTTATTGCTTTTCTAATATTGGAATCTGCTGGAGTTCTTGTCTTTATCTTTGCTCCGGAGCTGATTGGTATCTTTATCGATGCACAAAAAGAGCCAGAAGTTATAAAGATCTGAACTGATCTTTTGAGAATTAGTGCATTTACTATGTGATTTATGGGGATTCAGTTTACTTTGACGGGAATTTTTAGGGCGGCTGGAAAGACTACACTTGCGATGATTCTTTGAATTATATCTATGTTTGTTGTGGAGATTCCATTGGCTTATTTATTGGCATATTATACCTCTCTCAAGGTTGATGGAGTTTGGTTAGCTTTTGCACTGGTAAATCTTATTATGGCATTGATTTGTTATTTGATTTATAGGAAGTGAGACTGGAAAAATACGAAGCTTACACAACAAGATATTGAGCAAGAGGAAGCTATGGAAGCGACACTTATCTGAGAAAATAAAAATTAAAAAATAAAAACCTGATTTGTTTCAGTTTTTTTTAGTTTTTGTATTTCATTAATATTTATATACTTCTTTAATTGCTGTTTTTCTCAAGATAAGTACTGAACTCTATCAGGATTTTGTTTACAACTTCTTCGGGAGTGAGGTTTGAAGTGTCTATTGTTAGATTATATTGGGCAGAATCCCGAAGATCAATATTATAGAGTGAGAGATATCTATTTTGATCATCTTGATTTCTCTTTCTTGTTACTTGAAGAGCCTCTTCAGGACTGAAAAATTGGTCGGTTGTCCTTTTGTCGTTGAGGATTCTTTGACTTGCAACTTCATCATTAACATCAAGGAAAACTTTGAAGGCATTTGGCTGGCAGAGAAATCAGAGTCTGCTTTCTAAAATGACTTGTGCATTGAGGTCAAGATTTTTTTGATATTCTTCGTATTTTAGATCAAATTCATGCTGATTTTCAGGTTTTTCACCTAAAAGATTGAATTCTGAGATACTGAGCCCCATTTCTTCTGCTAGTTTTCTCTTTAGGTTTCAGATGGAGATGATTTCATATCCGAGTTTTTCAGATAATAATTTTGCGACAGTTCATTTTCAACTTCCAGCTTTTCCACCAAGTGTGATAATCATTAATCTCTTCTCAAGAACTAAAATTTAAGGTTAATTTAAGGTTACTATAATAAAAAAACTTTAGTTTTCAAGAGCTTTTTCTTTTGTTGTCTTCTAAAAAGGGCTTAATTCTTCTGATTTTTGCTTGCATTACTATATATATTTAGATATATTGGAGGATAGAGTTTTATTTCAGGATTTTATTTGTTTTTTTACAGAACAGGATTTTATTTGTTTTTTTACAGAACAGGATTTTATTTGTTTTTTTACAGAAGGATGCAATTGATAAAAAGATTTTTTTCATGGATCTGGGAAAAAAAATGGCGAGTTTTAGTCATTTTGGTGGTATGAGGATCTGGTGGATATCGAGCTATTAAAAAGTTTTTTCCAGAGAAGCCAATAATTTCTTATACAAGTAGTGATCACATCGTTGGGACAGGAGATGTAGAGAAAACTCTGAATCTTGCCGGTACTACCCAGTTTGCACATGCTCAAAAATTGACCTTCGCTGCACAAAAATGAAGAGTTACCTCAGTTAAGGTAAAAATTTGAGAACAGGTGAAAAAAGGTCAGGTGTTAGCTACAATTACTACTGATGAAATTGATAAAGATGTTGAAAATCTCAGAAGAACCCTCAAAAATGCACAGCAGGATTTGAAAAAGGCGATTGAAAAGTCAAATAAGGATTTGGATATTCTTAAGGCACAGGCTGAATATGATCTTCTCTTGGTACAAAAACAAACTTTGCCAGGAACATTACAGTTAGAAACTCAAACTAAAGCTTCAGCTGTTTCAGAGGCAGAGTCTTCTATTAAATTAGCAGAATCAACTATTAAGACTAAAGAGAGGGAACTCAAAGATAAGCAAAAGGAGTTAGAAGATATCCAGGCTGATTATCAGAAACTTCAGTCTTGAGATAAGGGAGCTTTATTGAGTACTCCAGAGACTACAAGAAATTGGAATAATAAAATGTTGGAATATATTAGAGAATTCCGTAATGAAGCAAATAAACTTCAGAAGAAACTTGATGCTTATGATGCTGTAGTAAAACTTAGTAGTACTTATACTGCTGATGATAGAAATATCTATCTTGGAGCGAAGAATGATGCAGCAATGAATCGTTCAAAGAATAAGTACTGGGATGTGAGTGCCTATGTAGGTAAACTTCATAAGCTCTATGATGAGTATTCAAAGTTGCCACTTGAAAAAATTACAAAAAATCAGATTTTGTCTGGATATTCAATTTTTACTCAACTTGGAGAAGAATTTAAAGAGTGGTGAAAAATAAATATTGATGCTTTTGGTGACTCTATTGAGACAGCTGATATGCCTAAGTCTAAGATATTAGAGTATGTTGATACCTTTGGAAGGGCTTATGAAATTCTTTGAGAGAGCTATTTGGATAAAAATGTTAATATTGTTGATACTTTGGCAAAATTGAAAACTGCTGAGACTCCATTAGAGGAAATTAAGGATAAATTGGATAAAGCAAAGGTTGAAGTTGAACAAGCTCAAGTTGCTTTACTAAAGGCAAAGACAGAGTTGGAAACAGCAAAAAATAAGACTACTCAGGAAAGTTTGAAATATCAGTTGGCTAATCAGGAAAATACTGTAAAGGCAGCAGAACTTGAACAAAAGCTTAAAGAAGCTAGAGAAAAACTTGATGATGCGAAGAGTTGAGAGACTCAGAGAGATACTCTTCAAAAAGCTAGAGATGCTGTAGATGCAGCACAGCTTAACTTAACTACGAAGATGAAGGAGTATGATGATTACAAGATTATTGCAAACTTTGATGGTGTAGTTACGAAGATCAATATGCAGATCTGAGATTCTATCAGTAGTACAAGAAGTAATTCAGATACTGATACTAAGTACATTTATGTGGAAACTCCGGATTTGCTTGAGGTAAAACTTGAAGTAGATCAGATTGATATTGTGAAGATTGGTATTGGGATGAATGTTGAAGTGTATATTGATGCATTTCAATGATCAGTGTATACGGGTGTTTTCTCTGAAATAGATACGATGCCAGAAGGAAGTTCTTATAAAGCAAAAGTTGTCTTTAAAAAAGCTAGTGCTGAGGATAAGATTTTTGGAGGTATGAGCGCAAATGTAAAGGTAATTCTTGAGTCTGAAAAAGGAAAGGTTGTTGTACCAAATCCAGCTATTGCAGATAATGAGCAGGGTGAAAAGATAGTAAGCCTTAAAAAATGAGATAAGTGGATTGATCAAGTTGTAGAGACTGGAATCTCAGATGATATGAACACTGTGATCCTCTCTGGAGTTAAGGTTTGAGACACAATTAAGGGATTCTATATGAATGAAACCTCAGCATGAAACCTCTGACTTAATCAAAAATGAGGACCATCAGGAGAGCATGATGTAACTACAGCAGCTGATGGAAGTATGAGTTATCAGTATGACGGATAGCTTTGAAATATAATTATGGATATTTTATTACCATTAAATAATAAGAATGGTGGAAGCAACTTCAGATTTTATCTCACTTAAGGGAATTACAAAAACTTATGGTGAGAAATTAGCAGAGCCAGTATATGCTTTGAGAGGTATTGATCTAGATATTAATGATGGAGATTTTATCTCTATTATGGGACCATCTGGATGTGGTAAATCTACACTGATGAATATTGTAGGACTTCTTGATGTTCAGTCTTCTGGCTCTTATTTCCTCCGTAGAAAGGAGGTAAAAAATCTGACTCCAGATCAACAATCTATGATCCGTAGAACTACGATCTGATTTATCTTTCAGTGATATAATCTCCTCAAAAGAATGGCGGCTCGAGAGCAGGTTGTATTGCCGCTTTCTTATATGTGAGTTTCTTCTGGTGAGGCTAAAGAAAGAGCTTATGAGGCTCTTAAACTTGTTGGATTAGAGGGGAGAGAAAAAGCGCTTCCAAATCAGCTCTCTGGAGGGCAACAACAAAGGGTTTGTATTGCCAGAGCATTAGTGACAGACTCTGCTCTTTTATTGGCTGATGAGCCAACAGGAGCTCTAGATTCTAAAACTGGAATTGAGATTATGCAGCTTTTAAAAAACCTTAATACTGAAAAGGGAAAAACGATTCTCCTTATTACTCATGATGCGAATGTTTCAAGCTATGCGAATCAGACAATTCGTATCAAGGATGGAGTTTTTATTTAGGATCAGATTTTTTCTTACTTTTATTTAGGTATTGACAAAAAATATGAGGTTTTTTTCTTACTTTGTAGATGCTCGAAAGACCATTATGGCCAATAAGATGAGATCTGGACTTAGTACACTTGGAATTATTATTGGAATGACCTCTGTTGTCGTGATGATGGCGATAGGGCAAGGGACTGAAAATTCTATTACGAAGACAATGGGAGATATGGCAAAAAATAAGATCTCTATCTCTTCAAATGGAGGATATAGTTCTTGGGATGAAAAAAATGATAAACCTGGGGGGTATGTTCAGGAGGTCAAGTTTGATAAGACACTTGTTCCTTATATTGAAAACTATTTTCCAGAGTTGAGTTGAAAAATTACCTATCAGGTTAGAGCTCCTTATGCTCAGGTAAAAATTAAGCAAAAAACTGATGGAGTTGAGGGGGTTGGGGTGCCTGAAAATTGGTTTACTCTCAATGAAAAAAAACTAGCGGAATGAACCTTCTTTACAAAGGAAAACTATGAAAAAAAGAATTTTGTTGCGATAGTAAATGATGGTTTTAAGAATAGTTTCTTCAAAAAAGGAAGTCCTATTGGTAAAAAGTTTATCTATAATAAAAAGGAATTTACTATTGTTTGAGTACTTGCTAAAGAAGAATTTTCTCGATGAATTCAGGCTTATATGCCTGATACGACAGTTACTGATAGAGTGACTCATAAAAATGTTGTGAATTCCTTTGATGTTCTCCTTTCTCCGGACGATGATAATAAGCTTTGGCAAAATAGATTGAGTTATCTTCTTCTCAAAAGATACAATAAAACTTCAATGAGCAATGCTGGATTCAGAATAGAGAGTTTTGCTGATATGGTTGAGCAGATGAAAAAATCACTTCAGGGTATGAAAATGTTTCTATTGGTAATGGGTGCAATCTCACTCTTGGTTTGAGGAATTGGAGTGATGAATATTATGATCGTATCGGTAACAGAAAGAACGAGGGAAATCTGAATTAGAAAAGCGATCGGTGCTCTGAATAGTGATATTACACTTCAGTTCTTGGTTGAGTCAGTTGTGATCACTCTTATTTGATGATTTATAGCTTTCTTGCTGAGTTATGGAATTGTATATCTCGTAAATACGACGCTTAGTGGTGGAGATATGGGACTTTCAGCTGAAATTGATCAGAGTATTGTTCTTACAACCTTTGTTATCACTACTTGTACAGGGATTATCTTTGGTATTCTTCCAGCGAGAAAGGCGGCTAAACTTAAGCCGATTGACGCTCTTAGATTTGAATAATCAAAAAGAAATCTGGTTTCATATATTGGGATCAGATTTTTTCTTTTTCAAAAAACTCCCTAGATATAGGGAGTTTTGAGCTTTACTCATCCGGAGGGCACCAAGAGAATATCCTTTCATAGTCTTCAGAAAGTACCATCCAGAGGCACTTGTTCTCTAGGATGATCTTTGAAAAACTAGTAAACCAATCGCAATCTATCTCATCAATAGTATATGTTTTCTTTTTGAAGAGGTAAATTTTGTTGCCTGATGTGTAAATGAATTGATCATCTTCAAGCTCTTTAGGTTTTTCAGCGATTTGTTCATAGCTGTAGGTTTGAATTTCATTATCCTGAATATCAAGTTTACACGCTCTTTTGAAGATTTCTACTTCTTCATCGTACTCCTTTTGGAGTGTTTGTTGCTTGTCTTTTTCTTGTCTAATTGCCATGAGAAGTGGAACGGTATTACTACTTACTTTGAAGCCTCCGTTATCCTTTTCAGGTTCTCCTAATTTTTCATTGAGGTCTGCAATTTTCTCATTAAGGACGTCAAGTCTCTTATTGAGAATCTTTTTTTGATTGACAAAGTACAGAGACTTTTCAATTTCATCAAGGTGAAAATCTGATTTTAACCTTTCAATAGATGTTTTGATTTCTTCTAACATAAAAACTGATTTTTTTGTTTACTTTCGTACTATATCCTTTTCCTTTGAAAAGTCAAGTTATCTATTTTAGTATTCTTGAATGCCATTTTCAAGGTAGACAAGTTCTATTCCTGCGTTTTTAAGTACCTCTTCGCTAAGTGCTGCATCATGATATCTCTTTTCGCAGACTACCCTCTTTATTCCACAACTAACAATTAGGTGTACACATCTTCTGACATAGCAAGGTGTCATCTTGGTATAGAGAGTAGCTCCTTTGAGATTGTCCTCCTGGTGGGTGGCATTTGCTATGGCATTGAGCTCAGCACAGCAATTTCTCATACAGTGTTGGCTAGTTTCTCAGTTTTCTTTTGTAATTGTCCATATTTGATGTCAGACTTCGTCACATTTTGGGCTTCAAAGTGGAGCGTCTACATAACCAGTTGAGATGATTTGTCCATCTTTAACGATGACGCATCCGCTTCTTCCGCGGTCGCAAGTACCTTTTTCTCAGACTACGCGACAGATATCCATAAAGTAAATATCTTCAGGAATTTCATGCGGTTTAAGATGTCCATGATCTTTGAGAGTTCAGATTCCTTGATATTCTGTTGTCATGTTATTTTTTGTTTATATAAATAGTTTAAGTATAGCGATTTTCTTTTTTTTAGCAAAAAAGAGGTCGAAAATCTGATGTTTTATTCTCTTGACTTTTTGTTTGGAAATGTTATTATATCTTTTGCTCTATTGTAAGCTAACCATTCTTTAATAGAGAAAATGCTATGAAAACGCATCAAGAAAAGAGAGAAGAGAATGCTATTATTGCGGGGTATTCATTTATTATCGCCTTATTGATTTTATTGTTTCTAGTTTGTATACAACTTTTGAATACTGCTTGAGGTAGTGGTTTTTTCTTACAACAGTTAAGCTAGTCTGATATTTGCAGGCTAGCTTTTTTAGATAATACTTTCGGCATTTCGATTGATTTTGAATCCTTTTTTATTGAGCTGGAGTTTGGAGTAAATAATATCCATAAAGTTTCTTACTTCTTTGCCTTTTATCACGATATTGTATCTGTATTTTCAAAATATTTTATAGACAAGTGGAGGAGTTGTATAGATTTCTAGCTCTTTGAGTTGATATTTTTCTTGTAGGTAGAGAAGTTCTTTATACAGTTGATCTACTTTATTGAAGAGTTTTTGTTCAATCTCGTCTTTGTAGAGGATAAGGCAGAGCTCTCAAAAAGGTGGATAGTTATATTGTTTACGAAATTCATATTCTTTAGCAAAAAAATCTGATTTATTGAGTTTACAGGCATTACGAATGCTATGATGGTCTGGGTTCATTGTTTGTACAAGGAAACTTTTGCATTGGTGTTTTAGAAAAGCTTCGTAGAGAAAATAGAAATTTTTCTCGCTTGCATTGAAATCTGGTAGGTTAAGCCCAATATCTGCATTTATAAAAATTAGAAGGTCAAATTTTCGGTCTTTGATTGGGGTGGTTAAAAGTGAGGTTCAGATAATAATTGGTTTTTTTTCAGTATTTTGATATTTTTTAAGTTCAAGAGAAAGTTTTTCAATTTTTTTTGGTGAACGAACGGATTCTGATTCAACGATCAGACTTTCAGCTCAAAATGTTTCTTTGATAAGTTCAGCAAGTTTTTGTGTTCCCATACCGTATTCCTGGATTTGTGAGCTATTGCATTGTTCACAGGATTTTGGAAATTGGTATTGTTTTTTACAGATGTGGCACATTCAGACTTTTTCTCAGTTTGGAAGCAGATAATAGTGGATCGCTACTGAGCAGCGATCGCATTGTGGTATATGTCCGCAGGTTTTGCAGATTGTCCCTCATGTATGTCATTTTTTGTTGATAAGGATTCAGATTTTTTTTCCTGCTTGGAGATAGTTTTTGACCCCCTTTTCAAATAATTCAGAAAAAATCTGATGGTCTTCTTTGAGCATATTGATCAGATAGATTTTTTTTTCTCAATGGTCAAAAAGTTCGTAATTCATTGGTTATGAGAGTAGTGTTTTCTGGTTCGAAAGCAAGGGGAGTTATTTTTGTTTGTTTAAAAGCCCCTATGCATTATTGCATAGAGGCTTATATTTTAAGCTTCTTAACCTATACTTTATGATTAGCCGCGAACCAGGATTGAACTGGCGACCTCACCCTTACCATGGGTGCGCTCTACCTACTGAGCTATCGCGGCGACTTGATTTTTATAAATATTCTCTAAGAAAAAACAAGAAAAAGTCAGATTTTTTCTTGTTTTAGTTTGATTGAGTTTTTTCTGATGATGCTGGAAGGTAGAGTTCATCAAGGTGAAAGAGGAGATAACTTAGTCAGATGAATCCTCCTATTGAGATCAGAAAGCTGATAAATCAAAGTTGATAGTGAAGTCAGAGATTGTAGCTGCTATGGAGAATATATCCACAAAGTAGTGCTCAGACGTATTTTGCTCGAGTTGGGACTGTGTTCAGCTTTAGGATAGCAAGAGCGATTGATCCCGTTGCGAGGATATGAAGCATTACAGATAAGAGTCCTCTACCTAGGAGGAATCAGGTTTTTATACTTTCTCCAGAGAAGAGTTGAAGACCGAGAGCAAGTAAGCTTTCAGTGAGTCAAAAGGAGAATCCTATTGTGATGGCGATGAGAAGTAACTTTGTGTGTGACGTGCTGGTTGATGTTTCTGAGCTGTTGTGACTTAGGGAAAATTTAAGAAGTTCTTCAACAGTTGAGATAAGGAGATAGTAGATCAAGATTCTACTCCCAATTTCATAAGATCAAAAAATAAATAGAGGGATTACTAATCCTATTCCGATCAGTATTTGTAACCAGATTTTTTTATTGCTTTGTTGTCTGAAAAGAAGAGGTAAACAGCACAAAGCTACTATAATATAACTTCAAAATATAACATAGTCTCTGAAATTTTGTGCCTGTGCAATAGAGCTCAGTCAGAACTGAAGTCAGAATTTAGAGATTACTAGCTCGTAAAGTCATAGTAGTCAAAGAGGAATCATTCCTCGTAAGAGAAGTTTTTTTGCGCTTTGATTTGGAAAATGGGAAAAAGTTTGGTTGAGAAATCGGATCCAAAACCAGATGAGGAGTACTAAACTGAGGATAAGTCAGAGATATTGCACGATATTTTGTATATTCTAAAGAGTTGATCGAATGTTGTTTATAAGGGTTTCGGCTTCAGCTTCTGTACCTTTTTGGCAGATGATAAAGAGTTCCTGACTTGTAGAACCTTTTGACATTTTTGCTTTGAGTCCTGAGGTTGTCTGATAAGAGATAGAAAATCTTAAATCTGAACTTCCCTTTTGTTGTCTCATGATTCTTCACGGAATGATCCTTTGAATCTGGTCTAGGTTTTCGATCTTTCTCAAAAGGGGATGAAACTCTGAAAGAATGGTATGTTCAGTTTTTACTTTTTTGAATCCAAGTTTCATGTCCTCTTTCTGGGCTAAAAGATAGCAATATCATAGTTATCTGCTTATAAAAAACAAATCATATTCAGATTTTTTGTTTTGATTGCTTTTTAACTGAGAATAGCTATAAAAAAATATTTTTGAGAAGAGAGATTTTAGATTTTTGATCGTGTGAATATGCAGTTGCAAGCTTTGATTCAGAATCCAGCTTATAAAAAGAAATTTGTTTTAGAGAAGTTGCTTTGTCACTATTTAGATAAGACAAGAACTGAACTTTGGACCGATGCTGAGCAGGAGCTTTCTGAGGAGCTCGTTAAGAAGATTCAAGAGGATTATCGTGCATATGAGGAAGATGAGAAGCCGCTTGAGTATATTTTGGGGTTTGTTGAGTTTTTTGGGGTAAGATTTTGGGTGAATGAGCATACGCTTATTCCTAGGCCAGAGACTGAGTATATGATTACAGCGATCACTGAGGAATTACAATCTCGTGAGGATTCTGATCATATTTTGTTAGATATTGGCACGGGATCTGGGGTTTTGTGATGTTCGGTTCTACTCCAAAATGGAGGAAAGATTAGAGAAGTTTTTCTAGCTGATATTTCTGCGGATGCACTCTATGTTGCTAATAGAAACTATAATGATTTGATAGATGGTAGTTTGTATGATACGAGAATTGTTCAGTCAGATTTGTGTGCTTTTTTAGAGAGTTATTCTGGAGTTATACAATGAAGAAAACTGATTATGACTGCAAATTTGCCATATATTCCAGATCAGACTTTTGATGAGAATAGTCCAGCGAATGTACAGAAATGGGAGCCGAGATTTGCCTTTGTTGGTGGAGATGATGGGCTTGATTTGTATAGAAAAATGTTTGCTCAATTGCTAGAGCTTAAGGATCAGGTTTCAGATTTGGTGATGTTTTTAGAAATGATGACGTGGCAGGTGGATATTTTAAGGAAAGAATATCAGGACGTGATTCAGTTTGAGGAGGTTAAGACTTTCCATTTTAATATTAGGATTATAAAGGCGAGATTTATCTAGATTTTATTTCAGGTTTTTGGTCTTTTATGTTTCGATTATATAAAATAAAAAAAACTTCATTTTTATCCTATTTACTCTTAGTTTTCTGTTTGCTTTTTTTGCTCAAATGGGGAGCAATTTTGGTGAGTTATGGCTATTTGCTTGGGCAGATGCAGTGGCGGTGGATTGTGTATTTTGTAGCAATGGTGATCCAAGGAGATTTTTTTCTTTGAGGAATTTTGCTTGGGATTGCCTATCTAGCAGAGTTTTTGAATAAGAAATTTTGGAGGGTTTTGATTCAGATTTTTATATTGTTTGCGGTAGTAGTTGTGTTTGCTGATATTGCGACGATGTTTGTCTATCAGCAGAGATTTTCCTTTTCTTTAGTGAGTTGAATGTTTTCAACGATGAATAGTGTTGTTGGATTATATATTGTAGGATTCTTTTTGGGAGTAGCTGCTGTTTTTGGTGTTGCCTTGCTCTTAAGTAAAGTAATGAAATTTTGATTGAGAAACCATGCGATTTTACTCTTGATCTGAGGAAGTATTCTTTTTAAGCTCGTTCCAATGCCAATTTTGCATGTTTCTGGTGGGGAGATTCCGGTTGAAAACACTTTTGCTCAGTGGGTTATTGATTCTTATAAGCTTAATCTGGCAGAACAGAATAATGATAGAAGTAAAAATCAAACTTGAGCTCAAATATCTGATTTCTCTTCCTTTCTGACGATTGAGGAGCAGAGGGAAGCTGATAATGAGATGAACTCATGGTAGCGTGTAGCGAGGCTTTATCCTGAGAGTATCTTTGAGGTTTTCGCTCATGAACGTCTTATCAATGCAAGGAATTCAAAAGGAGAGTTGTATTACGAAGAAGTATTATTTGAAGCACTTAAAAAGAATCCAGAATTAGCTTTTTTGTATTTGGATCGTTATAAGGATTGGAAAGGTCACTGAGATAAATCAATTTTGAGAGATATGTTGGAATTTGCTATTTCTCAAAAGCCTCAATTAGCTTATACTTATTTGAAAGAGTATGAGGAATTGGTAGATGGAAATGAAAAAATAGCAAAACCACTTTTAGAAAAAGCTACTGAACTCTATCAAAATAAGTTGAATTTTGGTGATTTGTTTTCAAAGAAGCCAGCTAGATGAAATAAAAAAAATCTGATTTTAGTCTTTTTTGAATCTGCTTCTGCCGTAGATAGTAAAAGAACTGGTGGTTTATATGATGTGTTTCCTTGGGTGGATAAGATTTCAGAGGCGGGGGTTTTGTTTACTAATATGTTTGCAAATGGTGCAACTTCTGAGATGGGGCATATTGCTACTTTGATGGGAGTTGAACCGACGTTTCTTGGAACTTCACTGGATACCGGATATGAGAGATTTTCTGGTGTGGTTGAGGGGCTAGGAAGTTTTTTTAAGAATTTGGGGTATAAGACACATTTTGTGAGTACAGCAAGTTTGGATTTTCTCAATCAAAGAACTTTTTTGAAAAAAGTCTGATTTGATACTTTCTCGGAAGATGGTTATGATGACTGGAAAAAATATACCTTTAATGCGGCTCCTGATATGGCACTTTATGAGAAAACTTTAGATGTTGTCGCTGCTCAGACTTCTCCTTATTTTATTGGTTTGCAGACGATTTCTTCTCATACGCCATATTCTACTCCTTATGGGAATACAGCTGATGCGGCATTTCGCTATATGGATCAGAGTTTTGCAAAATTTTATCTCAAGCTCAAGAAAACTTGATTTTTTGAGAATGGAATATTGTTGGTAGTGGGAGATCATCGTAAGATGACACCACTTGGAGGCGATGAATATCGTAAGTGGGGGCCTTCTGCTGAGGCCAGAATTGTTGCTTTTATGATTGGAAGTGGGATCAAGGCCGGAGAAATTGATGATAGGCTGTATCAACAGACGGATATTTTTTATTCTTTGATGAAAGAGTTTTGATCCGGTGAGGTCCAGGTTTTAGATCAAAGCAATGATATTTTTACTCAAGAGGTTACTAGAAATTGGGCGGTCAAAAATTTTACAATCAAGCAGCAGGCTTATGCCTTTAATCTCTCTGGTGATACCGGATTGGTGGATATTCCAAAGAGAGAGTTTACTGAAGATGCTGGAATGTTTGATAAGAAAGCGATCACAAATTATTTGTATCTTGGATTAAAATATCAAAAAAATCAGAATTCTGATGATACTTCCACTTCTTCACAAACTGGAACAAAATCTCAGACAGTGCTGATCTCACATAGAGGGGAGCATAGTGATACGAGTGAAAATTCTTATGCGGCATTTTGGAAAGCCTCAAAATATGATGCAGGAGCTATTGAGTTTGATGTAACACCTACAAAGGACTGAAAGTTGGTTGTTTTTCATGGTCCAAAGCTTTATAGCACTACATGTAAGCAGATTCAAAAAGATATCTGTCAGATGACCTATGAAGAGTTGAAGGAATGTAAACTTAGTAATGGTGAAGATATTTGGCTTCTTTCTTCTAGGTTGCCAAAGATGAAACTTTTGGCACCGCTTCTCTTTTTGGATATGAAGATCCCTGAAAATTCTGCATGTAAAGATCTTAAACCTCAAGAGCTTTTTGCTCAAGCGAAGGAAATCGTGATGAATAACTCCATGCAGGAGCAAGTAATCTTTTCTAGTGATAATGAAGAATTAACTTCATATTTCTGAAAGGATTCTGATGTGATGACTTCTGTAGATGCTAATTGGAAGGCTGCTTCTCAACTTCTGCCGAGGGGAAATTATATGTATTATATGGCGCCATATCAGGTTTTTACTCCTGATGTTGTCTTGTTGCTCAAGATGATGAAAAACAGACTTGGGCAAAAGATTATTCCGATAGCATATACGGTAAATGATGTAGGAGTATTTAGGAGACTCAAAAAACTTGGTGTAAATTATCTTATGACAGATGAACTTTTGAGGCTTAGTGAGGAAGATAAAAAATAATTTGTTTTGTATTATGAATGAAAAAAACTGATTCCGATGATGGAGTCAGCTTTTTTTAGATTGTGAAGATTTTATTGTTTCTAGTCAATATCGTAGGTGAGGTAAGCCTTTCTAGTGATCTTTAATGTTGTTGCATCTTTGAGGCTTTCTCCATTATAAAAGCTCTGATGGTAAAAATAGGTATCAGGATCTGATCCATATTCATCTTCTCTGAGTCCGTATTCTGTCGTCTGAAGAAGTCTTCCAAGTTTTACTCCGAGGGTATTTGCTGTTGCTTCTGCTTGTGCTTTAGCATCTTGGAGAGCTAGTTTGCGCGCTTCTTTGACGATTTCTCTAGTATTAGAAACTGATATATCAGCATTTGTTAGACTCCATATTGATTGTTTCTCTATAAGGCGTAAGACTTCTTCTCAGTTTTTGATAATATTTTCTCCAGTGGAAGTAATTGTTATGAAGATATCACGACAAGGTGTTTCTATGTCTTTTGCTCGACTTGAGCAAGATCAATGGTCACGAAAGTATGTGTATGTTTTCTTTATGCTAAAATTCAATGGTTGGAGGAGTTGTTCTAGTTTTGTTTTCTCTTTTTCTCGAGCTTGATCTGATAGTGTTTCAGATCCTGTTGTTGCTCATCTGATATTCATGGAGATAATATCTGGTTTCACCTCAACCTGTCCCTCGCCTACAACATTGATTGCTTCTCGTCCCTTGCTAAAGGATTTGACTGCATGGATCCCTGAGATACAGATAATCATTACTAAAACTGCGATAAAAATTCTGTCTATAGTTTTCATCAGTTTTTTGATTATGATATAAAAGATGATCAGAGTATAGCTTTATTTGAGGAGAAAACAAGTATAAAGTTAAAAAAAACTTGCATTTGCTAGAGTAAAAGATAAAAAATATATCAGAATTATTTACTCTTTTGTGTAAAGAAGATGACGATAGATATGAAAATGCTTGCTGAGAAATGGCAAAAAAAGTGGAAGGAGTCTGGTGTATATAAGACACAAGAATCAAATGGAAAGCCAAAATTCTATATTTTGGATATGTTTCCGTATCCGAGTGGAGCAGGTCTTCATGTTGGTCATCCAAAAGGATATGTAGCATCAGATACGATTGCTAGAAAAAAGATGCTTGAGGGATATAATGTCCTTCATCCGATGGGGTTTGATACTTTTGGTCTAGGGACTGAGCAGTATGCAATTGATCATAAGATGAAACCTCAGACTGTAGCTGAACAGAATATTGCTACTTATATTTCTCAGCTTGAAAAGATCGGGTTTACCTATGATTGGGAGAGAAGTTTTAGTACTGCTGATCCTGAGTATTATAAGTGGACACAAAGTATTTTTCTCAAGTTTTATACTCATTATTATGATGAAGCTGAGGGGAAGGCGAAGCCAATCTCACTCCTTGAAGAAAAGTTAAAAAAAGAGGGAAAATCTGAATCAGAAATCAGGTTTATTCTCGATAGTGAAAGGTTAGCCTATCTTGACTATAAGCCTATCAATCGATGTCCTCACTGTAAGACTGGACTTGCAAATGAGGATCTTGATGATGGAAAGTGTGAGAGGTGTGGGAGTGAAGTAGAACAAAAGCCTATGAGACAGTGGGTTTTGAGGATTACGAAATATGCTCAGAGACTGCTTGATGGGTTAGATACTCTTGATTGGGATGAATCGATGAAAGAACTTGAGAGGAATTGGATTGGTAAGTCTGAAGGAACTCAATTTCAGATGAAGGTTCAGAATTCTGATGATATCTTTGAGATTTATACAACGAGAATTGATACTGTATTTGGGATGAGTTTTGTTGTGATGGCTCCAGAGCATCCTTTGGTTGAAAAGATTACTATTCCAGAGCAAAAAGAAGCCGTAAGAGCCTATCAAGAACAAGCGAAATATAAGACACAACTTGAAAGGGCAGAACTCCAAAAAGAAAAGACCTGAGTTTTTACTGGAGCTTATGCTATCAATCCGTTTAATAATCAGGAAGTTCCGATTTATATTGGAGACTACGTACTTGCCAACTATGGAACAGGAGTAGTGATGGCGGTGCCTGCTCATGATGAGAGGGATTTTGACTTTGCAAAGCAGTATGGATTGAAGATACAAGAAAGTGTTCAGCCTTTACTTTCTTTAGAAGAACCGGAATTAGATCAAAGATCAGAATGGTTATATCTTATTTTAAAGGATGCAAAGAGTTGAAAGGTTTTAGTCTTAAAAAATCAGGATGGAGTTTCTTTTCCTGTTGTGGAATTGGAGTGAACAGACTGAGTCTTTTTTACAGCTGCAAATCAGTTTTTTGAAAAAAAATGAATTAAAGCTGAATATCAACATATGCTTGGAGATGCAATTCACTTACAGAGGGAAAATCATTATGTAATTTGGGGAATTGAGTATTTGTGTAATGCTGCACAATGTGAATGCTCTTTGGACGAGGAAGGTTTGTGTTGGATCGATTGAAAGGATTTGGAGACTAGTATTGATACCCCAAGTGCAAAGCTCTTTTTAGATCGCTTTTTGTATGGAGAAAAAGCTTATACGGAGAAAGGGGTGCTTGTGAATTCTTGACAGTTTTCAGGTCTAAAATCTGATGAAGCGATAGCGAAAATGCAAGCATGGCTTACTGAACAAGGAATTGGATGAAAGAAAGTGAATTATAAAATCCAAGATCGAGTTTTCTCAAGGCAGAGATATTGGGGTGAACCGTTCCCTGTCGTGTTCTGTGAGGAGCATGGAGTGGTTCCTTTACAGGAGTCAGGTTTGCCTTTGTGCTTGCCTGATGTAGAGCATTATGAGCCAACAGGTACCGAAGAGGGACCGCTTGCTGAGGTGAAGGACTGGATTGAAACTACATGTCCGATCTGCTGAAAGCCAGCGAAGAGGGAGTCTAATACAATGCCGGGATGGGCTGGTTCAAGCTGGTATTGGTTGAGATATATGGATCCCAAGAATTCTGATCAACTGGTAGCACCTGATAAAGAGGCATATTGGGGGATGGTTGATACTTATGTTTGAGGGGCAGAACATGTGACAAGACACATGATTTATGCGAGATTTTGGCAGAACTTCTTGTATGATTTAGGAATTGTATCCCATCCAGAGCCATTCAAAAAATATCAAAAAGTCTGACTTATTATGGCTGAAGACGGTCGTAAAATGTCTAAGAGACGAGGAAATGTTGTAAATCCAGATGATATTATTGCAGAATATGGAGCTGATGTTTTGAGAACATATGAAATGTTTATGGGGCCGTTTGATCAGGCAATCGCTTGGAATACTCAAGGTATGAAGTGAGTAAAGAAGTTTCTTGATAAGGTGATTGCTCTCTATGATAAAGTGGATATTCAAAGCTCAGAAGAGAATTCTGAGGTTACTACTCTTCTCCATCAAACGATCAAGAAATTGACCGAAGAGATTGATGATTTCAGATTTAATACTTCTTTATCGCAGTTGATGATATTGGTAAATCGTCTTTGAGAAGAAGAGAAGATATCAAAGAAAACTTTCGAATCTTTAGTGCTTATGCTTGCTCCATTTGCTCCGCATTTGGCTGAGGAATTCTGGAATTTGATGGGAAATGAGTTTTCGATCTTTACTACTGGTAAATGGCCAACCTATGATCCTGCAAAACTTGTGAGTTCGAGGATTGTATTGCCTGTGCAATTTAATGGAAAGATGAGGTGAACACTTGAGATTTCTCCTGAGTCGTCTCAAGAAGAGATTTTAGCTATGATTAGGCAAGATGAGAAGCTAGCTAACTATTTGACAGGAGAAATTAAAAAATGTATTTTGGTGCCATGAAAGATTATCAATATTATTGTATAAAAGAGAAAAAAGTCTGACTTTGGAAGTTAGGCTTTTTTATTATTTTTGTATTGAAGCAATAATATCTTTTTCGCTTCCCCCTTCCTTCTATGAGTAGTCTCTAAAATTTATGGTTGATTTTGATCAGATTTTTCCTACACTAAAGCTCTTAATTTAAGATAGATATAGGCAAATACCATGATTGTAAAAAATAAAAATCCTTATGTGCTTGTGATCTCATGAGGAGGGACGAAAGGGCTCTATGCTTGCTGAATTTTGAAAGCGATTGAAGAAACTTGATTTCAGGAGCAGATCGGAGCGGTATATGGTGTAAGTGCTGGAGCTTTGACTGGAGCATATTGGCTGAGTTGATGGAAGGCAGAAGATATTTTAGAGAGATTTTTGGAAAGTAATCTCTTTTCTTTGAGAAATATTGCTTTACCACCCAAAGCTTCTCTTTTGAAGTCTTCGGTTGTAGCTAAGTTTTTGAAGTCAGATTTGAAATCGAGGTTTGAGGATTTGGAAAAGCCTCTTTATGTTGGTGCGACAGATCTTTGGAGTGCTGAGTTCGTTTTGTATCAAAGTTGAGAACTCTGGAAACCTGTTTTATGAAGTATGTCGATTCCTGGGGTGTTTGCTGCTGTTGAGTATGATGGAAGAATGCTTGTAGATGGAGGAGTTTTGTGCAACTTCCCGATTGCTCAGGCTAGAGAGCAATATCCTGATGCTGAGATAATTGGGATTCAGCTTGGAAAGTTTGAAAAAAATCAAAAGGTAAAAACTTTGATTGATAATGTTTTGCTTTCTTATCAGGTAATGTCTGCTGGGCATTTAATCCCAAATCTTGATCAGGTTTCTTGTCTTTTTGATAAGAGTTTGGAGATTGGAATTCTTGAGAGTTCTGAGAGTAAAATCAGGGAGTTTTTTGAGCAAGGGTATCATGACGGACTTGAGGTTTTTAGTAAAATGTAGTTGATATGTGATTTTTTAGGAGATGGTTTAAAAAACAAAAATCTGATCGTATTATATTGGTGATTTCAGGTGGTGGAATGAGAGGGTTTTATGGACTCTGAATATTAAAAGCATTAGAAGAACTTGGGCTCAAGCAAAAGATTGATGCGCTCTATGGTGTGAGTATTTGAGGACTGATCAGCGCATATCGAGCTGCTGGATATTCTGCTGATGAAATTATGCACAAGATATTGCATTCAGGTTTTTTTTCTCCTTGGAAGAATCTTAATCTTTTTACTAGGAAATCATTGCTTTCTAATACTTTGATAGAAAAGAATATATTACACGATTTGCCCTCAAATTTTGAGGATTTGCAGATACCAGTTCATATTTTTTGTAGTGATATTTTTGCTGGGCAGTCTGTTCAATTTTCTAGTGGAAATTTGCTTTCTCCGCTTTTGGCTACTATAGCAATCCCTTGAATTTTCCCAGCTGTTGAGTATCAAAAAAAGACTTTAGTTGATGGTGGAGCGACCTGTAATTTTCCGGTTTCCTTTGCAAGAAAGGCTTACCCAGATCATCATATTATCTGAGTTTCTCTGAATAAATACCAGCCAAAAAAATCTGAATTAAAAAGTTTGGTTGATTCAATTATTCTTTGATTTGAGTTGTTGATGAGGAGAGATATTCTGGTTCAGGGAGCGCATGCGGATACCTTTATCTGTAGAAAGCTGAATTCTGGTGTTTTAGAGATGAAAAAAGAGAAATTACATAAAATTTTTTTGCAGGGGTATCATGATGGACTTGAACAGTTGCAGGATTTAGTTGATAAAAAAGCGAAATAATGAAGCTCAGTGTTCTAGAGGTTCAACAATTACAGGATAAGATTTTGGGTTGGTATGCTCAAAATGGGAGAAAGCTACCTTGGAGACTAACGCAGGATCCTTATTTGATTCATATTTCTGAGATAATGAGTCAGCAAACGCAGGTTGATCGCGTTATTCCTTACTGGGAGAAGTGGAGAAAAGTCTTGCCAGACTATCAAAGTTTAGCCCAGGTTAGTAAGTCTGATTTACTAACTCTTTGGTCTGGACTTGGATTTAATTCTAGGGCTTTGAGGTTGCAAAGTTGTGCACAGGCTGTTGTTGAGAAGTATTGAGGTGTTTTGCCTCAGAGTAGAGAGATGTTATTAGATTTGCCATGAATTGGTCCCTATACTGCGAGTGCGATTTGTTCATTTGCATGGAATCAGCCTGAGCCAGTAATTGATACTAATATTAGGAGAGTTTTGATTTTCTTGCTTGGATTAGATGAAGAGATGAGGTTAAAAGAGCTTGAGGTTCTTGCAAGAGAGTTGATTCCAGAATGAAGAAGTAGAGATTGGCATAATGCATTGATGGATTATGGGGCGGTTCATCTTACTGCGAGAAAAACTAAGATCAAATCTCTCTGAAAACAGAGTAAATTTGAATGATCAGATAGAGAGGTGAGGTGATGGATTTTGAAGTATTTAACTAGAGAAAAGAAAAAACTGACTATTGCTGAAGTTCAGAATGAGTTTCCGACCAAAGATATAGTTAAAATTCTTGATATAATGATAAAAGATGGTCTGGTGCAAGTTCAAAAAAATCAGATTTTTATTGAGTAATATTGTGATATCATGCTTACATTTATTCCTACTCCAATTGGTAATAAGGAGGATATTACACTTAGGGCTTTGAGACTTTTGAAAGAGTTGAAGTACTTAATTTGTGAGGATACGAGAACGACAAAAAAACTTTTACAAATGTATGAGATTGATTATTCGGATAAAGAGTTTTTTTCGCTTACAAGTTTTACTGATAAGGGGAAGCTTGCTCACTATGCTAATTTGATTAGAGAAAGTGAGGTAGGAATGCTTTCTGATGCTGGGACTCCAGGGCTCTCAGATCCTGGAAAGATGCTTGTTCAGATTTGTCAAAGTGAGTGATTGAAGTATTCTATTCTTCCTTGAGCAAATGCACTTGTTCCATCTATTGTTGCGGCAGGTTTTGATACTTCGGAGTTTATATATATTGGCTTTTTACCTCAGAAAAAGGGACGTCAAACCGCTCTGAAGACTATGATTTCAAGTGATATTCCAACTTTTTTTTATGAATCAGTGCATAGAATGGGAAAATTGATTGAGGAGCTTCATGAACTTAATTTTGATGGGAAAATTGCGATTGCTAGAGAGGTAAGTAAACTTTTTGAAGAATATCAGACTTTTGAGTTTCTTGAGCTTTGGGATTTATATCAGGCTGGAAAACTTGTTTTGAAGGGGGAATTTGTGGTTTGAATGTGTCCGAAGTAGTATGTGATAAAAAAACTTCTTGACTTTTTTAAGAATGTTATATTTCTGCTTCTATAACAAAAAAATCAAAAAAAACTACCCTGTTTTTTTAATTTTCCTCTATTTGAAAATAATGTGGATACTGACGCTTTTTCTCTGATTTATTTTTCATTTTTCTGCTCTCTACTCATTTCATACCTCATCTACAGAAAAGGTTGTCGATGCCTTAACTGTCCGCTCCTTGACTGGAGCTATTCTAAAGTATCCAGTGAAAATTCTCTGAACGGGTGGGCAAATCTCTATGCTTTCAGGTCAGGATTTTAGTTTTTCTGGAAATTTTGCTGTGAGGTTGCCTCGTCTTCCTCAAAAAGTGTATTTGGGATATAATACGGCGTATAGAATTGATTTTGTAGATAGCTGACTTTTTGCGTATATGAGGACGCCGTCTCAAAATATTTGAAATCCTGAACTTAGAGAGTTCTGAAGTTTTGAGGCGATTTGTTTGCATAATGAGGCTCGAGAAGCTACTCCTGACAAGATAAAAAGACAAAAGGTTTCAAAAGACTGAACTCAGGTTTCTCTTTTTTCTTTGGATTGGAGGTATCCTACCATCGTCGGTGAGGAGTTGATTGGTGAGCAGCAGTATATTTTCTCAAAGGAGTTCATCGCCTGTTATCAAAAGTGAGATTGGGTTCATAGACTCAGCCTTGAGGGTGTTACTCAGCAAGAGGGGCAGAATTTTTATGACAGTTTGAAGATTTTCTAGCTTTGAAAATTAAAATGTCATCTCTTGTCTATCAAAAAATGTTTAAAAAGGGGAGGAAAATCAGATTTTTGTGGGTATTTTTGCTTTGTTCGGTCTGGATTTTGAAGAATTTTGATTTTTCTCTTGCATTTTATGTTCAAATTCATATAAACTCACTTGCTCTTTTTGAGCCAAGGTAGCTCAGTGGTAGAGCAGAGGCCTGAAAAGCCTTGTGTCGGCAGTTCGATTCTGCCTCTTGGCACCACTTTGTAAATAATTATGTAGAATGGGCGTGTAGCTCAGGCGGTTAGAGCGCACCTCTGATAAGGGTGAGGTCGGTGGTTCGAGTCCACCCACGCCCACCATTCTAAAAAAGAAGTGAAATTTCGGGAATTAGCTCAGATGGCTAGAGCGCTTGGTTTGGGACCAAGAGGTCGCGAGTTCGAGTCCCGCATTCCCGAGGTTGTGTATGTATAAATCTTTTTGTATACTTCTTGCTGTTGCGAGGTTTAGATACAATGAGATGTGGTTTTGAGATAGGGTTGATAGCTATGTCTTTGTGATGTATGACTGTCAAATGATCAAAATCAACTTTTTTTTTGAAAATCTCTTGCAATTGTCAAGAAGATTCATATAGTATGTAGGTATGTTTATTATTTTAGTTTATTAAACAGAAATTACTATGGCTACTAAACCACACGTAAATGTTGGAACTATTGGTCACGTTGATCACGGTAAGACAACATTGACTGCTGCTCTTACAGCTGTTGCTTCAACTAAAGGGTATGCAAAATTTACAGCGTATGATCAGATTGATAACGCTCCAGAAGAGAAAGCAAGAGGTATTACTATTGCTTCTAGACATGTAGAATATGAAACTGACAACAGACACTATGCTCATATTGATTGTCCAGGTCATGCTGACTATGTAAAAAATATGATCGTTGGTGCTGCTCAGATGGATGGTGCTATTTTGCTTTGTTCAGCTGTTGATGGGCCAATGCCTCAGACGAGAGAACATATTCTTTTGGCTAAACAGGTAAATGTTCCAAAGATTGTTGTATTCTTGAATAAATGTGATATGGTTGATGATCCTGATATGATCGACCTTGTTGAAGAAGAAATTAGAGAACTTTTGAAGAGTAATGGATTTGATGAGAATGCTCCTATTATTAGAGGTTCTGCTCTTAAGGCTGTTGAGAATCCTAATGATGAAGCTGCTGCAAAGCCTATCTGGGAACTTTTTGAAGCTTTGGATACTTATATTCCAGTTCCTGAGAGAGACAATCAAAAGCCTTTCTTGATGCCAGTTGAGGATGTATTCTCTATTAAGGGTAGAGGTACTGTAGCAACAGGAAGGATTGAAAGAGGTATTGTTAAGATGAATGATGAACTTGAACTTCTTGGTCTTGGTGCTGATCCTTTGAAGACTGTAGTTACAGGTATTGAAATGTTCCATAAGGCTTGGAATGAAGCAGAAGCTGGAATGAACGTTGGACTTTTGCTTAGAGGTGTAGATAAGGATGCTATTGAAAGAGGACAGGTTCTTGCAAAGCCAGGAACTGTAAAGACTTTCAAGAAGTTTGAGGCTGAGGTGTATGTACTTAAGAAGGAAGAAGGAGGAAGACACACTCCATTTATGAGTGGTTATAGACCTCAATTCTTTATGGGAACTACAGATATTACGGGAAATATCGAACTTGCTCCTGGTGTAGAAATGATTATGCCTGGTGATAATGCAAAGATTATTGTTGAACTTATCTATCCAGTTGCTATGGAAGATGGAATGAGATTTGCTATTAGAGAAGGAGGTAGAACTGTAGGTGCTGGAGTTGTTACAAAAGTGCTTGAATAGTTTATAGAAAAAAATAAAAGACAGACCTTGGAAAAGGTTTAAAATCAGTTTTTCTGGGGTCTGTTTTCTTAATATTTATTTTTAATCGAGAGTGTATATGTCTGCTGTAAAAAAAGATCAGAGTCCAAAGTTGAGAATTAAATTGAAGAGTTATGATGTGAGAATGTTGGAGTCTTCTGTTTCTAAAGTTGTAGGGCTTTTGGTAAAATCAGGTGCTCAGATTAAGGGACCTATTCCTTTGCCAAAGAAAAGGAAGGTGTATACTGTTTTGAGATCAAACTTTAAGTTTAAGAAATCTAGAGAACAGTTTGAGAGAATTTCTTATACAAGAGTAGTTGATGTTGTAGAGAGTGGTTCAAAGACTATGGAATATCTACAGAATCTATCTATTCCAGTAGGAGTTCTTGTTGATGTTAAGGTTTTTTAAGTTAAAGTATTATAAAATACGAATTACGAATTGTGGGTATGCTTATTCGTAATTGGTAATTTGTACTTTGTTTTTAATTGATCAGGTTTTATGATTATGTCTAGTACTAAAGGAGGAATTGTTGTTTCAAAACAAGAAATGACAAAGATGTGGATTGATGATAGATTTGTTCCTGTAACTCTTGTAAAGCTTCTTCCTCAGGAGATTATCAGATATAAGACTCATGAGAAGGATGGATATGTTGCAGCAGTTGTTGGTGTTGAGAAGAAAGAACTAAACAAGGAAAAAGGGCAGAAAGTTGCTTATAGTATGGTTACTGAATTTCCTGTAGATGATAGCTTTCTTACTGCTCATCAAGCTGGTGAAAGTTTGGATGGGGCTCTTTTTGATGGAGTGGCCACTATTTCTGTAACTGCTTATTCTAAGGGAAAGGGGTATCAAGGAATGGTAAAGAGATGTAATATTAAGTGAGGTCCTGCTACTCATGGACATAAGTTTACAAGAAGTGGTGGTTCAAAAGGTAATAGAAAGCCTAGAAGAACCATGAAAGGACATCCACATGCAGGGCATATGGGTGCTGAGAAACTTACTATTAAGAGAATTCCACTCTTGAAAGTTCTTGATAGAGATAATGAAAAGCTTATGGTGGTTAAAGGATCTTTGCCAGGTGCTAGAAATTCTAAACTAAAATTCTTCGTAGAGTAGTTTTTATGATATTATTCTTAATCTAAAATGGTATATTCTGTTGATGTGTATGATAAGAATGGAAAGGTTGCTTCAAAGTTTGATTTTAATGGAGATGTTTTTGCTGATGAAAAGGTAAATCAATCTCTAATTCATGAATATCTTTTGCTTCAGACTGCTAATGCTCGTAATGTTATTGCTAGTACAAAGACTAGAGCTGAGGTTTCTGGGTCTGGTAGAAAACTTTATAAGCAAAAGGGTACTGGTAATGCTAGAGTTGGAGATAAAAATTCTCCAATTAGAAGACATGGAGGAGTTGCTTTTGGCCCTACTTCTGAAAGAAACTTTGAAAAGACTATGACAAAAAAGGCTAGAAAGTTGGCGCTTAATGGTCTGCTAACTCTTAAGTTGAAAGATAATGCTGTTTCAGGATTAGATCTTGATACTATGGCTCCAAGTACTAAGTCTGCTATCTCTCTTTTGTCTACTATGGGACAGAGTGGAAAGAAGGTATTGCTTGTTTTGGATAGGAAAGAGGACGGTATTGTAAAGTCATTTAGAAATATTGAAGGTGTGAAATATTTGTTGGTGGATTATCTTAATCCTTATGATCTTATGAATGCAGATGCTGTTGTGTTCTTGAAACCAGCATTAGAAATTGTGAATCAGGCTTAACTTTATTAAAATATTTATGTTTTTTGTTACAACATTATGACATTTAAAGAGAAATTGCAGAGAAGAGCTAGAAAAAATACTGCTACTAAGGCTCTTGTAAAGTTTAGTCCTTATGACATTATTTTGGCTCCTGTTTTGACTGAGAAATCTTACAGACAGCAGGAATTAGCTAATAAATATGTATTTAAGGTACATAATGATGCTAATAAGAATGATGTTGATGTAGCTATTCAATATCTTTATAAGGTTAATCCTGTGAAGATTAATATTGTGAATACTGCATTCAAGGGGAGAGAGAGAAGAAAGCTTGTAAAGAGAGCTTTCAAGAAGGCTATTGTGACTCTTGGAAAAGATCAAAAGATTGAATTTGCTGTATAAGAATTATTTAGTATTGTAAGTATGTGATTTAGATGGCTGTAAAAAAGTATAAACCCTACACTCCTTCTAGAAGGTTCATGATTGGTTATGATTTTTCAGAGATTACTTCAAAGAGACCTGAAAAATCTCTTACAGTAACGCTTGGAAGAACTGGAGGTAGAAATAATCAGTGAAGAATTACTTCTAGATTTATGGCTGGAGGTCATAAGAGGCTTTATAGAATCATTGATTTCAAGGGATATAATAAGTTGGATATTCCTGCAAAGGTAGCTTCTATTGAATATGATCCATATAGAACTGCTAGAATTGCTCTTCTTAACTTTGTTGATGGAGAAAAGAGATATGTATTGGCATGGAAGGGTATTGCTGTAGGACAGAAGGTTGCTAATGGTCTTTCTAGTGAAATTGCTCCTGGAAACAGAAAGCAACTTAAGGATATTCCAGAAGGTATGAATATTTTCAATCTTGAGATTACTCCTTTTTCTGAAGGAAAACTTATTAAGTCTGCTGGTTCTGTAGCTACTATTGCTGGTAGAGATGAAGCTTTGAAGGTTGTGTTTGTAAAAATGCCATCTGGAGAAGTTAGAAAGTTTAACGAGAATTGTTGGGCTACTATTGGAGAAATTTCTAATGGAGATCATAAAAATGTTGTTATTGGTAAGGCTGGTAGACAAAGATGGCTTGGTAGAAAACCAAGAGTCCTTGGAAAGAATATGAACCCAGTAGATCATCCACTTGGAGGATGAGAGGCTCACTCTCCTATTGGTTCAAAGAGAGGACCTAAGTCATTTAGTGGAAAGCTTGTTTCTTCTGGAATGAAGACAAGAAAAGGAAAGAAATGGTCTGATAGATTTATTGTTTCAAAGAGAAAATAATTTTTTGGAAAGGATTTTATTTGTATATATTTTGTTAAATGGCTAGATCTCTTAAAAAAGGTTTCTATGTAAATGAGAAATTGATGAATAAGCTTCTAAAGATGAATGAAACTGGAGATAAGAAAGTAATTAAGGTTTGGGATAGAGCTTGTCATATCGTGCCAGAAATGATTGGATATACTTTTGCGGTACATAATGGGAAACAATTTGTGACTGTTTATGTAACTGAAGATATGCTCGGACATAGATTGGGTGAATTTGTTCCTACAAGACTCTTTAGAGGACATCCTTTCTAATTAAATTCAGGTTTTTCTGAATGTGTATTTAACTATTAAATCTTATGGTATTATGAGTAAACAGGTTACAGCAGAGTTGAGATATGCACTTTGCTCAGAGAAAAAGATGAATCTTGTAGCAGATCTTGTAAGATGAAAATCTGTTGTTAAGGTATTGGATATGTTGGAGTATATGCCTAAGAAGGGAGCTAAGGTACTCTATAAGCTTGTAAAGTCAGCTGCAGCTAATGCGGTACATAATGATAAAATAGAGCTTGATGCTCTTGTTATTGATAGAGTTTATGTTGGAAGAGGTCCAAAGATTAAGAGAGTTAGATTTGTTTCTAGATCAAGAATTAGTCATTATGAGAAATATAGATCTTATGTAAAAGTTGTTTTAAATACTAAGTAGTTTGTGAATATGTGACAAAAGGTAAATCCAATAGGAATGAGAGTTGGAATTATGAAATCACGACCATCTGAATGGTTCGCAAAGACAAGAAGACTATCTGCAGATTTCTTTGTTGAAGATATTAAAGTGAGAGATTTTTTGGAAAAGAAGCTTGCTAGATCTGGTGTGGCTAAGGTTGTGATTAGAAAGACTCTCAAAGAAGGTGAAATTATTCTTTTCGCATCAAAGGTTGGTGTTATTATGGGAAAAAACGGTGAAAAGATTAAGGCTTTGGAAGAGGAATTGACAAAGAAGTTTGGTAAGCCTTTTAAGATTACTATCAAAGAAGTAAGAACTCCTGAACTTTCTGCTAAGATTATGGCTGAATACATTGCTTCTCAACTTGAGGCTAGAATGCCGTATAGAAAGGTTGTAAAACAAGTACTTTCTAGAGTAATGGAGAAGGGTGCAAGTGGTATTAAGATTCAGATCGGAGGAAGACTTGGAGGTACTGATATTGCTAGAAGTGAAAAGTTTATTGATGGTAGAGTATCTTTGCAGACTTTTAGATCTGATATTGATTATCATTATCTGCAGGCTATGACTAAGTACGGAGTACTTGGAATTAAGGTTTGGATTGAAAAGTGAGTACTTACTGGTACAAAGAAAAAAGCAAAGAAAAATCTGAATTTAGACTAATTTTTAGTCGGTTGATATTGGTTCAGATTTGGTATATTTTTTAATTGAGATTTGTTATTATCATGTTGTTGACTCCAAAAAAATGGAAATATAGAAAGCAAATAGTTCCATCATTGAAAGGAAAAAGTGCTAGAGGAAACTATGTAGCATTTGGAGAATATGGGCTTAAGGCTACTACTAGTGGATACCTTACTAATAAGCAACTTGAGGCTGCCAGAAAGGTTATTGTTAGACATACAAGAAAGGTTGGTCAGCTTTGGATGAGAGTTTTCCCTGATACTCCTATTACTAAAAAAGGACTTGAAATGCCGATGGGATCTGGAAAGGGAGATGTTGATATTTATGCAGCTCCAGTAAGAAAGGGGAAGATCGTATTTGAACTTTCAGGACTTTCTAGAGAGTTAGCTGAACAGGTAATTATCAGTGCTGCGAAAAAGTTGCCAATTAAGGCAAGATTTGTAGCGAAGGGAGAAATTAAGTAATATTTTTATACCACTAAAGTGTTTTTGAGATGAAAGGAACTGGTTTGTTTATGAAAGAACTTATTTCTAAGGATGTGAAGGGGTTGGTTGCTATGAGAAAACAATTGAAGCAGGAACTCTTTGAACTAAGAATGAAAAATAGCGTGAGAGCACTTAAGGAAACTCATAAGATCGGAGACTTGAGAGTGAAGATCGCTAGAATCAATACTGTTTTACAATCTAAGATTAATGCATAATGACAATTATCGGTGAAAAAAATATTAAGGAATTGATTGGAGAGGTTGTAAGTGATAAGATGAACCAGACTTGTGTTGTTTTGGTAAAGTCTGTAAAAATGCATCCTATTTACAAGAAGAGATTTGTTGTAAGAAAGAAGTATTTTGCACACAATGCTGAAAATAAGGCACAGGTAGGAAACACTGTAAAGATTAGATTGGTAAAACCTATCTCTAAGATGAAGAAGTGGAATATTATAGAGGTATTATAGTTTTAGATTGTTTAGTTTTTGAGAATGTTGCAACAAGAATCTTTGGTTGTGGTTGCTGATAACACCCAAGCAAAAAAGGCAAAAATTATCAGAGTTTTGAAAGGATCTTCTGGAAGAATCGCTAGAGTTGGAGATAGAGTTGTTGTTGCTATTAAGGAGGCAACTCCTGCGGCTTCAGTAAAGAAAGGACAGGTTTGTCAAGCTGTTGTTGTAAGGACAAAAAAGGAAATTGCTAGAAAGGATGGTACTTATATCAGGTTTGCTGATAATGCTATTGTTCTTCTTACAAAGGATGCTAAAGGAAATATGAATCCTATTGGTAAGAGAGTTTTCGGACCTGTTGCAAGAGAGCTTAGAGAAAATTATAGAAATATTACTAATATGGCGGAAGAAGTTTTGTAATAGCGTATTAAATTTATTTGTAATTGTATTATCTAATGAAAAAGCTTAGAAAATCTGATCCAGTAATTGTTATTTCAGGTAAGTCTAAAGGTGCAGTTTCTGTAATTGAAGCTGTAGATGGAGATATGGTTTACCTTAAGGATGTAAATGTTGTAAAGAAGGCTGTGAAATGACAAGGATTTGTAAAGAAGACTTTGCCTTTGCATGTATCAAATGTGGCTTACTATCTTGCAGACCAAAAGGTTGCTACTAAAATTGCTGTAGAAGTAAATAAGGATGGAAAGAAGGTAAGAAAGGCTAAGAAGAATGGAAAGGTTATTGATTAGTTGTTTTAAATATTTTTGATTGTTTAGGTATGAAAAAATCTGAATTGTTTGCAAAACTTAAGGATCATTTGCAACTTAAGAATATCAATCAGGTTCCAAAGATTGACAAGGTAATCGTTTCTATGGGAATCGGTTCTTTGGTTACAAGAAAGGGACATAAAGATTTTGAAGAATTTGAAAAGAATTTGATCAGAATTACTGGTCAAAAGCCTGTATTGATTAAGTCTAAGAAGGCTATCTCTAACTTCAAACTTAGAGAAGGAATGCCTGTAATGCTTAAGGTTACTTTGAGAGGAGTAAGAGCTTACGATTTCTTGGATAGGTTTGCAAAGATGGTTTTGCCAAGAATTAGAGATTTTAGTGGAGTTTCTAAGAAGAATTTTGATCCTAAGGGAAATCTAAATCTTTGACTTCAGAATTATAATATTTTTCCTGAACTTGGAGTTGATGATGTAAATTTTCCAATGGGACTTCAGCTTACAATTGTAAGTACTGCAGGTACTCCTGAGGCATCTCAAGCATTGCTTCAAGAGATTGGATTCATCTTTAAGTAAAATTATTTATATTTATCATTTGTTATCTGATGGCAAGAACTGCATTAAAAGCTAAACAATGAAAAATGTTTGAAAAGAGGTTTGTTAAAGGAGAAAAACTAGAACAACCAACAAAGTATTACAATAGATGTAGGCTTTGCGGAAGATCTAAGGCTTATATTAGAGATTTTGGTATTTGTAGAGTATGTCTTAGAAGATATGCAAGAGACGGTTTGATTATGGGACTTAAGAAGGCTAGTTGGTAATAGTTTGTTTTATTTTATGAATTGTACTGATAAAAATGAGTTATGTTAATGCACCAGTTCATGATTTGTTGATAAGGATAAAGAATGCTTATATGGCTAGAAGAACTACAGTAGATGGAGTTGTTTACTCAAAGTTTAAGGCTAATATTCTTGATCTTTTGAAGCAATATGGGTTTGTTAAGGATTTTTCAATCCAGGGAACTGACTCTAAAAAGGAGATTTCTATTGAATTGAAAAAAGTGGTAAATCCTGTGAATGATATTCCTTCTGTAAAGTTCTATTCTAGGCCATCTAGACCTTGGTATGTTGGATATAAAGATCTAAAGAGTGTTGCTGGAGGAAAGGGACTTGGAATTATTTCAACAAATCAGGGACTTTTGCCAGCGCATGTGGCTAAACAGAAGAAATTAGGAGGTGAATTAATTGCTGAGATTTATTAATATATGCCTAATAGATTACTTTACTATTTAAAATTGCGATTCGATGTCAAAAATTGGTAAGAAACCTCTAAATATTCCACAAGGAGTTGAGGTTGAATTAGCTGAAGGATTAGTTAAGGTAACAGGTCCTAAAGGGACTTTGTCTTGGAACTTTCCTCACGGAGTAAAAATCGAAAAAAATGAATCAGAATTGACTTTTTCTATTCTTTCTGATGAGTATAAAAATCTTTGGGGATTGGCAAGAACTTTGACTGCTAATATGGTAGAATGAGTTTCTAATGGATATGAAAAGAAGCTTCTTATTATTGGAGTAGGATATTCTGCTAAGTTAGAAGGTAGAACTTTGGTGCTTTCACTTGGATTTGCTCATAAGGTTAATTTCCCACTTCCAGAAGGAATTGATATGAAGGTTGAACAAGATCCTAAAGGAAATACTGTTATCTTTGTTTCAGGTATTAGTAAGGAACTTGTTGGTGAGGTTGCAGCTAAGATTAGATCTCACAAGAAACCTGAACCATATAAAGGAAAGGGAATCAGATATTTTGATGAGTATGTTAAGATTAAGCCAGGAAAATCTGCTAAGAAATAATAGCTATTGAATGTAATTTTACATTATTATATGTTTATTGTTATGAGTTATTTGAAGAATAAGCTTCAAGAGAAGATTAGAAAGTATTTGAGAAGAAAAAATAAAGTAAATACTAAGATTAAGAATCTTCATCCTGAATATAGACTTTTGGTAGAGAGATCTAATCTCTATGTGTCTGCTCAGGTACTTGATGCACAAGGAAATGTAGTTGCAGTGTCTTCAGATAAAACTGCATCAGGAGCGACTAAGACTCAAAGAGCTGAAGCTGCAGGAGTAAGTTTTGCAGAAGTTCTTAAGGGAAAAGGTGTAGAAAAGATCGCTTTTGATAGAAATGGATATTTGTACCATGGAAGAATTAAGGCGTTTGCTGATGGTTTGAGAAAAGGAGGAATTCAGTTTTAAGTTTTCTTTTGAAATACTATTTATCTATATAAATTACTATGTCTATGAGACCAGAAAGAGATACTAGAAGAGAAAAGCCAAAGAAGGAATTTGATGAATTGCTTTTGGAGGTAAGAAGAGTTACGAGAGTGACTACTGGGGGTAGAAGGCTTTCTTTTAGAGCAACAATTTTGATTGGAAACAGAAAGGGGAAAATCGGACTTGGTATTTCTAAAGGAAATGATGTGGCTAGTGCTGTTCAGAAAGCTTCTCATGAGGCTTACAAGAATATTTTTGAAGTGCCATTGACAAAGAACGATACTGTTCCGTATCCTATTTCTATGAAGTATAAGGCTTGTATTGTAAAGCTTTTGCCAGCTTCAGAGGGTACTGGACTTAAGGCTGGTTCATCTATCAGATCTGTATTGGAACTTGCTGGATATTCAAATATCCTTTCAAAGATGGTTGGTTCAAATAATAAGCTTAATAATGCACTAGCAACTATTCAGGCTTTGTCTGCATACAAGCATGCTGATTATTTTACAGCACTTAAGGGAGATAAGAAGGAGGAAGCTGTTTCTGAAGCGAAGGAAGCTCAAGTAGAAGCTTCAGCAACTGAGGAAAAGGCTCCAGCTAAGAAGGCTGCTCCGAAGAAGACAGCTGATGCTGCAAAAAAGGCTCCAGCTAAGAAGGCTACTACAAAGAAGGCTGAAAAAGCTGAATAGTCAGGTTTTTACTCTTTATGATAATGATACACATGAAACTTCATAGTTTGGTGAGAAGTAAGGGTCTAAAAGACAAACTTAATAGAAGAGGTAGAGGTAATGCTTCTGGAAGAGGAAATTTTTCTGGAAGAGGATGTAATGGTCAAAAGGCAAGAAGTGGACATTCTATGAAGCCTTTCTTTGAAGGAGGACAGACTTCTGTAGTACAGAGAATGCCTAAACATAGAGGATTCAAGAGATATTATAAGCTTGTTGAACTTTATGAAGTGCTTAATTTGGCTACTCTTGAAAAGGATACTAGAGTTACAGATATTGTAAGTAAGCCAGTTCTTGTTGAATTAGGATACCTTCATTCAACTGAAGATAAGGTTAAGATTCTTGGAAATGGAGAATTGACTAAGGCATTGTCTTTTGAAGGAATTGAGCAATTTTCAGACTCTGCTAAGCAAAAAATTCAAAATGCTGGTGGAAATATTAAATAATTCGTAGAATAATCTATTATACACTAAAATATGAGAAGCACGAGTACTGAGTTACCGTGCTTTCTTCTTTACTGGTGGTTCTTGGTGTTTTGCTTGACATACTAGAGGAAATAATTATTACTGTCAGGTATACTTTAACTTATTATTTCATGAGAATGAAGGGTGTGAAAAGTTTTTCAAAAAAACTTCGTGAAGTCTTTATGAATAAGACTATTAGAAACAAGATTCTCTTTACTTTAGCTATTTTAGCAGTATATAGACTCTTGGTATTTATTCCTGTTCCATTTGCAGATATTGGGGCACTTCTCTCTCACACTTTAGGAGGGACATCTGACTATGGATATTTCGTAATGTTGCTTTGAGGGGCATTAGATCAGTTTTCTTTTATTGCTATTGGTATCTCTCCATATATTACTGCTTCGATTATTATGCAGTTGGCTGGAGTGGTTATACCTGCAGTTGAGGAACTTAGTGAACAAGGTGAAGTTGGACAAGCTAAGATTAACCAATATACAAGATATTTGACTCTTCCTCTTGCATTTTTACAGGGAATAGGATCAGTGTATTTGATTAATAGTATGCTTGGTGGAGCTGTGATTGATACTTCGCTTGTTAATGTACTTTTTGCTGGATTCACTATGATGGTTGGTTCTATTATGTTGATGTGGCTTGGAGAACTTATTACAAGTAAGGGAATCTCAAATGGTATTTCAATGCTAATCTTTGCTTCAATCGTAGCTGGAATTACTCAGCAGTTGTATTCATCATTTGCTACTGCTCAGAGTGTTTGGGGAATGCTTATGTTTGTGTTGGTGATTGTATTGGTACTTGTGATCCTTTCTATCTTTATTCTAAAGTCTGTTAAGGAGATTCCTATTATTTATGCTAAGCAAGGAAAAGCTCAGCAGTCTTCTTCTTTGCCAATTCCTCTTAATCCAGTAGGAATGGTGCCTATTATCTTTGGTATGGCATTTGTTTCATTCCCATACCTCTTGGCTAAGTTAGTTACTCAATTTAATCCAGCAAATGTGAAATTAGTAGCAGTTGCTCAGTGGGTAGAGACTCATTTTAATATCTACTCTGCAAATCCTGGAGTTTGGGCTATCTTTGCTTATGTGATCTTCATCGTGTTGTTTACTTTCTTTTATGCGATGATTACCTTTAGTCCAGATAAGATCTCTGATAATATTCAGAAAAGAGGAGGTTTTATCCCATCTATTAGACCTGGAAAAGCTACAGCTCAATATATTAATAAAATTTTGATGCATCTTTGCCTCTGGGGAGGTTTAGGACTTGCTTTGATTGGTATCTATAGTTATATTCTAAAGTGGATTCCTTTTGTTCAGACTATCGTTGAAGCTGTTGGATCGTTGCCAACTGTAGTGACTGGTTCAGGAGTGATTATTATTGTCGGGGTTGTTCAAGAAATTGTGAATAAGATTGAAGGAGAACTTGTTATGAAGAAGTATGAAGCTTACGAATAATTTGATTTTAAAATATAGAAAAGACTGACCTTAGAGTCAGTTTTTTTTTGTTATTTTTTATACTAAAATATATTATATCATAAAATATAGAAAAGGCAAGTATTAAATGTATGGGATTTTTTGAAAAAGATGACAAATATTTTTTTTGCTGTATAATTATCTATGAAGAATTTTATATCATAGTGGTTATGAAAGATGACGAAAAAGGAGTATATCATTACCTTTCTAGATAGAGTAAAAGATATCTGGGAACCGGCAAGAGGATTTGCTGTATTGATGAGGTATGATATTTTTAATGATCAGCAGATTGATACTTTCTTTGAGCTCTTTAAGAGTGTTGTACATTCGACAAATGATCAGCAGAGAAAGAGGAAACTCCAACTTGCGATTGATAATATTGAAGCGATAAGAAGAAAGGAAAAGAAGTCAGAATCAATCCACTTTGAAAGAGATTTGGATGCGATCCTTACTGAGGCATAATTATTCCCTAAGTATATATCTATTTTTATGATTTATTGTATATTAAGATGAGTAATCCAGAAATTAAAAGAGCTGAGGATATTAAGAGAGAGCTTTATATGGGCGCTGAGAAGGCTGAGCAGGCTAAGAATACACAGGAGTTAGCTGCAGAAAAGATTGATAAAGATGAAGTGCAGAAATTGCAGGCAATTTTGGAGAAAGCAGATTTGAGAGAAACTCTCCAAGAAGAACTCAAGAAGAGCAGTTCACAAATCAGGGACCTTTTGAATAATAGTTGAAATCAAGTTCTTCTTTTGACTAAAGTTTATAATCAAGTTAAGAATAAAGAGGATAAAGCAGAAGTAGCTCTTCTTTTTGACAAGCTTGGAATTTATGATAGATATAACAAGGCACAGATATCTATTCAAGAGTCTCTTTTTGATAAATCTCAAAAGCTGAATAGATTAGAAGATAAGAAATCTAAGGAATATAACGATTTGGTCAAAGAAATTAAAGAATTAGAGGAGCTTCAGAGGGACTTGTCTGAGGAGCTTTCATGACTACAGAAGAGTATTGGGAAGAAGCTTGCTCTCCTTCAAAGTGATATCTCTGTTGATGCTAATTCTCTTGTAGAGCAGAATGGATTGAAAAAAGAGGATGGGCAAACAGAGCGTAAGGGAGGAAGCTGGTTTAATCAAAGTGATACTTTTAAGGCTCAGAGAGAATTTAGGGAGAAAATCTTTAAAAGGTTGAAGTCTCCTAGTGATGAAACAGATTTTCATTTTTCTAGGCATGAAAGGAAGACCTTTAGGCAGTTTGCTGGAGTTGTAAATGATGTGATTGATCATTCAATTAAGGCGATAGAAAAGTCAGATTTATCTGATACTGAAAAAGCGAATATTCAGGTAGGAAAGACAAAAAATTGAGTTTATGTAGAAAAGTTTATCTTGGATAAATGTCATGAAGGTGCGTTTATTGGGAAGAGTGATCAGGAGATTATAGATATTTTTAAGGAGGAAGGTTTGGTGATTAGAGATGAGAGTGCGGTTGGAGCGTTTTTTGGAGAGAGAGGAACCGACTTCTTAGATGAAATTAATGCTGTTTATAGATGAAGTCATGATACAGCTCAAAGTGTGGAATATCAGTGAGGATCAAATCTTAGAGAGATGTTTGATACTATTAGAGATACTGGTTCTTTTCAAGGGGCAATCAATACTTTTTCTAAAAAGATAGAAGATGCTGATCAAGTACGAAATATTAACAAAAAAGATCTTAGAGCTAAGCAAAAGGACGCAAAAGCTGAAGCAAAAGCGGATTGGGAAAATGAAAGAAAAAGCTGGAAGGAAAATCATGAAAAATGGATATCTGATAAAAATACGGAAATAGCTAAGAAAGAAGAACTACTTAAAAATGAGAAAGATTCTGCTAAGCAGAAGGTACTGAAGGATGAAATCAAAGCATTGAAGCATGAGAGAGACCATGAAGGACCTAAAAAGCCGAAGAAAAAAGATCTTAGGAAGATGATAGATGCTGCTAAGTCTGAGGCAAAAGATCAGCTCAAGTCTGAGTCTATTATTGGGAAGAATGGCCTTGATTTAACGAAAATGCCAGAGTTGAAAAATTACTGAGTTGATGGTCTGAAACGTGTTCGAAATATTTATACCGACTTTAATTTTGATGGTATGGTTTCCTATGGGGATGCGGGTAATAGAACTGGAACTCAGATTAGGGAAATTTTTGATGGAATTGCTGATAAGGATAAACATCAGGCAGTTCAGAATCTCCTTGATGCAGTTAATTTCTCTCGTGTAGGAAAAGTTACAGCTGAGGGACAGGAAACACCTAAAATTACTCTAGCAACTAGTTTGGAATATGAAAACTTAAAACTGATTCAGGAATTTTTGAAAAATAGCCCTGTAGATTTGGCTTATCTTTTGAAATATGGTAGAGAGGAAGCGTTTAAAAAGATGCATGAGGCAAGAAACTCTGAAGCTCAACAGGTTATATATGAAAGACAGCAAATACAAGAACATGCAGAAAAATCAGTTACTGAACTAAGACAAGAAATTCAAAAAGCTATTGATGAAGCTGAAAAGCAGCAACCTCAAAATAAAAAAGCTATTAAACACTTGAAGAAGTTGATGGAGATTCCTGATTGGAAGTTGGGTGAGGGGCTTAGAGATGCGTTGACATCACAAGTTGCATCATTCAGGCAAAAAGGATTTGGTGCAGGAGGAGAAATTCCTTTTGATCGTCTGTTAAAGGGGCTTTCATTTCATTTAAGTTCTAGTCTCGGTAGAAATGGTGATTGGACTACTGCTATTGGTCTAGCTTGGAATAAAAATATTAAGCTTGATGAAAAAGGGAAATGGGAAGCTTATCTCTGAGTTTCTTGATCAATGAAAGTTCTTTGATTTATTCCTATTTTGTCTGCGGATGGAGGTCTAGCATATAATACTTGAAAAGATAAAATGGCAAGCTCATTGGATCCAGTAGTGAGTAAGAGGCTCTCTGCGTGATGAGCATTGATTTGGAGTCCAAATGGATTGTGATGGAATCTTAATGTTGGGGTGGATGCTAATCGTGATGCTTCTAGATATGAGCAGGAGAAGGCAATTAATACTTCGGTTGCTTCAATGATTACAGATATCTTAGATCCAAAGTCAGAGTGAGAAGTAAATCCTCAGGAAAATCTTGCTAAGGCTGATGTTTATAAGTTTGATGAAGGAGTATTGAGAGGAAAATTGCAGTCAGTATTTAAGGACTCTATGACTTGGCAGATAGATCAGGCTGTTAAAAATTTAGGACAGATTTTGAAACTTTATCATGGGCAACCTTTGACAAAAGCAAATGTTGAGCTCATTTCTCAGGATATTGCTCGTGCATATTCGAATGCTTGGTCAAATGAGAGAGGACTTGATTTGGCAAAACAGTGATGGTATCTGTCTGGTGGAGGGCTTGGAATTAGCTTCTATGCGAACTGAGCGATGATCCCATCAATAACTTTGCAATTGAAAAAACATTTATACAATGGGCATAAAGATACTACAGAATCGTTGAAATCTCATGAGAAGGTCCTAAGAACTACTGAGCGTAATGTTTGAGTAGATGGTTTAGCTGATCTCGAGAAACAACTGGGTGTAAAAGAGGGATTTAAGTATTTAGGTGAATCATGAGCTGAAACTGATCTCTCTGCTGAAGCAAAAGAAAAAGCTGAATATATTCAGATTTCTTTGGAGAATCTCTTAAAGCAAGGAAGAATTTCTCTTAGTCAAAAGGTTAAAGGAAATATTAAGATAGATCGAACGAATAAGACTATAACTGTTCATAAAAATACTTTGCTTAGGGCATCTACGAGCTATCTTTCTGATGGAGCTCGTCTGAATCTGGATATTGGAGATGTAAAGACAGATACCGATGCATTGGAACTCACTTACGAAGATTTGAACTTTAATGAGCTTCCAGGTAAACTTTCAGGTTGGTCTGTGGAAAAAATCAATCCTGAGACATTGCCAAAACTTCGTGCAAGACTTGATGAGAGAAAGTTTGATGCAGCTTTGAAAAAATTGAAGTCTGAGGTGAAGAAGAGTTCTTATGACTTTCCAGAGGGGTATGATAAATTGAATCTTAAGGAAAATAAAGCTGGAGACTGGGTTCTCTATAATGGGAAAGATCCTTGTTTAGATGCTCAAGATCATCCATTTATTATCCCTCAGTGAAAGCATCTTGTGATAGATATGACTGGTGGAAAAGGATTGTTTAAGCTCGAAGATATGGTGAATACTAAGGAGAACTTTAAGATTAAGTTGATGCTAAAGTTAAAACCAAATGTACCTAATATCTTGAAGGTAAGTCCTGAAATTGCGGAGAAGATTGGCGCTTTTTATACTAACTTGAGTGCGATTAAGTATAATGAACTTAGAAATATTGCACATGAGAAGAGATTAGGGGAAAACACTCCTCTACACTATAAGTTCTTTGATCTGTATAAGACATGGAGAGATCAATTGAAGAAACTTTCAACATCACAGAAAGAGGAGGATAAAAATGAGTGTCTTGTTGAAGCTACAGTTGCGATGAAAACTATCTTAGAGAATCTTAATAAGTATATTCAGACAACCGAAGGAGGTGATGGAAAACTTTTTGATACTCAGATTGATGTACTTAATGGTTATTTGTCTATAAATAATGGAGGTGCAAGCTTAAAAGAAAATGTTGATCCTATTGAACTTCATCAGTTGCTTTTAGCTATGGATGGAATGTTTAGTAGAGTCCGAAATGTTAAAGGAAATTGAAATGATACTTATACCCTTGATTGGCCTGGAACTCAGACATCAGTAGAGGCATTGCCGAAGATTGTTGATAACACAAGTGAGAGGATTTTGCAGTCAAAATCAATGAAGAATGTTGAATGTTCTAATCAGTATGAAGCCCTTTTTAATGCTATGAATGCTCAGATAAAAGAGCAGAAAGCCAAAGCTTTTGATGAGGAGGGTAAGATTCTTAACACAGAGGTAAAATCAGGTTTGATAGCTTATAATTATGGAAATCCTAGAGATTTTATGAGACCTATTTTGAATCCTAATATTGTTAAGGGAAGTCAGACTATTCATTCTGAAGGGATTGATATCCCTGGTGGTGTAAGAAAGCATGTATTATCTGAGTTGTTTAAAAATGATTCTGTTTTGCTTGCTGATCAGATCAATAGGCTCGCGAACGATAGTGGGAAGACATTTGATCAGGTGATAAATGGATGGAGTGATGCCGAAGGTGAACATCCTGGTATTATAGGTCAAATTGATGCTATTTTAGGTTGAAATCCAATTGACATTTGAGGTAAAAAGTATAAGATGAATGTGGTTTTCTCAACAGCATTCTTTGCTCAATGTGTGAATCATATGGTTATGCTTGGTGGATTAAGTATAGATCCAGTCCTTCCTTCTACAGGTGTTCCGGGAACATCTTCTGAAAATGCCGTTTTTGCAGCTGAAATTGAGGCTGACACTCAGGTTGTTGCCAGCAATGTAGGAGAGTCTAAGGTTCATAATATTACTAAAGCTGCTGCTGTGAGTGCTGCAGTAAACCTTAGTAAGCCTCAGGTACCAGGACAACCTCCTGAATCTCCAGGTTATGATTGAGAAACCAATCAAGAATGATGAACTTGAACAGGGACTGGATCTGGTGGAGATGGATCTACAGAAACTACTCAACAAAATACAAACAGTACCACGGGAACTTGAAATGGTGGGGACTCTGATGGAGGTTGAGGTAGTGGACGCTAGGAATCGTATGATAAATTTAAGATCTTTTATATAAGATATATAATGATGAAGACTAAATTGGTTATAGTGGGCTTGTTATTTGGGTTCATTTTGCCTAGTATTTCTTCTGCCCAAATTAGATGAATTACTTTGGGACAGTGGAACACCAATACAAATGAGTATTGGTTTGATCAGAAATGTGATGAGGTGAGGAATGAAGAAATTTATTCTGGGCATTATGGTGTATATTTGGATAATTTTACTAATCCTGCTTCTAATCCTTGACCCTTATACATTCATAATACAAAGGTTATCACTAGGGGAAACCATATATTATATAACCCTTCTTTGCATGCTAAAGGGAATTGAATGCTGATCTTGAATCGTGATTTGTTGTCTCCATTAGGGTGGAAGATTCAACCTGGTCAAACACTTAGACATTTGACTACTGCTGAGGAGGTGAACGGAGCAACATTTAAGTATGATTGGAATTTAGATGCTCTTTATATAGCAACGGATGGGAGAGCGTTTTCAAGGCCTAATTATAGGTCTAATGGAACTCATCCATCTACTCCGACGCAATTTCCAAATTGGGATTCGGAATTTAGATCTATCACATTGTATGATAGTGACGATAACCTTTCAACTTCTTTAAATAATCGTGCTATAGTTGAATGTCAAAGAGTGGTTGTTCGCTGGTGTGGGGATGGAATTTTCCAAAATAAATACGGTGAGAAGTGTGATCCAAATGATCCAAATAAAGTTGGTTGGGGAAATGCTGGATGTAATGCATCTTGTCAACCGATTAATAATGAACCTCCAGTATGTAAAAGTGACTATAATGGGAAGGTTCTTGATAATTTAACAGGAGGAAATCATCTCTGTGAAAAGGGAACAGTTTCAGAATTCAAGTTTGCTAATAATAAATGGACTTGGAAGTGTAATGGTTTGTCTGGAACAACTCCAGTAGACTGTAGTGCGACAAAGAATGATAAAGTTTATGATTTGGCATTGACGAAAGTGGTTAGTACTGAGACTCCTGCTCCTTATCAGACAGGAAGTACAGTGAAGTTTTTAATTACTGTAATCAACCAGGGAAACTATATTGCAAAAAATATTCAGGTGACTGATTATTTGCTAAATGGGCTTGAACTTGATGATGCAGGTTGGACGAATGCAGGAGCTGGAAAGGTTGTAAAAACACTGACTCAGGAGATCGCTCCCGGGAAGTCAGTAGCTGTAACTTTACAGGCTAAGATTTCGGCAAATTTTACAGGTAATAAGATTAGAAATCTGGCAGAAATTAGTAAGGATAATTCTGCTGATTATAATACTACAGATAAGGATAGTACTCCAGATTCTGATGTGAATAATGACTGTTTTAGAGAGGGACATTTGGTGACTGGAAATGGAAAGCTTGCTCAGGCACAGGGATGTTCTGACGCAACAGATGAGGATGATCATGATGGGGTAGACTTTACAGTTACTCCTAAGGTTCCAGAGGCAAAGTATGATCTTGCTTTGACAAAGAAGATTTTTAATCCAAAGGCGACTTATCTTACTGGAGAACGTTTGAGTTTTGAAATTACCTTGTATAACCAAGGGAATAAAGAGGCAAAAAATATCGAAGTAACTGATTATTTGCCGAATGGACTTGAACTTGATGATCCGACTTGGACTAATGTTGGAGGTGGAAAAATTACACAGACCGTGACTCAGACTATTCTTCCTAATAGAGATTTTACCCTTATGCTTCGTGTAAAGATTTCAGAAAACTTTACAGGGACTGAGATTACTAATTATGCAGAAATTAGTAAAGATAACTCTGGAGATTATAATACTACAGATCTAGATAGTACTCCGGATAATAATTCAACGAATGATTGTTTTAGAGAATGACATTTAGTGACTGGAAATGGAAAACTTGCTCAGGCGCAGGGATGTTCAGATGCAACAGATGAGGATGATCATGATGGTGTAAAGATTCTTCTTACAACTCCAAAAAATCCAAATATTAAGAAAGAGCTTACAGGACCTGCTGGACATAGATATGCGGTAGGAGAACTCGTTGGATTTAAGATGCCATTTAAGAATCCTCATAATGTTCAGATCAATAATGTGAGTGTAAGAGATTACTTGCCTCAAAACCTAGAATATGTAAGTAGTGCAATCCATGGAGTTACTCCATATGTAAGTGGACACTTTATGAGTGGAGCAGTTCAAGTTGTAGAATATTCAGGTTTTAATCTTGCTCCATTGCAAGAGGGATATTTGCTTTTAACAGGTAAGGTAAAGGCTGATTATCTTGATCAGAGGATTAATGTTGTTCAGATTCTTGTGAATAAAATTGTAGTGGATCATGATACTAAGTGATATCCACTTAAGGATAGAGCACTTACTATAGAAAAAGTTGTTGATAAGAGAGTTTTAGCAACTGGAGAAGTGGCGACCTTTACAATTAAGGTTTCAGTAACAACTGGAAGTTATACAGGGTTAACTGTTGTGGATACCTTGCCTGCTGGACTTGTCTATGATAATGCTTGGCAGCTCACTGGAACAAGACCTAATATGGAAATAATCAGTTTTGCAACTGGTAAAAATAATCAAAATCTGGATACTTTGACATGGAAGTTTAAGTTTCCTGATACTATTAAAACAGGTGAGAGCTTTCAAATCCAGATGAAGACTAAACTTACTGAGAGTTCAAAGACAGTTTATACCAATAAAGCTTGTGTAGAAAATCCAGATGGAAATCCTCCTGAGTATTGTGACCCTGAGGATGTCGTTCCTAAAAGACCTGGAGGTGATTTAAGTATTAAGAAATATGTAAATAAAGTATTAGCTGATGCGGGAAGAGAAGATGTTGAGATGACCGGATTTGCTCAATGACAGACTGGGTACTTTACTCTTGAGGTTAGAGATGCAAGGGTAGGTTTGACAGGATTTGTTGTTAGTGATGTGATTGAATGAAATCTTCAGTACTTAGATTCAAAGGATTTAGCAAATAATGCTTTTACTGGAGAGTTTATCAGAGCGACAGCTAATACTGGTGCATATACGTATACTGTTAATGTTGATGTTCAAAATTTGTCTGGAAATAAGACAAAACTTGAATGGAAGGTAACTATGACAAGTGGTCAGTTTTTACCTGGTGATGTATATAAGATTAAGTTTAAAGTAAAGGTAAACGGTGATCAGAAAAATATCGGTGTTGTGAAATATGTGACTCCGGATCACCCAAATGGAGAAGATGAAGATGATGCAACTCCTAGAGTTGTAGATGTAAAACTTCTCATCAAAAAATATGTAAGTAGTGCTCAGACTGGCGCTGCTTGGGATGATAATTCTATGCAATTTAGTAATGGATCGACTGCCTTCTTTAAGCTTGAAATTAAAGATGCAAGTAAACCATTGTCTGGATTTATTGTAAAGGATAGAATAGAGGGAAATCTTCAGTATTTGGATTCTACTGATTTGTCTGGTAATGCTTTTACTGGAGTGATTACTTTTGGTCCTAATAATCCAACGCGTCCAGCATATACCATTGTGCCTACCGTTTCTGGAACATATCCAACTGATATTCAGTGGAATGTGAATATGGGAACTGGTGCTTTTATGCCGGGTGATGTCTTGAATATTATTCTTAAGGCTAAAAAGAATGGAGATCAGGTAAATACTGGACGTGTAGAATATCCACTTCCATGAGGTGGTACTGATCATAGCGAAGATCCTGCTGCTGTAACTACTCCAGGTGGAGATGATTGAGGAGGCTGATGAGGTGGTTGAGGCTGATGAGGATGACGATCTGGATGAGGTGGTGGACGCTGTTGAGATGGTAGACAAAACTGATTTGAGATTTGTGATCTAGGATGAAGAGATACGATTAGAGCTGGAAAATTATTTAAGTATGATGAAAACCCTAAAAATGACCTTTATAATGGTTATACTTGTACAGAAACTTGTACTCTTGTAAATAATTGATGAGTAAAGGAATCTCCTGCTTGTTTTGATGCTCAGAATTGATCTATTTCTATTATGAAATGAGAAGTTCTTCCGTTCTTTTGGAATATTGAAGGACAATTAGGAAAACGTCCGAATGAAGAGAAAATAAAGTATATCAAAAATACTTTCTTTGTTTCTGAGCAGGATAATTCATGTAAACCTGAAGATCAGTGAAAAATTGATCTGAGAACAATGGAGTGTACCTTTGTTGTATATGGTCCTGGGGAAAATGATTCTAAGAAGATTTACGAGTTTAAGGTGCCTTGTATTAATCAAGATGGATGGGATTTAAACTGAAAGATATTGCCTCGTATTGCATCCTTTGTTGAGCAAAATAAAAAAGGTTGGTTTGGTGGTAGTGAATTGTCAAAAGTTTGAACAGTTAAAGATGTTTTTAAAACTCTTGATAATTGGGAATATCCAACATTGCTTCCATTTTCTTCAAAGTTGATTTTGACAAATTTTGGAGAATGAGATAAGACATTGATTCGTGGATGGAATGGATTATCTCCTCGTGCAGAGTTTAGTGGAGTAAAAACTAGTATTAAGGAATTTTGAGAGTATAAGCTATCGCTTGAGAAAATTAAGTATCAAACTTGTACTTCTGCTGTAAATGATAAAGGAGCTACCACTTATCGTGTTAATATTGCTTGAGAAACTGATAGGGTTTGTGAGGTAGACTTTGCTGTAACAGATCCATATCTCATTCAAAAGAGTCCATATGGAATTTGAAATAAGGCAACAGAGGATCTTAATAAGTATAAGCTTAAGAATGGAAAGAGTTTTATGGAATCAGTTTTCCCTACATCTTCTATTTCTACAACTGCTTATTCGGTTCCGGCTGGTACTGAAAATCTGTTTAGAACCTTTAAGAATAAATACTCAAAGATTGCAAAGTCAGTCTCTGGTAACTCTAATTTGTTAAAGGTTCCTTGAAAGTCCATCTATATTTATAAGGGAAGTGCCGATCTTAAAGATTTGTTTAAAGGTGCCGTGCCATCTAAACCATTTACTCTTATCGCTGATGGGGATATTACTATAAAAGATACTCTTTATACGAATGCAATGATTATGACTCCTGGAAAGATTATCTTTGATGCAACTAATAGTTGTAATGGAAATGTCAATAAGTATGGTCATGCAGGTCAGATGGTGAAAGGTATCTTTTATGCAGGAAAGTGATTTGACTCTTCATGAGATGGTGCTCTTAAAAATATAGAGAAGAACTTAAATGACTGACAGTGGTGTAATTACGGAAATCTTCATATTAAATGAGTTGCGATTTGAGATCTTTCAAAGGTAGTAGCTGCTAGAAGATCTGAACTCTATACTTGGTTTAAATGAACCGGTTGAGGAAAGGTTTGAACTGAGAAGAAGGATATCGTTATCAATGGTGCTTCAGTACTTGTAGAATACAATCCAGATCTTTGGGGAAATTTGCCTCCAGGAGCGAATGAATTCAATAAGGTACTTGAAGTCTATAGAAAGTAATATACCCCTTAGAATACCAGAGAAAAGTGAGCTGATTAGCTTGCTTTTTTCTGATTTTTTATTTTTTTGATGGAAAAATCAGAGGAAATCCTCTAGATTTTATGATCATAATCACTACAAACAGTTTTTGGAATATAAAGAGAAAAATCTGGTTTTAGATCTTTATTATCATGAAGATGGAGTATTTTCTGTTTGGGTTGATTATGGTTTTCGTTTCTGTAGGTGGTCTTTTGCTTTTTAAGAAGTTACACGTACTTGATAAACCATGAAGTGATCTAAAAAATACAAGAAAACCTGTGCCTACTTTACAAGGTGTGTTTGTAATTTTAGGTTTGATAATTGGGGTTGGAGTGCTCTATCCAGAATATTTCTCTTCTAGATTATTCTTGTGATTATTGATTCCGGGGCTCTTGATAGGAGTGGTAGAACTTATTGAAGAGCTTAGTTATTTGGGGAGATTCCCTAAGATACCGCCGTTTGTTAGGTTGATTGTGCATTTTGTTTCAGCTTTTTTGGCTGTTTGGATTGGTGGAATTGGTAATCAGGAATTGATTTTGTGAGCAGAGGTTTATTATATTCCAAACTGGATTTTCACGATTGGGTTTATGATTTGGACGATGTTTTGTATCAATGCTATCAATCGATTTGATGGGATCTATGCACAGGGGAGTTGAGTTTCAGCCATTGGATTTTTGACGGTTTTCCTTTTGATAAAGTATATTGTGTTTCAGAGTTATACAGAATTTCCAAACTTGGAGGTGCTGACTATGGTTCAAAATCTAGCTTTTTTCTTGTTTGTAACTAGCATGATTTATGCAGTGATTGAGTTTAAGCCTCTAGGGCTGGTAAGAGATGTTGGGATTATGTTTTTTGGTTTTGCTCTCGCTTATTTGGCTGTGGCTGGAGGAGCCAAGATTTGAACACTGATTGTTGCGCTTTCTCTTCCGATTTTTGATGCGATATGGGTTGGATTGTATAGGATTTTTATTCTGAGGAAAAATCCACTGAAAGGAGATTATACGCATTTTCATCATAGACTTCTGGGGCTTGGCTTGACAAGAGGTGAGACAAGGGCATTTATTCGAATCTGGTCGCTTATGATGATGGTGTTAATGTTGCTCCAATGAGCAAATAGATTTTCGAAGGTTGTGATTTTTGTGATGATGGCGATGCTGTTTTTTGGAGTGAATTGGTATTTATTTATTTATAAAAAACTCCCTTGTGGACTTGCGATCCAAAAGGAGAGATAAAAGTCTGAATATTCAGACTTTTTTATTACTCACTTAGAGCTTAGAAATTATTATATGTTTTCTCTCAGTAGTTGTGAGACCATTCAATGTCGTTTTTGTTTCCCACGAATGATTCGTAAATATCGATTTGTCCGTTTTGATTTGTATCGTAGTTGTATTTCCCATTTTTTCAGTTCTGTTTTTTCTCTAAGTATGTTTTGTTGGTATTTAACTTTTCTCGTTCTTCTAAAAATTTCTTTCAATTTATTGGCTTGTTGTGCATAATTGCTATTAATTGTGAGAGGTTTGACTGATTTTCAATTTTTGTTAGTTTTTTAAGTGCATTCTGAATGGTATTGTCTCAATTTCTGAGTAAATTTGAGAGATTGTTTATGATCAGAAGATATGCGGCTTTGTGATGGTCTTCTCCTTGTAGAATACTTACACTTCAAGGAATTCTAAGGTCTTTTTCAACAAATTCATTTACTTTTGATGCTCCTTCTTTTCCTTTATCTGTTTCTCTAACAGCTAGCGATGTGAATTGGTATTGTCAAAAAGAAGTGTAGTCATCGTAGATTGCTGGAAGATATTCTAGATATTGGGTTCCTCCATTTTGTAGCAGAAAATTTAGAAAATTTTTATTAAAATTTCCGTCAGTACCAGGAAATAATTCTGTCATGCTATATGATGTTAGGCTTTTGGGTGAAATGTTATCACTCAGATCCTGCAATGTTCTTAGTTTTTCTTTGTCCCCTCAGAGTAATTTTTTTCAGAGACCATCCCGATCAATATTGTTTTTTATTTTATTTAATGTTTGGTCGATTTGTTCCTCATATTCTGGTAAAGTTATTGGAGTGTAGTCGTTGAAATTTATTTTAGACACAACATTATCATAATGTTGCTTAGCGACGACATACTTTCTCATATTTTCTCTAGAGAATTTTTTTTCATAAAGATTTTTAATTGCTTCGTTTTTATCCCAATTTTGGGTCTTTCATAAAGTGATTGTTTTTCAGTTTCACCCTACATAATAAGAACACAAACCGGATATCTTTTTCCCTATAAGAGCTTTTGGGACTTCATTTATTTCTAGTTTATATGGATCTTCTTTGCCTTTATTTTCACAACTCGAAAAACCTCAGCTTATGCTTAATCCGATTAAAGCTGCGGTTACTCCTTTTCTTGCTTTTGTTTGGATATTTTCTATTCGCTCTTTTATTTTTCATGGTTTCTTTGCCTGTGATTCTTTATTCTCATTTAATTTATTGCTTGTGTTCATTATAGTATAATCATAGTAAATAAATCTCCTTACAAGTATATTCTAAATTTTGATAAAAGCAAAAAAATCTGACTTTTCTTTTGTTTATTTACATAATATTTAATCTATTGTTAAAAACTTGACAAAAAATATTAAATATACTTTATTGGCTTTGCGACTGGAATTTCTGATAGGAACTGAGTTTTATGAGGTATGAAAAAGTTTGATTTTCACTTGAAATGTTAAAAAACTGCTAACTACCTGTTATCATATATCAAAAAAAAAATCAGACTTTTCTCTTGATTTTTTCTCTAAATACAATATCTTGTATTTGTTAAAAGTTTTTACTACAAGATATTGTAGTAAAAACTTTCTATCTTGAAGTTCTATTTTTTTTATTTCCTAATTTTTGAGGTAAGATGAGTATTCAGAAAGTAATTAAGAGAAGTGGGGAAGAAGTTGCATTTCAGCCAGAAAAGATCCGTATTGCTCTTCAGAAGGCAAATAAGGAAGTTTCTGAACCGATGCAAGCTGATGAAGTACTAATTAGTCAGATTCTTGAGCATTTACAGCAAGAAAAGGCTGGAACAATCGGTATTGAAGAGATTCAGGATTTTATTGAATCTGAGCTTATTCATGCTGATAAGTCTGAGTTAGCTAAGAAATATATTATTTATCGTTATCAGAGGGCTTTGATTAGAAAAGCGAATACTACTGATGATTCGATTTTGTCACTGATTAGAAATAATAATGTTGAGGTAGGAAAAGAAAACTCAAATAAAGATTCTGCTTTAGCTTCAACTCAGAGGGATTTAATTGCTGGTGAGGTATCAAAAGATATTTCTCGTAGATTGCTTTTGCCAGAAGAGATTAGGGCTGCTCATGATCAGGGAATTTTGCATTTTCACGATATGGACTATTTTATTCAGCCAACGTTTAATTGTTGTTTGGTAAATATCAAGGATATGTTTGAAAATGGGACTGTGATGAATGGAAAGTTGATCGAAACGCCAAAGAGTTTTCAGGTTGCATGTACGGTTATGACGCAGATTATTGCTTCTGTAGCTAGTGGTCAGTTTGGTGGACAGTCTGTAAATGTTAAACATCTTGGAAAATATCTAGCAGTAACAAAGGAAAAATATCTGAGAAAATATAAAGAACAATTCTGATCTCAGTTTTCTGATGAGCAGATTGCTCAGCTTGTTGCTATGAGAATCAAAGATGAACTATCATCTGGAGTGCAGACTATTCAATATCAGATCAATACTTTGATGACAACGAATGGTCAGTCTCCATTTGTTACTTTGTTTCTTGAGCTAGATGAGAAGGATGAATATTTAGAGGAAACAGCTCAGATTATTGAGGAAATTTTGGCACAGAGGCTCCAAGGAATCAAAAATGAAGCAGGAATTTATATTACTCCAGCGTTTCCAAAGCTTGTTTATGTATTGGATGAATGTAATGCACTCAAGTGAGGTAAGTATGACTATCTGACTAAATTAGCTGTGAAATGTTCTGCGAAGAGAATGTATCCTGATTATATTTCTGCTAAAAAGATGAGAGAGCTTCATGATGGGAATGTCTTTGCTCCAATGGGATGCCGTTCATTCCTCTCTGATTGGAAAGATGAGAATGGAAACTATAAATATGAATGAAGGTTTAATCAAGGTGCAGTGACTCTTAATATCCCACAGATTGCTATTTTAACAAAAGGAGATGAAGCCAGATTTTTTGCTCTTTTAGATGAGAGATTGGAGCTTTGTCGTAAAGCATTGATGTGCAGGCATGAGAACTTGAAAGGGACTGTGTCAGATATTAGCCCAATTCATTGGCAGTATGGAGCTGTTGCGAGACTCAAAAAGGGAGAGAAGATTGATAAATATTTGACTGGTGGGTATTCAACAATTAGTCTTGGATATATTGGGCTTTATGAGGCTTCAGTATTGATTACTGGTGCTTCTCATACACGTCCTGAGGGAGAAGTGTTTGTTCGTAAGGTTCTTCAGAGAATGAGTGATGCCTGTACAAGATGGAGAGAGGAGAGTGGAATCTGATTCTCACTTTATGGAACTCCTGCGGAATCTCTTTGCTATAGATTCGCAAGGATTGATAAAAAGCAGTTTTGAGACATTGAAAATGTAACTGACAAAGGATATTATACTAATTCCTATCATGTAGATGTTAGAGAACATATTGATGCGATCGCAAAATTGGCTTTTGAGTCGCAGTTTCAGATGATTTCACTAGGTGGCGCAATTTCGTATGTTGAAATCCCAAATATTCAGAAAAATCTGACAGCTCTTGAGACTTTAGTCAGGTTTATTTATGATAATATTCAGTATGCTGAGTTTAATACGAAATCTGATTATTGTCAGGTATGTGGATTTGAGTGAGAGATCGTAGTTAATCAAGATATGCAGTGGGAGTGTCCTCAGTGTAAAAATACTGATCAGAAAAAGATGAATGTAACAAGAAGAACCTGTGGATATCTAGGGGAAAATTTCTGGAATCTTGGGAAGACGAAAGAGATTTCAAAGAGAGTTTTGCATATTAATTAGGAGGTTTATGTATTTATATGGTAGAATCTGAGTTTTATGTATTATGGGACTATTAAAAAGCTTGATTCTGCAAATGGACCTGGGCTAAGGGTTTCGCTGTTTGTAAGTGGATGTCGTCACGCGTGCCCTGGGTGCTTCAATGCACTCTCGTGGAATTTTAAGTTTGGGAGAGTGTTTGATCAGGAGGTGATTGATGATATTTTGCAGGAATTAGGCAAGGAGTATGTCTCAGGTTTAAGTATTTTATGATGAGAGCCGCTCGTTCCTGAAAATCAGCCAGAAGTTCGAAATCTGATTTCTCAGGTGAGGAAGCATTATCCAGAGACTTCAATTTTGTGTTATTCTGGATATACGTATGAATTTATTAGAGAATATATGTGTCAGTATTTACCTTATACGCAGCAGATTTTGCAGAATATAGATATTCTGATTGATGGAAGATTTGTGCAAGATCTGCTTGATCTGAAGTTAAAGTTTAGGGGATCAAAAAATCAGAGAGTGATTGATGTCTCTCGTAGTTTAGAACAAAATGAGGTAGTCTGGAGTAGTATTGTTGATGATCAGGCGAGTTATGTTTTTAGAGAGAGTCCTGAGATTGAGATGTTTGCTGAAGAGATAAAAACATTTGCAGAAAAATAGAAAAAAGTCTGAAGAAATTCAGGCTTTTTTTTAATTATTGTATATAAGGGAAGGCTCAAAACTCTGTCGAAATCATGAAATGCGGTAAAATAGTGAGTTCTTTCCCAAAAATTTCTGTTTTTTTTGCGGTGAGGGGAGTAGTTTTGATGTATTTTTTGACTTGGTGACCATAGCGTTCCTCAAAACTTTTGAAGACCTTAGGAGCTTTATCACTGCTACTTTCTGAAATTACTATAGGAATTAGCATTCCTTCCGCATCACGAATAATAAAATCAATTGCTGAGTTATTGATTTTTTGGTAGGTAAAACATTTGTAGTTTTCTGGCAGGTTTTTGATGATCTCATTGTAGACAAAGTTTTTGATAGTTGTAATGTTGTTCGTTTTTGAGCCGAAATTTTCTGTCATATAACTTAGAAGTCCCATGTCTTCTATAGCGATCATTTTTTGGTGGGAGAGTTCCTTGGTTTTGTCTGTGAAGAAGTGAGGTATTGTTCTAATGATATAGGTGTCTTTAAGTAGGAGGATGTACTTTCTAAGAAGTGGGATGGAAAGCTCGAGTTCTTCAGCAGCAGATTTGTATTTAAATCCCTGCATGTTTCTTTTACAGAGATATTCTACTACTTCTTGAAACATCAAAATTTCTTCTCTATGAAATGAAAATCCAACATCTTTGTCGTATACTTTTTGCAAAATTGCTCTCAGGTGCTGTATTTTCTTTTCTTTTGTTGTAGCTTTGATAACCTCTGGATATCCTCATCGGGTGAGATATTCCTCGAGGAGATCTTGAAGTTCCCTGAACATAATTGGGCTTGGATTGTCTATAGTGAGATAGGTTGTGTGAATCCCTCTATAATAGAGAAAATCAAAAAATGACAAAGGATGAATACTGATAGTTTGTGTGAGTTCAGATTTTTGGAGATTTTGATATTCTTCACTTTGGGTTTGTGCGATACCTGTTACGATGATTGTTGTTTTGATTGTATTATCTTGGATGAGCTCGTCAAGCACGCTGATAATGTTTTTGCTGTACTGGATTTCATTAAGAAGGAGGAGGCTTGGCTCTTGAAATTCGATTCCATACTTGATCTGCATATAGCCTCTAAAATCATCCGCATTGAGAAATTTTTTGGCAACAATGTCGTCTTCAAAAGAGAAATAGTATTTTTTGACTGAGATATCAGTGTCTAGTTGAAGTGTTTTGAGGAGGGTTGTTTTCCCAACTCCTCTGCTTCCGTGGAGAAAAATGAGCTTTTTCTCTCCTTTTTTGAGGATGTCTTTGATTTTTTGGAGATAATAAGGGCGAAAGATGAGCATTGTTTTTTCTGAGAATAAATAATTGATTTATATTATTTTCCTTTTGTTTAGCAATATTTTGTGTAAAAAATATTATTAATATTATTTTTTACTGGTAAAAATAGTATTTATATGATAAAATATTTACAAAAAAGTGGAAAATCTGACTTCTTTCTCTTGATTGTATATGGGAAATTTATATCTTCTAGGTGTTTATTTGGAGAAGGTGATATTTTAATTTATTCGTAGTTTCCGATGTTGCTTCGTATTGTGAGTATTGATGGAGAGCTCTATTCTGGAAAGGTGAGGAAAGTTGTTTTCCCAACTCCTCAGTGATTGGTCGGAGTTTTGCCTGGACATATCAATTTGATGACATTGCTCAGTGCTGGGAGAATTGCTTATTTACCGGAGGCTTGAGAAATGACCTCACTAGAGGAGTTTACGGAAAAGTCGAAAAAGATAGACATTAAGTGAGGGCTTGCTCTTATTGAAGATAATGTCGTTACGATTGCAGCGGAATAGTTTCAGTTTTTTCTCTTTACTTGTATAATCTTTGTTTTTATACCTATGGCAGATATTAAACAGCTGAAAATAAAGATTACCTCGACAAAAAATATTAAAAAAATTACTAGTGCGATGGAGGTGATCTCTACGATAAAGCTTCAAAAAGTTAAAAAAAGTGCTGAGCATTTGAGAGATTATATGAATACCTTTCTTGGTATGTTATCAAGTGTAAATGCATATACAGATATTTTCCCTCAGCCATCAGATCAGGCAAAGAGAAAATTGGCGATTCTGATTTCTTCTGAAAAGGGGCTTTGTGGTTCGCTAAATACTTCTCTTTTCAAGCAGTTTGAAAGTGAGTATGCTAATCATAAAGATGAATTAGATGTTTATGTGATCGGTAAGAAGGGGAGAGAATTTTGTGCTCGTCGCGGGTATTCAGTAGTGGCGACTCATTCTTTGTCGGATATCTTTTGAGCGAAGGATTTGTCAGAGCTTTATTCCTTTTTAAGTCAGGCTCAGAAAGGTGGAAAGTATATGGAGATTAAAGTTTGGTATAATTTCTTTAAGAATACCATGAAACAGATTCCGGCGGGATTCCAGCTCTTCCCATTATCTTCAGAAAAGTTTGCTCAGTTTATGAAGACATTGGAAATCAAAATTCCTAAGCCGGAAAAGGCGAGGCATACCAATTATATGAAGCTTGAGCCGACGAAGCAGGCGATTGTTAAGAAGGCGTATGATATTATGATGAATGTAATTGTCTATGGTGCGGTGCTTCATAATAAAACGGGTGAATTTGCTGCTCGTATGCTTGCTATGAAGTGAGCAAAGGATAATGCTACAACAATTATTGATGACTTGACGCTTGCTTATAATAAGGCTCGTCAGGATGCAATTACTAAGGAGGTTCTTGAAATTGTAAGTGCAAAAGCGGTAATTGAAAATTAAAAGAAAAAATGCTGAAATATTTGTGCTATTCAGGTTTATATTTGTTTTATGTTGGATGGATTTATCTACACTTATACCAGATATATTTCCGCATCAGGTTGCTGTTGGGGCGGTGTCGCTCTTTCAGTCGCTGATTGCTGGGCTTTTGGGGACGGTCGTGTTTGTGATTCTGGTTTTAGTCTATTCGTATCTTAAAAAGAGAAATCCGTATAATCGTTTTGTTCAAGGGGTTGATCTCATTGTAGAGTGAGTGTATAGTATGCTTACTCAGATTGGTGGAGACCATGTTGGACGTAAGGCGATTTTGTTTACTACGACATTGTTTCTCTTTGTGGTGTGGCATAACTTATTTGGGTTGATAGGAGATATGATTGTGCTTGTTTGGCCCGCTGTTCATCATGTGTTTAGACCTCTGACGACTGATATTGTCTCTAATGGAACGCTTGCGGTTATTTCTATCGTTGCTAGTCTTGCTTATGGATTCGCTTCGCATGGATTCGGATTTATCAAGAAGTATCTTCCTGTTAATTGAATGGGAATTGTGAAGGAGGTTAAACATTGGTATGACTATATTACAAAGTTCTTAGATATTGTGCTTGGATTGTTGATCGGAATTATTGAATTGCTCGGAGAATTTGGAAGAATGCTTTCTCTTGCGCTCAGACTTTTTGGAAATATGTTTGTCTGAATGATTCTCTTGACGCTTTTACTCTATGCGACACAGCTCTTGCTCCACTATCCAATAGTGGGACCACTTGCGATTTTCGCCTATGAGTTTGCGGTTTCGCTTTTGCAGGCATTTATCTTTGCTTTGTTGACGACAATTTACTTTAAGTTGGCGGCAGATAGTCATTAGTGAAAAAAGAAATATAAAAATCAGAATTTAAACCTTTAACATTGTTTATTGTTATCGGTTATCAAAAAAGTTTTTAATCTTTAAGAATATAGAAAAAATGAGTTGAGTATTAGCATTAGTAACAGCTGGATCATTTGCAGCATTAGCAATGGCAGTGATTGGATATTCATGGTTAACAGGAATATCAAGAAACCCAGAAGCATCAAAGGAGATGTTTACACCTGGAATTATTGCACTAGCGTTGGCAGAATTCGTAGCGTTGCTCTCATTTGTGATCGCGCTTATTAAGTAGTTTGTTTGATCGCGAAAATAAAATCGTTAATTTGTACTTTAGTATTTTGTGAAAACTATATTATGGGACATGAAGTATCATCTAGTGATATTCTAATCAATGTACTCGTTCAACTTTTGAATGTTGGAATCTTTTTCTTCTTTTTTATTAAGTTTGCTGGAAATGCTCTAACTAAAGCTATTCAGTCAAAGATAGAAAAGGAAAAGGTTTTGGCGAATGCGGATGTTGAATATGAGAGATTGATTGCAGATGCTCATGAGCAAAAGAGGGTTCTTTTGGATGAAGCATTGGCTCATAAAAATCAGATTGTTGCTGAAGGAAAGGCTTTAGCCGATCAGGAATATCAGAAAATTCTTGAAAAGGCTCATCGTGAGGCGCAAATGGTTTTGGATAGAGCAAATCAAGATGCTGACCTTAAGGGGCGTGATTTGGATGAACAGTTTGAACAGTGAGTTAAAACTGTTGCTCTTTCTATTGTTAGAAAGCTTTTTGCTTCAAAAAAAGATGTTCAAGAGCAGTATTTATCTACTCTTGTAGATGAATTTAGTGAATCATATAAAAAATAATGACACCATCTCTTCGTAAAAAATTTATTGCTTCTTTATGAGATCCATGAGCTGTTAAGCAGGCTTTGGAGATTTTACAGTCGCTTTTAGTTTTGCTTAGAAAATTTGGAAAACAGCTTTCTCAGCAACCTGTAAGCGCTTTTGTGCAGGAGCATTATCCTGAAGAGTACGCCTTGTATCAGCTGCTCTGAGGAATTCGCTTGGGAATCAAGGACTGTTTGACACTTCAGCAGAATTTGTATGAACAACTCGGTGAAGATGCCTTAGTTGCTTTGACTACTGATGATGTTTTGCTTGGAAAAGAGCTTGGTCAGAAGGATTTGGTGATTGTGGATGGAGGCGATGAGTCAAGCCCTGCTTTGATGATTAAATCGCCATTTAAGGTGTATAAAAGATCGCTCAATGATGATCTTCATAAAATATTTCATAGTTAGTTTATAAAAATCCTTTTGAGATCTCTGAATTTGGAAGTCAGAAGGAGAAAAAATCAGTTTTTTATTCTTATTTCTTTAGATTATGTCTGCTCTTACACTTATTCAAAAGATAGAACAACAGATCAATGAAGTGAATCTTGCTGAGGCCTTTACTGAGCAAGGAACGATCATTGATATTAAAGATGGAGTGGCTACCGTGTCAGGTCTCCATAATGCTCAGTATTCCGAAATTGTTGTATTTCAGTGAGGTCAAAAGGGGCTTGTGCTGGATTTGATGGAGGATTATGTTGGAGTGCTTGTTTTGGGAGAATATATGGGACTTTCTCAGTGAGAAACTGTGAAGACTACCGGTCAGCTTTTTTCTGTCGGTGTAGGAGATGAATATATTGGTAGAGTATTGAACGCTCTTGGAGATCCAGTTGATGGAGGAAAGGAATTGAAAGCTCAGCAATTTTTCCCAGTGGAGAAGGTGGCTCCTGGAGTGATTACAAGAAAATCAGTTGATCAGCCTTTGCAGACTGGTATTAAGGCTGTTGATGCGTTGGTGCCAATTGGAAGAGGACAGAGAGAATTGATTATTGGAGATAGACAGACTGGTAAAACTGCCGTTGCTATTGATACTATCATCAACCAAAAATGAGAAGATGTGATCTGTATTTATGTTGCTATTGGACAGAAGGAGTCTAAAGTAGTTCGTATTGTAGAAGCTTTGAAAAAGGCTGGAGCTATGGACTATACTATCGTGATTAATGCTCCGATTAATACTCCGGCTGTGATGCAGTATATCGCACCATATGTAGGAGCTACTTTTGGAGAGTATATTATGAGTAAGGGGAAAGATGCTTTGATTATCTATGATGATTTGACAAAGCATGCTGCTGCGTATAGAGAGATGTCGCTTTTGCTTAGAAGGCCTCCAGGAAGAGAGGCATATCCAGGAGATGTGTTTTACTTGCATTCAAGATTGCTTGAAAGAGCTTGTAGACTTAATAAAGATTATGGTGGAGGATCACTTACTGCGTTGCCAATTATTGAAACACAGGCGGGTGATGTAGCAGCATATATTCCAACCAATGTGATTTCTATTACTGATGGACAGATTTATCTTGAGTCAGATCTCTTTAATGCTGGTATCAAACCTGCGATTAACGTTGGACTTTCTGTATCTCGTGTGGGAGGATCTGCACAGACTGGAATTATGAAAAAAGTTGCTGGAACGCTCAAACTTGAGTTGGCGGCATTTAGAGAGCTTGAAACCTTTGCAAAGTTTGGTTCTGATCTTGATAAATCAACTCAGGCGAAACTAGCCAGAGGACAGAGACTTGTAGAAATGCTCAAACAAAAGGAGAATAGTCCATTGCCATTTTACAAGCAAGCAGTGCTTTTGTATGCAGGTATTAAGTGATATTTGGATGGACTTGCGTTGAATCAGATTTCTACGTTTGAAGCGATGCTCTATGATAAGCTTGAAACAACACATAAGGGGTTGGTAGAGCAGATCTTAAAAGAGAAAAAACTGACAGAGGCGATTGAACAACAGATGAAGACTCTGATTGAAGAGACAAGTGATGAGATCGCTGCAAAGAAAAAATAGTCAGAATTTTGTCTTTTGACTGGTAGAGATTAAATTTTTACTTTATGTTTGAGGATTATGAAAGGAAAAATTATCGCGATTAGAGGAATCGTCGTAGATATGCAGTTTGATGCACAGAGTATGCCTGCACTGAGTAATGCAGTTGTAACTGCGCAGAAAAATGGTGCAGGAGAAGATGTGGTGATTGAAGTTTTGCAACATTTGGACTGAGGTGCCGTTAGAGGAATTGCTATGCAAACAACTGATGGACTTAAGAGAGGATGTGAAGTTTCTGATACTGGAGCTCCAATCTCTGTTCCAGTAGGACCTGAGGTTTTGGGGCGTATTATGAATGTGCTTTGAGAGCCTGTGGATAATGCTGGAGAGGTAAAAACAAAACAGCGTTGGTCTATTTATCGTAAGCCGCCTGCATTTCATGAGTTGGCGACTGGTATAGAAAGATTAGAGACGGGTATTAAGGTTGTGGATTTGATGGCTCCAATTCTAAAAGGAGGTAAAGTCTGACTTTTTGGTGGAGCTGGTGTAGGAAAAACAGTTATTATTCAGGAATTGATCAATAATATTGCGAAGTTTCATAGTGGAGTATCAGTTTTTTGTGGAGTATGAGAGAGAACAAGAGAAGGAAATGACCTTTTCCACGAAATGACTGATGCGGGAGTAATGGACAAGACAGCGATGGTCTTTGGACAGATGAATGAAACTCCAGGTCCAAGAGCTAGAGTTGCGATGACAGGACTTACAATGGCAGAGTATTTCCGTGATAAGGAAAATAAAGATGTGCTTGTATTTATTGATAATATTTTCCGTTTTACACAGGCTGGAGCTGAAATTTCAGCTTTGCTTGGAAGAGTGCCTTCTCAGGCTGGATATCAGCCAACTTTGGCAACAGAGATGGGAACGCTTCAGGAAAGAATTACTTCAACTAAGAATGGTTCAATTACTTCATTTCAAGCAGTATATGTTCCGGCTGATGATCTAACAGATCCTGCTCCGGCAAATACGTTTGCGCATCTAGATGGAAAGGTGGTATTGAATAGAGCGATTGCTGAAAAGGGAATTTATCCAGCAGTAGATCCTCTTGATAGTACTTCATTGATCTTGACGGCTGATGCTGTAGGAGAATTGCATGTGCAGACTGCTGAAAAGGTGCAGAAAATTCTTCAGAGACACAAGGAATTGATTGATATTATTGCGATTCTTGGTATGGAAGAGTTGTCTGAGGAGGATAAGCTGACGGTATATAGAGCTAGAAAAATTGAGAGATTCTTTTCTCAGAATCTCCATGTAGCTGAGCAGTTCACAGGAACAGCATGACAATATGTAAAACTTGAGCAAACAATCGAAGGGGTGAATATGATTCTTAATGGAGAGTGTGATCATATTCCAGAGCATCACTTCCTTTACAAGGCTGGAATTGATGAAGTCATTGCTAGCTATGAGAAAGAAAAGAAATAGTTCTTTATTTTTGATGGAGTCTGAAAAAAATCAGGCTTCATTTCTTTTTTAGGAGAGTAGGTGTATTTTTTATCTCTTTATATAGAAAAAAAAGATGAAAAAAATCAGATTTCTTTTGGTTTTATGAGTATTAAGTTTGGCTTTTTTTGCCGGATGTCAGCAGAAGTCTGGAGTTTCTTCTGATGAAAACTCAAAACTTGATCTCGCTGGAAAACAGGTTGTGAAGCTGGATGCTTTCTCTGAGAAGAGAGGAAGTTTTGATGGCTATGTTCCTGATGATGTGCGTGGATATTTGGAGGGGAAGTTTATTGCTCCTTGGGTTGGCCACTGTGAGAGGAGGCATTTTGTCCTTTCTGAAAATAAGAGTTGGGAGGAAAATATTGCTAAGTTTCAGGATCAGATTTCAGAAGATGGAAATCGGTATAATGAATACGATATTTCTAAGTTAGGGACTGGAGAAAGAGAGGTGAGATTCAATAGAGTTCAGCTTTCTTTTCTTGATTTTCCTTTAACATTCAAAGATGATGGGCTCTTTTCTGGAAAGATTAGTTTTGTAAATCTGAATACGATTGCTTCTGGAAATACTACGGTTATTACTGGAAAAACGGATCCAACAAAGCCGAGTTATCTAGCAATGTATCAGGATGAGAATTTTTCACTAGGACTTGAAAATACTTTGCAAACGCAGAAACTTCCTTCGGAGTCTTCTCGTTTTGATGATTCGGGTCGCACGTTCATCTATTATTCAGACTATCTTTTGATAGAGCTTGTGCAGAGAGGGAATATTTTTGCGCAGGTGGGAGTAAAGTACGAACTAGGGCAAAAGGTCTATGATTTCCCGGCTATGTATTCAGATCGTAGTAGTTGTTCGGTCGAGTTCCAGCAAAGAGCAGATACTAAAGATCGTCTCTCTTCTTATCTCTTAAGATCTGGAAAAGAATATGAGATTGACTTTTATCCTTTGTTTTCTGGTGCGCAGCTTAAGGAGGCGAAACTTATAAAGTTTATTCCTAATCCACAAGGAATAGCTGATGAGAAACTAGATCCTATTGATAAGTTAAAAAAGAGTATTGAGAATCCTCAACAATTCTCCCTTGGTGAACTTAAAAAATCCTTTGACGGTTTTCATTTTAATTTTGATTGGTTAGAATGGGTGGATCACTATGGAAACCCATGATATAGAGAAGCTCCTTTGCAAATTACTGATGGAAAGATTCCATCAGTGAAGCTTTCTGGCTTAAGCACTGGAGATTATCAGATTTTTGTGACAGATGAACTTAATCAGGTATATACTTGGAAATTTGTAGTGCAAGATAAGGTGGATGGAAAGCTTACTTATCAGCAAGATAAGATGAGGATTAAGGTTGTTCAGGATTCGTTTCTAACTGGTGCTGGGCTTAGTGGACAGCTTGATAAGATTTTTGGAAGTGGAAATTATGCATATTTTATCAGGCAAAATTGGAATCAGGAAGATTCGATTCTGACTAGAGATGAGGATTATAATGAGGTGTATTCGAATGACTGAATGGGTAAGACCTTGCTTATTAACTATTTTGTAATGCCAAAGGTACGTTATACTGGTGACTTGGAAGTGTTAGATATTGATGGTAGAGGTAATAAGTATCCTATTGATATTATGGCTGAGGAGATTCCTGAGGCGAGAGTTTCTCGTGATTTGTTTTCTCAGGAGGTAAATGTCTTGCCGGCAAAGGGATATTGGGCAGATAAGATCAGAATTTGATCTAAAAATGCCAAAGAGCTTAAAATTTACTCTCAGGTGTGTAAGAGGTTAGATATTGGAGATTTTTCAGATAAGAAGAGAGAAGAGATTTTTGGTCCTCGTAAGGCATATGACTGGTATGATGACTATAGAGTGATGACTGCTGAGTTAGCGTTTTTTGACTGTGGAGATGCGAAGATTCAGGAGCATAGTGTTCCAGTTGAGAATTTTCAATACCGAAAGAGGATAGATCGTGACTGGCAGTTGCCTCAGGAGGTGAGAGATGCTGCGTATTTCCGCTTGAGCTTTGATAAATCGATGAAAGATGCTAAATACTATATGAGAAGTCCAGTTTGACTCTATAGTAAGGCGATTCCGTATAAAGAAGTTTATTTGTGGGCTTTTGATTATGTGACAGGAAAACCTGCTACTGCATGAGAAATTCAAGTTTTGGATGAAAATGGAAAGCTGCTTAAAAAATTTAGTGTTTGAAAAGATGAATTAAAGTTGGATCTTCAGGGAGTAGATGGAAAGTATGTCCAAGTTAAGTATCAGAGTGAGGAAGGTCAGACTTTTATCTTGGTATGAATTCAGGAAGATGGCTGGCTCGGTGATAAAAATGCGAGAATTCGTTCTCTTGTTAACTCAGAACAGACCAATCAAAACTCTGCATGGGGAAGTGATAGGTTTGATTCTATCAAGGTTTATGGATATACTGATAGAGTACTGTATAGGCC
>CAUQBS010000002.1:0-78003 GCA_963516485.1 uncultured bacterium
CTGCTGTATTATTGGAGCTGGGGCAAGTGGACTCTTTTGTGGGATGCTCTTGCCAAGGGAATGGAAGAAATGTATCTTGGAAAAGAACAGTTCAGCCGGGGTAAAAATCTTACTCTCTGGGAAATGAAGGTGTAATTTTACCAATATCAATGTATCTGATAAAACCTATGTATGAGATCAGACCGAAAGATTAAAGAATTATTTTTCTCAGTTTTGACCAAAAGATATGATCAAGTTTTTAGAGGATCATTGAATTCAGAGCCAGCAAGAGGATTTTTGAAGAATGCTCCTCAAAAGCAATAAAGCTAGAGAGCTGTTGGACTTTCTATTAGAAGAAAATAAGAAAAATCTGACTGAAATTGAGTATAATCATGGAGTTATCTGAATTCAAAAACAACTTGATTATTATCTTATCAGGACTAATCAAGGAACTTTTGAGGCAAAAAAGGTGATTATTGCAACAGGAGGTCAATCCTTTCCCAAAGTGTGAGGATCAGATTTTATTTCTGTTTTCTGAAAAGAGCAGGATATCGCTATTCATACGCCAGCTCCAGCTCTTTGCTGACTCGAGACCAAGGAAGACCTGTCCCCTCTCTCATGAAGTTCAGTCTCTTCAGAGATCAAGCTCACTTTAGGAGATAAGACTGTTTATCAAGAGGAGCATACAGTTCTTTTTACGCACTGGGGGGTATCAGGACCTGGAATCTTTAATGCTTCACTTTGGCTAGGATATCTTGATCCAGGACTCAAAAAGAAAGCAAAAATCAGACTTGTGATCACTAAAGATCAAATTACAAAAAGGCTTTTAGCATATCTAAGAACACCTAAGGGACTAAGAAATTACACGATGACGCTCACTCCAATACAGCTTAGAAGCTGGGATGAGGCAAAAGTTATGAGCTGAGGACTTCTAATGGAAGAAATAAATGAGAACTTTGAGCTTAAAAAGCTACCTTGAGTATATCTTCTCTGAGAAGCATTGAATATTACTGGGAAAACCGGATGATATAATCTTCAGTGGTGCTGGACAAGTGCATTTTGCTGTGCAAAGGCAATGGGAAAGTAATACTATTTTAGTTGAGAAAAATAAAAATTATGGAGACCGTAACTATGTTAACATTATTGCTCGGAAGTGGGATACTAAGTGGAGATGCTATGAGTGGCATGTCAATTGAACAGTTGGATCCAATTGTTCTTGAACAGCAACTTTCATCTGAATTAAAAACAAAGATCGAATCAGCTTTTTCTTCTTATGATCTAAATAGTGATAGTTCCTATCAGAAGTTTCTGGACACTACGCATTTTTTTAACGATAGAAGCTACACTCCTAGTGATTTAAAGTCAATACCTTCAGACTTCACGTTTAATAATGCAAGGAAATTCCAACTTAGAAAAGAAGCCTGAGAGCAATTTGCTGATATGGCTTGGCATTTCCGGTCTGCATCCAATAAGAAGAAAAAAATCAGTATTACAAGTACTTTTAGAAGTTATGATTTTCAAAAGAAAATGAATGGCACCTGCCACGCTCATCATTGTGCTGAAGCTGGAAGTAGTGAACATCAAGCAGGATTAGCTATTGATCTGGGAGTAAATGGGAGAAGACTTGATAGTGCAAGTTTTGAATGGATGAAAAATAATGCACACAAACGAGGTTTTCATAATACCTACCAAAAAGGAGTTGAGATTGATGGGAAAATGGTTGAGCCTCGGCACTGGAGGTACTTGGGCGTAAAACTTGCAACAGAGCTGTATGAGAAGAAAATGAGCTTTGCTGAATGGTACTACCAGCAAAAATAGCTTGAAATACAAGACTGGAATTTTATACTTAGCACGTTCAGTTTTTTTATTCGTATTGTAATGCTTTATGACTGATATCACAAATCAAAATATTCAAAATACAGAAAATCTAGCTCCTGAAGTTGAAACTCAAGAAGCTCCAGAACTAGAGGAAATGCTTGAGGAGATTAAACAAAAAGACGAGGAAGAATCGACTCATAGCGACTTGCTTTCTCAGATCAAGGACCTTACTAATCAAATCAAGGAGAAAGAAGAAATCGCAAAAAACTCTCAAATTGCCTATCTACATCTTAAGTCGGATTTTGATATTTTACAAAGGCAAACAGAGCAAAAAATTCAGAATGCAAACCGTGATGCAATCATTACTGTAGCAAAGAAGTTTTTGCCCTTGGTTGAGAATCTGAGGAAGTCTCTGCTAAACTTCTCTTCTGAGCAGCAGGAAACCTCTATGGGAAAAGGAATCAAAATGATGTATGATGGGTTCTTGAAAAACCTTGAATCCCTCAAGATTGAGGCGATTCCTGCGGTTGGTCTGGCTCCAGATCCTCAGTTTCATGAGCCGGTGAGCATGCAGGCTACTGAAGATGAGGCACTGAAAGGAAAGATTATTCAGGAATTTGAGCAAGGTTTTGTGTTCAAAGATGGGGAAGAAACTTTGGTTCTTATTCCTAGTAAAGTGATTGTTTGAAGTTAATATTGAAAGAAATAAAAAAGAGAAGTCTGAATTCTTCTCTTTTTTTAGTTTAAAATAGCTCTCGTACTGATCATTAAAAAAACAATAATAAAAAAAAGAAGTAGGATACTAAACTACTTCTCATTGAGGAAATGAGTAAGCCTTTATCACATGCCTCGAAGAGCCAAAGGATCTCTTAAATCCTTTGTCGTCTAATGCTCTAGGCAATCCCAGAGAGTAAGAACCATTAGACAGCAAATAAACAGTATCTTTTATCTTAAGGAGCTGAAGAAGTATTTCTAGGATAGTAACTAGCAATACTTGATCTTAAGAGTGGGAAAGGGAAATCCTCTTGAAAAACCTGATTTCAAACTTTTCCTGACTTTCCAACGATATGCTATCAAAATAGTGAATTCTCGACTGATTTTCTAACTCGCCCTCAATAACCACTCTATGAATAGCGGAAATATCTAAGTTAACAAGGTCGGTTGTACCTTATATTTAGAATTCCTTGATTATCCCTAGAGGTGAGTATCGTTTTAAGGGATTTAGCAAAACCTGATTCCTTGGTATCTCAAGTACCTTTAGTACTCAAGACAGCTCCCTTTCATCTTATAAGAAAGAAGAGACAAGAAATCAGACTTTTCCTTTTTGGCTGATGAATGACACATCTCTTCAAAAGAGAGCATAACTCATCATTGGTAGCGAATGTTGGCTTCAATCACTATCGTAGAGTAAATAAAAGCATACACGGATCAACGAGGATCAGCATCAAACCTTTCATTTACAGCACAAAAAAGAAAAACAGCAAGTTCAAAATTTTTGTGAATAAAGACTGGTAAAGAACTCATTCTCAGCACTACTCTCCCCTTATGAGGGAAAGGAATGCGTACATCAGGAAGTTGAAGACTTCTTTTTGAGAAGTAATCTTGCTTGCCTTGATGACGATATAAGTATATTCGTTTTTTCAGATTTTGCAAATTTTTGAAGAGTTTTTTTAGTTGTCTATTTTCCCAGTTCTCAACTCATGAAAAAAACCTCTCACAAAAAGTAAGAAGAATTTTTCATCAGATTTTTATGATATTTTTAGTTTTCTGTTTCCTTTCTTTGATACAAAATTTCTGGTGCGAGCTGCACTGAAAACTTTTTGAGAGATAAGGCAGTTTTCACCTTTTCAAAATCAAGATTGTGAGCGGTATCAATAGCCGTAAGTTCTGGGATTCCAAGGATTGCTTGCAATTTTCTAAATCCTTGAGTAAGAATCGGAGCTGAAAGTAGTGCTAAATTCTTGATAATATAGAGAAGGAACTCTAAATCTCTAATTGCGAGAGCTCTTGTCTCCTCTTCCTTATATTTTTTCCATGGCTCAGAGTGCGTAATAAACTCATTTGCAAACTGAACAGTTTTATATCGCTCTTGTAGATATCCTTGGATATTAAAAGTTTTCAGATATTTTTCCTCAATAGTTCACAAAAAAGCATCAAAATCCTGAATCGTATCAGCTTTTTTCATCTCTTCTAAAAGCTGCTGATGAGCAACTCCTTGTGTAATTCCATATTTTTGGCAAAGGTTCACTACTCTATTTACCAGATTTCCCCAAGCTCAGATCAGCATACTATTATATACATTTTCAAGCCTCTGAAGTGAGAAATCTCAATCGGCATTGAGTGAAACATCATACAAAAGATTAAATACAAAAGGATCTCTGTCCCACTGCTGGATAACTTCCGCTGGATCAATCACATTTCAGGTCGATTTTGACATTTTAGCACCGTTGAGTGTGAGATGCCCGTGAGCTAAGAGCGTCTTTGGCAACTCCAAATCTGCTGAAAGAAGCATTGCTGGCCAAAATGCTGCATGAAACCTCAAAATATCCTTTCCAATAATATGGATATCCGCAGGCCAATAGTTTTTCCATTCCTCATTGCGTCAAAATCCGATTCCTGTAAGATAATTTGTAAGCGCATCACACCAAACATACATTACATGCTCATCATCATTAGGAACTGGCACTCCCCACGGCATTTTAGAGGTCTGACGAGAAAAGCTTACATCTTCAGCCTTTTCTAGAAATGCAAGGATTTCATTTTTTCTAATTTCTGGCTCAATTTGGTAGGCATTTTCACGGATGAGCTCAGCTATTTTATCTCTATATTTTGAAAGTCTAAAAAAGTAGTTCTCCTCCTGAATATGCTGAAGTTCTTTGGTAGGATGATCTGGACATTTTCCATCGATGAGATCTTTCTCGAGCTTCATAGACTCACATCACTCACAGTAGAGACCTTCATAGGATTTTTTGTAGATATCACCTGCTGCAACAAGTCTCTCTCGCATAAGTTTTGCTCCAGGATAGTGCATCTGCTCATCTGAAGTACTAAGAAAAATATCATAAGAAACTTCTAAATTTTCATATAACGACTTAAAAAGCTGAAGATTTTGAGCGATAAAATCTCTGACTTCTAGCCCTTTTTCCTTGGCTGTGTTTCGGTTTTTCATTCCGTGGTCATCACTTCCCGTCTGAAATACTACATCATATCAGAGAAATCTATACATTCTCGCTAAAGCATCCGCCTGAATAATCTCCAAAGCATGTCCAGCATGAGGAGCTCAGTTCATATAAGCAATTGCTGTCGTAATAAAAAATTTCTTGTCCATCTTTAGAAGAGTAATATAAAAAATCTGATCTTTTCTCAGTATTGAACTTAAAAATACGAAAAATATAGCCGTTTTCAAGAGAATATTGTACAATACCCCCTTTTAGAAAATCAGCTCTCTACAAGCAAAAACAATATCTAAAAACATACTATATCACAAATATAAATATTGTCAATCTAAAAGAAGAAGTGATATCAGTTTTTTTTGATTTTTTCTATTTTTGGGATATACTTGAGGTAACATAATCACTTAGGACAAGGTCTACTACACACCCTTGCAAAATAGGTGACTATGTTGGTGGTATTCCACCTAAAACCGCTCTCCAGACCCACTACCCAATACGGTCGGACAGCACTTACTAGAAGTCTTGAGATTCTTCTTATGATCTGTACGAATAGTTTGCACTAGTAAAGTATTCCTACCGATTGTATGAAATCGGGCTCAAGGCTTCTAGAAACTAGAAGCTCTGAAGGTATTCCTCCAGAGTTTTTTTATTTTATAAGTATTTTTTTAGTTCTCATCTTGAGAAATAATGAGTTCCTCGATATCTTTTAGATTATCTTTTACAAGTTTAAAATCTTCAAAATCTGATGTTGATCCTGCGAGTTTTTGTCTGTGTTCTTCTTGATATTGAGCATAGATAGCCTCAATTTTATCTACAAAAAGAGGAAAGAGTTTCTGTTTTTTATGATATTTTTGAATCCAAGCATGGAAAGTTGAGAAAGGGGCAATATTTTGATAAGCATAAGGGATTGTTTTAAATGCTTTGAAGTAGTTTTCTAATGCTAAAGCTGATCCTTTGCCCATTCTAATCTGAAGGAGAAACATTTTGAGAGCTGTTTCATGCTGCATCAAAAGCTGCTCCATACTATTGAGATGAAGCTGGATTACTCCAATTTGAGCTTGTAAATCAGTAAATCTCTTCTCAAATTTATTTTTCGCTCAGTGGAGATGATTTGCATCAATACTCCTATTCGAATACGTCATTTCCTGGAGGTTTTGAAGGTTTGAAGCAAGAACCTTAGCATTGGTTGCATTTGAGATTTCCTCAATCATATCTCAGATTCTTCTCTGAAAAGTAGTATCCTTTGTTTCATAACCTAGTACCTGAATTTCTTGAGCAAGTTTCAGACATTCCTGCTGTAAGATTTTATATTCATCCTTTTTCTTTTCACTAGAATCAAGCGTATGATACTGGCTTCTGACTGCATCATAAATATTTGAGTAGGTATTGAAAGTTGTCTGGTATTCAGTGCGGTTTTTCTCGGCTCTAGTCAGTTTTCTCTCTGAGTTTTTATGGGTAAGTTTTTCCTCAGTTCTGAAGATAACAATCTTATCATCAATAAAGCTAATCCTTGAAGATTTTTTGTCTAAAAGTCTCGCTTGCTTAAAAAGGCTTAAGGTCTGTTTTTTGATCTCTTCTTTATCTCATTTCAGCTCAAAAAGCTCAATAAATCTCTCAGGCAGCTGCTCAGGATCTACTTCAACATAAGACAAGAAAAGATCATAGATTTCCCTATTATGACTTGGATTATTTCTCTCAAAAAGATTTTTATTTCCAAGAAAGTATTTCTCAGAAGGAGAAACTGCCCTTTGTAAATTTTTATAAAGCTCTGCTGTCAAAAGCTCGCGCGATTGCGTCCAAGGGAAAACTGACTTTAGACGAGTAATATGTCATTTTTCAATTCAAATCTGCTGTTTATCTTTCATTATTTAAATAAGAAAAAAATAAAAAGTCTGATTATTGATTTGTTTTAACTTTTTATTTTTATTAACCTAATTTTTTGTATCGAAATTTACACTTCTCATCTCAGTTAAAGAGCTGTTTTGAGCTTCGTTGCTGAGTATCTTCTGGTTCGATATCTAAGTTTGTAATATATCATCCAAATACTTGATCAGAGAAGCTCTTATTGAGTTTTTGATAGAGTTTTTGTAGCTCTAATGAGGTAATTCTCTTACCATAAGGAGGATTTGAGAGGATTCGAGCTGAAGATGAGAAATCTATTTTTTTCTGAAGAAAATCTCAGGTCTCAAAAGCGATTTCCTTTTCTAGTTTTCGATTTTTTGCATTTTGGATTGCAATTTGTGTCATTTTTGGATCAATATCGTATCCAGTAAGCTGATACTGACCAGAAAAAATCTGATTTTTTGCCTCTTGAAGTAGATTTTCTCGAAGCGGAAGGTTTTTATTTTCAAAGTGCTGAAATGCAAACTGCCTATGCGATCCTGGTGCGATATTTTTAGCGATCAAAAGCGCTTCCATCAAGATCGTCCCAGCTCCCGAAAAGTAATCAATTAATGGCGATTTAAACTTCCAACCAGAAAGCAAAACCATTGCAGCAGCAAGATTCTCCTTGAGTGGAGCAGATCCTGCTTGTGTCCTATATCCTCTCTGATAAAGAGCTTTTCAAGAACTATTGAGATAAAGTCAGCACTGATTTTTTTCTAGAAAAAGCATCAATTCATCAGTAGTTTCCTGCTGTTTTCCAATTCTTGCGATGCTCTCTAGAAGAGCTTTATGCGCAACAGACTGCACAGTTCTCTGTGATGAGAGCTGAGAAGATTGAATATTTACTTTGAGAGTTATATTGGTATTACTGGTTCGCTGAGGGTAATCAGATTTTTTTATCAAGTCAAAAAGCTGATCAAAAGTCCTAGCTTCTCCTGAGACAAGCTGAATATAAACCTTATTTGCAAGTCTCGACCAAAGGTTAATCTGATACATTCCCTTTAGATCAGTCTCAACCCAGCATCCTCTTGAGAAAGTATCAAAAGGAACGAGTTTAAGCCTCTTGAGCTCTTGAGCAAGCAAGCTTCCAAGTCAGAAAGGGCAGGTAATGAGGAGTTTCATCACTTTAGAAGAGAGTTAAAAAAGCTGATTTTTATAATTGATAATCAGCTTTATCATAGTGGATAGCTTGCTTTTTTCAAGAGGAAAAGCTTTTGAGCAAAATTCCATAGAAAGGAGATCCTCCTAATAAATACAGTTTTTCTCATCTAATACGACATCAACAATACTTCATTTTTCATACTCTCAAGGGATTTGAACCTGAATATAGTTTTGAGTTCGGCCTTTTGATTTCCCATTTTTAACTTCCTCAATAAGGACCTGCATCATTTTTCCATAATGAGACTCAACAAAACGATCACGGACTTCCTCCCCGATTTCAATCAGCCTTCTATTTCTTTCTTTCCTGATTTCCTGTGGGATCTGATCAGGCAACAGTGATGCTGGGATTTTCTCAGCCTTATGATGATCAGAAAAAGGGAAAGCATGAAGCTTAGTAATTCAATATTTTTGGACTGCATCACAGGTGATTTGAAAATCTTGCTCGGTTTCTCATGGGAAACCAGAGATAATATCAGCTCAAATAGAAATCTGATCTTGATCAGGACGATCTAATCTTCTAATCTTTGTCAGCACTTCATCAAGCTTATCACTTAAATATCCTCTATTCATTGCCTTGAGAATTGGATCAGAAAAGCTCTGAATCGAAAAATGGAAATGAGGAACAAACCTTGGATTGCTCACTATCTGAAAAAAATGATCAGTAAGATATTGCGGATCAATACTTGAGATTCTAATTCTTGGAATAGTCGTTTGCTTAAGGATTTCCTCTAAAAGATATGAGAATCTGCTTTCCTCTGATTTTCTTGTATCACTTGCTCACCAAGCTGCGAGATTAATTCCTGTGATCACTACTTCTTTTCCACCTTCTGCTTCTACTTGATTGATCTCAGCGATAATTTCCTCAAGCGGTCTATTTCTATGCCCTCCTCTCTTAAAAATTGTCAGACAAAAACTACAGTAATTATCACATCAGTTCTGAATAATAATATAATTTTTCGTTCGGAGTTTTTGACCTGGCGTTTTGAGTCCACTAGAAAAGTTTCTAGGATCCTGATCTGGATCCTCTGCTAACAAAACAATCTTTTCCTCATAAGGAAAGAGCTCTGGATATAAGCCAAAAAAAACTGATCTATCCATCGCCTCTCCTCTGTTCATACTTCCACATCCAGCGATATAGACCCTCTTGTCTTGATGGAGATGATCTAAAATTTCTTTTACCCACTTGGATTTAGCTCTATCAGTTACTACACATGTCGCAACAAGAAAAATATCATCGGCATCCTGCTTGGTAGTCTGCAGATGAGCGATTCGTTTATTGAGGTAGAACTTATTAACTTTACATCAAAAGAGTTTGTGTTCCATAGCACTATTGAGGGTAAATATTTGGGATGATTGTACTAAAAAGACAAAGGGAAATCAAGTCAAAAACAAATCTGATTTTAGCTTTCCAGTGAGCTTTTATTGATAAGGATTACTCTAGCTAAAAGCCTACGAACATAAAGAGCTTCAAAAGTATAAAAAAAAGAGAAGTCAGACTTCCCTTTTTTTAGATATTAAAGGTTCTAAGCTCAGAATTCTGAGAATATTTGGTAAATAACAAACAGGAACAAGAATAAACTACCAACTGCCAATACGATATTAATCAGCGTATTTTTTGCCTTTTTGAAGTTTTCTCCTTTTCCTCCATCAACAACAAGGAGATATCCAGAGTAAATAATCATAATCACGATCACAGATCCACTCAGATATCCAAGCATCTTTGCGATTTGGATAATAAACTCCCCTGCCCTCTTTGTAAAATCTTGCTGACTAGCAATGTAGTAAAGAAAGTCGACCACTTTCATTCCAACAAGAGCTGCAATCACTGCTGCAAGATTCTTGAAGAGCTTTTTCCCTCAGCCTTCTTCTCCAGAAGAGGGATTCATCATCTGAAATCCCGTAATCACAATCATCACAATCGCAAAGAAGAATGCTGCTCACTTGAGAAATGTTAGTACAAAAAAGAGGATTCCTGTATTTGAAACAAGGTTATCTTTTAGACCTGAAGTTTGATCAATAGCCGAGAGATTGATCACCTGAGAGAAAAGCCATACTGCTCAAAAGAACAGTGCCGCCCCAATCATAATATAGAGGAAGTTATTAAGTTCTGCTTTAAGATTTTCTGATTTTTTACCAGATATAACAAGCCTGATTGCGCTCATTACTAAATAAATAAACACTAATACATATCCCACATACTTGATGATCCCTCGCAAATATCCACCAGCTACTGCTCCATCTCCAGCACTTGTAGGTGTTGGGAAAAAGAGGCACTCGACATTTTGTTTAAAGGTGTTTGTTTTTGATACACAGGAGATATCAAAGACCTTTTCAGAACGGCCGTTGTGATCCTCTGTTCCATCCACCATAGCTTGTGCATAATGCTTTTCAAAGCTTGGTGCAAGATTTGTTGCAAACGTATCAGTAAATGGCAGTGTTAGCCCAAGACCAAGCAATCCACTAATTAAAACTATTTTAATCCAAGAAGCCATGTTATAATCAAGAAAAGATAAAAATTCTGATTTCTTTCTTTTAACTAAAGAAGATATTGAGTACTGCTAGTGTCAACTTTATAATAACTAGGAAGCTACTCAAAACAACTATTCCTATAAGTACACTCTGAATATCTTTTTTAATTTCAGCAACCTTATCTCCAGAAACGCTTTGTGTTACCAGCTTAAATCCGTTCCAGATAAGCATGATAGCCCCCATCGTAAGTCCTATAAATATCGTCCATTGAATATATGGATAGATATTCCTTCTAATATAATCTAAAGTACTGGTGATTTTATATTTGGTCTTCCCAATAGCTATATTATCAAACTTCGTTTGCTGGATTTGGAAGTCTTTATTAGCAATTGTATGAATACTTTTTACTAAATCATCTGGAGTTCAGTTAGTATTGATCCAATTTCTTGTCGCTTTTGCATCTTTATCTGACTCTGATTTTGAATTAGAACTCGCAAAAGTCATACTCATTAATGGCATTACGAAAAGTGATAGGAATACTCAGCATGCTAAAATCAGTTTTTTCATTTTATTTAATTTTTGGATAAAAGATAGATTTTTATTCTTCTTCATCATGGTTTTCTCTAAGTTTAGCCTTGATAGCAGAAGCTGAAATGACTCAGATAAATCCTACTACAACAATTCATAATATCCATACAATAACTTTTAACCAAGATGGGAATCCTGATGTTCCAGTTGTTTTTGTTGTTTCCACAGGAGGGATCATCTTAGTCTCTCAGGATCTTTTATTAACATCCTGACATACTTCAATAGTTGATAGTTCATATTGTCTTGCGATATTTTCACAGATATTTTTCTCGACAACATTTTCGAAATCATCAGCTCAAATCTGATTTTCTCAGATACTATTTCAGTCAACGGCATTTTTCTGTAAAAAGGTGTAGAGTTTGATAAGCTTCTCAGCTCTAATTGATTTAGTATCAGAGCCACTTTCTACTAGGCTTTCTGCTCTCTCAAATTCATCAAAAATCTGACTTGATTCCTTTTGTAAATTTAGAGGGAGTATTGCGAGAATTTCAGATTTTGCTTCTGAATACACTCGACTCCTCTGTTTCCAAGAATCCTTATTCATAATTTCCTCCGTACCATTTAACTGCTCTGGTTCTGCATCATAACTGTCTCATTTCAAATGTGAGCTAGAGGCAAGACTATAACTCAAAGCTGAAATTCAAAAGACAAAGACAAGGATTCAGCACAATAATTTCAGTTTTTTCATTTTATTTAATTTTTGGATAAAAGATAGATTTTTATTCTTCTTCATCATGGTTTTCTCTAAGTTTAGCCTTGATAGCAGAAGCTGAAATGACTCAGATAAATCCTACTACAACAATTCATAATATCCATACAATAACTTTTAACCAAGATGGGAATCCTGATGTTCCAGTTGTTTTTGTTGTTTCCACAGGAGGGATCATCTTAGTCTCTCAGGATCTTTTATTAACATCCTGACATACTTCAATAGTTGATAGTTCATATTGTCTTGCGATATTTTCACAGATATTTTTCTCGACAACATTTTCGAAATCATCAGCTCAAATCTGATTTTCTCAGATACTATTTCAGTCAACGGCATTTTTCTGTAAAAAGGTGTAGAGTTTGATAAGCTTCTCAGCTCTAATTGATTTAGTATCAGAGCCACTTTCTACTAGGCTTTCTGCTCTCTCAAATTCATCAAAAATCTGACTTGATTCCCTTTTTAAGCTTAGAGGAAGTAATGCGAGAATTTCAGATTTCGCTACCTCATAAACTCCAACTCCTTTTGCTGAAAGTGTTGCATGATCACTTAAAGCAATTAAAATATCGTCAAGTTTTTCTTGCTGTTTTTTAGTGAGTTTTGTAGCATTTTTCTTTAAGAAGTCTTCAATTTGGATCACACTGGATCTAGTTTTATTGATATCTCCAAGATCATTTCTCAGAGAGATAAGAAGATTTCTCAAATCAGCATTAGCAATACTCGAACGATCATCAATATTTGCAATAAGTTCGCTGAGTGCGGAATATTGTGCTTGAAGCTCTGGGCTTAGCCCATTCTCATAATCAGCAAAAGTTACGGTAAAGTCTTTCTTAAAAAGCTGAGCACTTCCCTCTGCTTGATAAACAATTCTTCAAATAACAGATTCAGACTTTGGAATATATGATTGTGTCAGGATTTTATTACAGCTTAGATCGCGATCATTATCAGGCGTTCAATCTAAATTAGTATCAATCAAAATATTGGTATCGACCCAGCACTGATCATTTCTTGAAGCAGTTTTCAGATAGAAAACAACCTCATTATTTAATTGTCTACCAACGAAAATTTCAAGATGTCCTTTATCAGATTTTTCTATATTTGGTAATGAAATGATTTGAAGTCCAGTCGTCAAAGAAGTAAAATCTGAACCAGAATCTACTTTTACTTCGAGTTGTGCAGTAGCCTCATTAGCATTACTATCTTTTGCCTTAATTGTTACAGGATAAGTTCCTGGTTTTGGATACTGGACTTTAAATGTTTTTTTATCTAGGGTTGTATCAAGGTATTTTTTATTTCATTTTTCACATTCTCTAGTATCCCAACATATTTCTCTACTGATGAGGTTTCCAATACTTACATCCTTGAAAAGGACAGTCGTTCCCATAGTTGCATAAATCAGAGCAGGCTTAATTCAGTTTTTTACAACGATTTGAGCTCATTCTCACATACCTTTGTGGTCTCTATAGGTCACATAAGCAACTGGTTTATATGGTCTATCTTTTGGACTTGGCTTATTGTAAACTCGCTTTACACGATCATTTTTAGTTGTCATATCAATAATTCCATCGCCATCGAAATCTAGCTGAATAGTCCTATCCTTTACAAAATCTGACCTATCAGAGAGCACCTTTGATATAATATCAAATGTGATTTCATCTCAGACTTCCGCATTAATCTTATCTGATCTCAAGGTAACAATCGGAATATCTGGCTGTTTACCATCTGGTGGGAACATGATCAACGGTCAATTTCCAATAATTTCCTCACTTGTTTGATTCCCATCATCATTATCAAACATTTTTACTCAGAATACATATTCTCAAGGGATTTTTGGTACAGCGAAAAAAGTATACGGGATACTTCCCTGAGTGATCCTGGTTTCTATAATTTTATTTGGATTATCTTTTGGATAGTAATACCACTTAAAATAAGAGATTGCTCCGTCTGGATCCATTGGATTTTCAGCGGTAACCTTAACTATAATAGGATCAATTCCTGAATTAAAGATATCTTGTGTCTTATTTCATTGCTGAAATCAGATTCCAATCTCATTTCCATATTGAGGGAAACTGATCATAAGATTATCAAGTCTTGGAAGTGCATTAACTACCTTAAACCAAATTCTCTCTTTTACATTCTTACCAAGTGAGGTATCCTCTAGAATATAATCAATATATTGACATCCTAGCGAATTAAACTTGTGAGAGAAAGTATGATTGTTTATATTGATAATTTCATCATTCTGAACCTGAAAGTAGGTACGAAGATTTGTGGCATTTCATTGAGCATTTACGGATGAAGAAGTATCAATATTAAAACGAGACTGTCTATCAATCCTAAATGCTGAATGTTCATTTCCTTTTTCATCAGTACATTTATCGTTTTGAGCTACTTTGATACCGTAGTCATTATTAATATCATAACTGATAATTGGGCTATCTTTTTCCCCAATATATACGGTATCATAAACTGTATTACTATTTCCCTGTTCATCTGTTGCCTTGAGCGTAATTCTGTAAGTCCCAACTCTTTGATATTCATGCTTCATAACATTAGTCTGATTGACTCTTGGGACTGTTCAATCTCAGAAATCTCGCTCATAACTAAGGACTTGATGATTTGCCTGTGCAGCAAACGTCACATATGTCTTCCAAACAGCAGCTCTTGGACGAATCTTTAAGACTGGTCTCAGAGTTGATTTTACCTCTACTGCTTTTTCAATTTCTGAGATTTTACCGAATTTATCAGAAACTACTAGTGTTACCTTATGAGTTCATACTTCATTGAAGAGAACTGTAATCAGTTTATTTTCTTTTTCTGTTTTGGTGATATGCACAGCATTAGGATTTGAAAACTGCCAATCATAGGTAAGTTTATCATACCCATTTCCGACATCAACATCACTTGAACTATCGGCATTAAAGGTAAATTCTGAAGGATATTCTCGGAGACTTGTAGGTGTAATAGTAAACTGAGGAACTGGAGGCGTAGATTCAACATATACATTCACTGTATCCAGATTTTTATTTCCAATTTCATCTTCTACAGTAAGTTTTACAGTATAGTTTCCAGGCTTTTTAAATTGTTTTTTAATTTCCTTTCCCTGCAAGGTATCCAGCTTTACACCTTCAGAATCATAAATCTCCCAAGTAAATAATTTGATCCTAGAGGTTAATGAATAAGAAGCTGCAGCTGAAAAACTATATGTTGTAGAAGTCATCCCCTTGTCTGGAGTCTGCTGAATAGAGGCTACAGGGTCAGAAACAGAAAGAGAATATCTCTCAGAAACTGTATTACTCTCGTTATCATTTACAGTGAGAGAGACATTAAACTCTCATTGGCTTGGAAGTGGAAGATTGATATATCCAGGTTTTCAATCTCATTCTCTTGCCCAACTGAAGCCATCTCTTGAAGTAATTTCCCAGCGATGAGACATAATTTCTCTCCCTCACATAGGCAAAGTCGCACTTCCATCAAAAACGATTCCTTTTTTTGCTTCTTGAATTCCGACTTTTACATACTTGTTCTTATCCATCTTCTTCCCATTTGCATAGACGATAACATTTGCTGATTTTGGGCTTACATTTACAGAAACAGTAGTTTCTCAGTCGAAAATTCCAGCATTTGAACTCCTAACAGTAAGATGCACAAGATAAATACCAGATTCGTTGAATCTATAGTTCACTACTGGTCAATATCAGATAGGCTTATCAATTCCATCAATATCTCTGTAATACCAGAAATAATTTCTTGAAGGAATAGTCTCATTTGATGGATCACTACTTCCTCTTGCATCAAAAGTAACAGTCAAAGGCGCAGGACCACTGGATGGATTGGTTGAAGCGGTTGCTTTAACCGTATATTTATTTTGGATTGTTGCGTTTACATTGCTAAGAGGGTTTTTACAATTTTCAATAAAACTATTATAATTTTCCCTATTAGTATTTCACTGCATTTCTCTGGTAGTTTTGAGACATTGCTTATATACCACTTGAAAATTATAATCTTGTGGAAAATAAGGGAAAATTCTGGTCATAATAGCATTGAGCTCATTGTAGATCGTAGTTCATCAGATTTTTCCTATTCTACTATCAGCATCAATATCAACAAAAAGCTCTTGTAATCTATTTCGATCCTTTTGGATTTGATAATTAGCAAAATACTCAGTTGGTACCTTTACACTACTAGAGCTTGTAGCTGAAGTCACCGCCGAGATTCAAAAAATCAAAAATCCAAGTACAAAGAGGATTTTTTTAGGCTGAAGAAGAGTTTTTTTTGAGATACTATTCATAGCACAATCTGAGGTATAAAAGACTTATCTCAAGTATACACTTGTTTCTTAATTTTTGCAAATCTTAGCTGTTAATTTATTTTATACTCTATTGACAATTTTTACTTTATATTTTTTACATATTTTATCATCATTGGCAGAATGCTATAGTTCTATCTTTATCGAAATAAACAGAAAAAATCTGACTGCTAGAGCCAGACTTTTCTTTTATTTATGAGATTTTTATTTAGCAATTAACTATTTAGTGAAACATGCAGCAAATTCATTTTTATCAAGTCCAATAGCTGTAGCGATTTCTGTTACATTATCATTATTGAATGTAGTGTAAGTGAAAGCTTTTTCAAGGAAGGTATAGAATGCCTTAGTTCCTGCAATTTTCCCAGCACATTCAACTCCTTTTGCTCCAATTGGTGCAGTTGGATGAAGACGTGCAATTGGCATATTTTTGAATACCATTCCGACAGTATTATCTGCATCTACGATATTTTCAATAGTTTTTGCATTGTAGTGTCTTTGACAGAAAGGACAAAGAATATCTGAATATTCTACAATCATAATTTCTGCTCCTTCATTTTTATAATAATGAACTCCTTTTAATAGACCAGCAATTTGTTCCTGAGTAAGTGTTCCCGCACGCCCTGCTTCATCAGTAGTAGCACTTCCAACTTTAACAGCTGCAACAGCAGCCTCAAATTCAGACTGAGGATAAGCACCTCCGATAGCTTTATAATTTCCAGTTTTTGTGTTAATCACCACATTACCTGGAGTTCCCTGAAGGCCAAAATACTTAAATGCTTCTTCACTATTTGCAGCCCATTTTGCGTCTCCAATAGCTACATCAGTATTTACAACTTCACTTGTTGCCGCTTGTCCGTTTTCTTGATTCTCTTCATCCCCTGCTGTTATAGATTTCTTCAACTGCTCAACTTGGTCATCAATTTTTTTCGTAATTTGCTCTTGATACTCTTTGATTTGAGTTACAGCATGGAGCTTATTAAGATTTGATTCATTTGCGAACTGTAGTTCAACAGTAGATTTGAAAACTGAATTGATCTTTAGGTAAGCCATCACAGAAAGAATAAGTGTTGGTACTAGAAGGACAAAAGTCACGATAGGAAGTACCTTAGCACAACGACATGGTCTTTGAGCACATGATTCTCCAGTTGTTTTTTCGTTTTTAACCATAATTTGTAATAATACAAAGATAAATAAACAAAATTCTGACTTCTTCTTTTTTTATAAGCAGAATTTGATTTCAGAGTATGAATTTTTTTTTTGAATGCAAGTGATTTAAGATTCTAGGTAATCACTATCCCTTGACATTACCTCTATTCCCCCAAAAACATCTATTCAAACATAAGCAAATCCAATTCGCAAATCAATTTACAAAGCTTATTAAACAAAATAAAAAGAAAAATCTCAGCTTTTATGCTGAAATTTTCCTTCGCTATTAGTATATAAACTACTTTACTTTCTGAGGAAGAAGGTAAAGGGTATTATTGCTTCTGTCATAGCTGAGGTCGTAAGTTACTTTATCAATTTCAATTTTATCATTCTTAAGAGAAGGAGTACCAGTTGAAACATCAAATTCTATAGCGATCTTTTCTCCCTTTCCATCAATCACAACATACTTAACACTATGCCCAAATGCCTCCAAGGCTTCACCCTGATTCTTATCAATTCCTCTACTTTTGTCAATTCCTCTATCTTTGATGGTCCATGCAACAACCGCTGTTCTACCCACTCCATGTTCTCCTCCAACAGACTCAAAAAGATTTCTACTTTTATTCTCTTTTGCTTTTCCTTCAGGGGAAACCCTAACTTTCATCTGATTAACTTTATCCACTCAGATGAGATAAGTCTCCATCTGTCTGATAATGTTCTGAACTTTTTCTGGAACATTCTCATTAACATCAATGTGTTTTCCTTTTTCTTTAACATCTACAGTTGCGTATCTTCCATCAACAATAAGCCCTTTAAGTTTTACTTTACTTTCCTTAGCTTCTCCTCCTTCACCTCCTCCATATGCTTTATCAAAAAGCTCGCTAAATTTTGCATATACCTGAGTATCTGATAATCATAATCTTAATCCTTTCGCCATCAATGATTGCTCCTTATTTGATGCCTGAGATAGCAAGTATGAGAAGTTATCAGCAGATACTTCCACAGTACCCCTTTCTTGATCATAAAAATATCCAACTTCCTTCTTTACCTTTGGAGAAGCATCTTGATCTTCTGCTTTTACAGGAATCCTTGCTATTTCTTTATTCCCTTTTTTATTTCGACAAACAGTTTCTCACTTTTCGGGATTAAAAGATTTAATTGCATTCGCCAATTTTGATCCTAAACTTCATCAAAAACTAAGATAAGTATAGGGCTGTTCTGCTCCCCTTAATTCTTCTAACTTATATCCACCCTCCTTATCTCCGAGAGAAATCGATGAATTTTTCCCATGCTGAATACGATTTCCAGCTAATATTCTACCTCGATCGTCCATAAATTTCATAGCAGCCTCTTCGCCCTTCTGACCTTTTTCAATTACATTACGAATGATAAGTGGATCTACTCTACTAGTTACATTTATTTCAAATCCAGTTGATGGATCTGCGGTAATAATAAATGGAGAAACTTTGGTTGTCATAATACCGTCCTCATCGTATGCAACTTTATTGAGATTTTGGAAAACATTTTGATCTCCAAGATGAGTCTTATTCGTCTTTCTCCAGAATTCTTCAAATGATTTCACAAAATGTTCTTTAAATTTTATTAGTCCGTTATCTCCATCACTCGGAAACTCAAGTTGGAGTTTTTCATTTATCGTTCCTGGATTCAAAACCATACAATTAGCTTGAAGATCAAATCCAAATAATTTCACAATAAAATTCTTTGGCTTTTGAATCTCAGTAGCAATTTTTTTATCATCAAATTTTACTATGATATCCTTAAGCTCCTTTGTCGTTGCTCCGTTTACTACCAAGGCTCTAGACCAGTTTTTTAGATCAGTTGGATCTTCAAGTTTTGCCTGAGAACTCCACTTGATACTTGTCATCAAAAGCCTTGCAAGATCAATATGCTTCATATAATCTGGGAGACCATTTACCGCTTCTTTATTAAACTTTAGCTCAAAAGGAAGGCTTGAAATTTTTGACTCAAGTTTTTCCTTTGTTGCACTTTTATCATAGTTAACTTCGATTGACTTAACTCTTTCTTCTATCGCCGTTGCCCCCTTCACATCAAACACAAGCAAATCATTAAGAGTCATCTTATTTTTTGATTCATTAAGTGTTACAGTATAGTCAGAACTCTCCACTCAGAAGTTATTGAGTTTGAGCATATGTCTATTACCTATCATCACCTTCTGAAGAGTCATATCCATACATAGTGTCTTAAGCTTATCTGCATATGCCTTATTTTCCTTTGGATTCATAGTAGCCTCTAAAATATAATCCTGAAGATAAGCATACTTTCCACTACCTTTTCTATCTGATGCATTAATAATTCTATTCGTTACAAGATCATAAGTCTCAGGCTTGCGAACAGAAACCTTACTAATACTCAGAGAATCCCCATTGATATTTAAACTATTCTTGAACTCTTCTATAACCTTTTTCTTTTTTTCATCTGTAAGCTCAGTTGGCTCCCCATCTCCTGGTCCCTTGAGTTGATCAGCATACTGTGCTAGCTTCTTCATATGATCAGCAATAACTTCTTGTACCTCTTCACTCTCATCAGAACGCACCGTTCCGATCGCCTCTATATAATTCTGTTTAAGCTGATCACGGAAAGCATTTCCATAGGCCTCTGGAGTTCCTCCCAAAGCAGTTAACAAACTAAGCCCAGAAAGAGCAACCTTATTTTTTAAATTTAAAGAAGAATTCTCTTTCTGCTGATCAAAATGTTTTTCAATGTTGTTTAAAGTCATTTTTTCTACTATAGAGAATAAAATAATTTCTATATTCAAAGTATATTATACACAATATATACAAAAAGTCAAAAAAATCAAGAGATTTATATTGACTTTTTATAAAAAAATAAAGAAATCTGATTTTTATTTTCTAAATATAAGGGATGAAGCACTATTTCAAAAAAGAAAATTCTACAAAAAATATATACTTATACCAACAGGTCATCAAAAAAAAGGAATAACAAGAAAAGGCATCCAAAATATTGGATACCTTTTTCAAGGATTAAAAATCAAACAAACTTCACCAGTCCAAGAATCTTTTTATAAGTTGCCTGGATTTGTTCCTGAACCCTCTTTTCATCAGTCGTCTGAATCTGCTCATGAATAACGTGAATAAAAGGATACTCTGCATACCATATCTCACCTCCAACCTTACGGTACAGCTTAATGTCAGTATCTTTAACTTTTAGATAAACAAAGTTATCAGAAAAGTCAAAGTTATTCATCGAGCTACCAACAGAGAGCTTTTCCAACCTAGTGCTAAGTTCATTACTCGGTCTAGCTCTCAAAGCAATAACAAGCTTCCTCCCCTTTTTCCTAGCACTAGAGTGATAGGCGGGTATAGATACCTGCTCTGAATCTGCAGCTGCTAATGAAGAGAAAGCTTTAAGCTCAAACGCTGAATGACCAGCCTTTGGCCTCTTTGAAGGTTTAACTGAAAAGCTTACCCCCTGTTTCTGCTTTTTCTTTGACTTTTTAGCAGATTTTTTCTCATCCGAAGTAGATTCTTCTGATTTCGAGGTTTGATCTACAAGCTTTAACACTGCCTTTTGAGCAGAATTATTAGCACGATCCTTTTTTGCAATAGCCTCACGGGCTCCATTAATCTTAGCCATACGCCAATTAATTTTTTATTAGTTAACACTTACAAACTATTGTCTAAGGAAGAAAAATATCAAACTAAGATCAATAATCAAGAAACACTTCATTATTGACTATCAGTAAAGAAACATTTTCTCCAATAGAGCCAGTATACTATACAAATATGGAATAAAAAGTCAAGAGAAAATAAAAAAAGAGAGAACTCTAATTCTCTCAGGTTTCTCTCCCCTCTTTCTTATATGACTTGCTCAATTTTTACTCAGATTTTTTTGAGTTTATTCACAATATCGGCATATCCTCTAGCAATAATTTCCTCATTCATGATAGAAGTTTCTCCCTCAGCCATAATTCCAGCAAGCACCATCGCTCCTCCTCATCTAAGATCAGTACTTGAAACGTATCCTCAGTGCAGTTTACTTGGTCAGATAACTAAAGCCTGATGAGGGTTTAGAATCTCTATTTTTCATCAGAGATTTTCAAGTTCATTGAGATATCAGAATCTTCCTTCATAAAGCGTTTCAAATATCTTGGTAACTCCGTTAAACTGAGTAGCTAATGCTCCAAAAATTGACTGAAGATCACTGGGGAAACCTGGGAAAATTCTGACTTCAAACTTTGTTGCTTTATAGTTTGGCTTATTATAAGAGTTTACTGTGATAGTATGCTTATCTATGATTTTAAAATTAATTCCAATCTTATCTGCAATATTATACATTGCACTAAGATCATCAACATTCACATTTTTGATTGTCAATTCCGAATTGTCCGCTCCAGCACCAATTGCAAAATAAGTTCCCGCCTCTATATAATCGCTAATAATCTCAAAAGAGGTCTTTTGAATGTTAATCTTACTTGGAGAAATAGTGATGGTATGATCTATTCCCATTGTAATTTTTGCTCCTTCTTCATTTAGAAAATCTATAAGGATTTTTACATGAGGCTCAGTTGCGACTTGATATACCGTAATATCATAATCTACATCTTCCAAAAATGCAAGATAGGTAATCAACGCTTCAGTTGCTGTTACAGAGAACTCTTGAAGCATAATATTTTTCTTTGGTTTCCCAACAACTTTGAAAGTTTTGAATGCTCATTGTTCAATTTTTACACCAGCCTTTTGAAGTGCATCATCGAAGGTATCAAGAGGTCTTTTCCCAATCTTACATCCACCAGATCAAACAAATCTGACTCCTCCAAATTTTTTAAGTCCAACAGGGATCAAAAGAATTGAAGCTCTGAATTTGGTTGCAAGTTGACCAGTCAGATCAAAGTATTCCTTTGATACTGCAAAAGCCTCCTCATAAAGGCGCTTCATATTGTAAATATCACTAATATCCGGCATATTCTCAAGCTGAATTTGAGAATCTACAACATAGTTCGCAGCAAGAATTGGAAGTGCCGCATTTTTACTCCCTGAAATATAAACTTCTCACTTGAGATTTGGTGAATATGAGATTTTGAACATTATAGTCATATCATAAAATAAATCATCCCTAACTATAGCATTCAAGTTTTTGCTTTCAAGAGAAAATCAAGAAAAACAAAAAAGAGAAAAGTCTGATTTTTCTCTCTTTTTATCAACGGATTGCACTAGCACAATAGCTACTGACTAGATCCATCTTCTTATTACAAATTTCTTATGATTTGCTAATTTTGAGTCATAATAATTATCAACGGGGCTTCTTGTCTTAAAGATCTCCTCAAGCCTCTTTTTTGTATCCACGATCTCTACTCCTCAAGGAAGTTGACCTCTTCACCTACTCTCAATCGTCCTCTTCTCATCCAAAACAATCACGATGTGTCAATCCCAAACTATAAGATCAAGAGGTTTCAGAATTTTGACTATTTGATCAATCGTTTTACCAGCGATAGGAACTGGTTTTCAAAAATTCAAAAGGCTACGAGTATTTCTTGGCGTATATCAGTTAGTCGCCTGATAAAGCAGTCCAGAACAATCAACTCCTTGGAAAAGTTTCCTCTTAGTTTCTAAAGTTGTAAGCCCAGTAGCTGAGGGGAAGAATTTTTCAATCTCTGGTATCCCCTGCCACCATGATCCGCCCCAAACATATACAGTACCAGAGGCAGCAAGGAGATTTTTTTTCACTTGTTCAAGTGAGGGTAAAAGCTGAATTTTCTCAGCAGGTTTCTGGTCTACTTTTTGGATAAATCTTGAATCTAAAAAGTATCCATATTTTGCTCACCTTCCAGCATCAAATTCTCTCGTACGGATCTGGTATGTTGTAAATACTCAGTTATCTACTTTCTTCATCAAACTCACAACAGTTCATGGAGGCAATACCACTGCAGATTCTTGAATGAGATTATTCGAGTTGAGCTTCAGTCCAGTGGTTCCTGGTCATCCAAGTAGAAGATTGATATCTACCTGATCTATTGGCAACCAGAATACTGGCGTAGGAAGTATCGTCTTTGCATACCCCTCAAAACTCTCAAAACTCTCAATCTGCAAAGACCTTGAGATCTCCTCAGAAATCTGCTGCGTTTTGAGTAATTCTTCGAGCATTTCTTCCCTTCTTCCAGTAGTGAAGTTTTGGTAAGTACGCACTCTATCCTCAATTGAGGCGAGATCCTCGGCTCTCAAAGCTGGTCAGTACAGTTTAGTTTTTAGATTTGGAAGGAAAGCTTTACGGATAGCGAGCGACTTTTGAGCCAAACGAGAAAAAAAATCTGATTTTTCTTTCTTTTCTTTTTTGGATAAAGGCTGATTAAGTCGCTGATCGATCTGTGCATGTTCCTGCTCAGAAAATGGCGTATAAGCGAATCCCCATGCTAGAGAAAAAATCAGTAACAGCAAAAAACCAAATAGTTTCCTCATATTTTTGTAATTGTTTTCTGATAAAAATTTACCTACAGTATGTACTCATTTTAGCATTTTTTTCAAGAGAAGTGTAATACCACGATTTCCCATTTCGTCAAGAAGAAAAAGAAATCTGATTTTTGTTCTTTTTGCAAATTAGAGAGTTTTTTGTATACTTGGAGAGTTTATATGATTAAATAACAAAACAAATATGAAAGTAAGTATCTGATTTTCAGGTCCTGCTGGATCTGGAGTAAATACTGCGGGACTTTTTCTCGCTGAGATTTTGAGTGAAAAGGGATATACCGTACTTGGAGACAAGGAGTATGCATCAATCATCAAATGAGACAATAACTGTTTTTTTCTCTATATTTCTGATGAAAATCAGGTTTTTATCAGAAAGGAGATTGATTTTTTCTTGGCATATGATCAGTATTCTATTAGTAAAAATGAGCCGATCTATGATCTGAGACATATCTTTATGATCAAGGATGAAAACTGCAAATATAGAAACACCTTTACGCTCTGAGCAGCTCTAAAACTCTTGAATCTTTCCATCGATGAGGGGAAGTCAATTCTAAAGAGACAATTCTCTCTTAAATCATTCTCTCAAGAAATTATGGATCAGAATTATGCTGATCTAGAAGCTGGGTACGAATATATAAAAAGACAAGAAAATACTGACTTTCCACAGATCGACTGTAGTAAAGTGATCTGAGAAAAAAAGATTTTTATGTACTGAAATGAATGCATTGCAAAAGGGGCGATGGATTCAGATTTAGAATTTTATGCCGCATATCCAATGACGCCAGCTTCTTCAATTATTGATGAAGTAGTAAAAAATAAAAAGGTAACCTTTCTCCAAGCTGAAGACGAAATCGCAGTAGGTATGGCTATGCTCGGAGCAAAATTTGCTGGGAAAAGATCTATGTGTGGAACAAGCTGAGGTGGATTTGCTTTGATGACGGAAGCTATTGCATTTTCAAACCAAGCTGAAATTGGATGAGTATATGTTCTTTCTCAGAGAGATGGTCCAAGTACTGGAACGCCAACTTTTACAGGACAAGGAGATATCAATTATGCTTTGAATGCGAGCTTTTGAGATACCAAGCCAATCGTACTCTATCCCTCAACTTTTGAAGAAGCATATAATTTTGCGGGGAAAGCTCTAAACTATTCAGATATCTATCAACATCCAGTAATTTTGCTAAGTGATAAACAGCTCTCTGAGTCTTATCTTACTATCGAAAAGAAAAATCTGATTTCTGAACCTGTTGTAAGAGGGAAGATCGCTGATGAAAGCCCTGAAGATACCTTCAAAAGATTTGAAATCACAGAAGATTGAATCTCTCCATATAGCTACCCTGGAAGACAAGGGACAACCTTTATTGCGAGCTCATATGAACACGATGAGTATGGTTTTACTAATGAGGAACCTACAACAAAGGGGAAAATGATGGAGAAAAGAGCAAGGAAAATGCAGACTTTTATCCAAAATGAATTCAATGAAAACTTTTATGGATATGAAATCATCAATCCTGAAGCCAAAAAATTCTTTATCACAATGGGAGTCAATCGCTATGCACTAGAGCAATGGATCAAAAATAAGTCTGAATACGGTCTCATTATCGTGAAATCACTCTATCCTTTTGATCCAAGATTAAAAGTATTTCTGGAGAAAAATAGAGAATGAATTCAGAATTTGATCTTTGTTGAAATGAATCATAGTGGAATGTTTGAAGATTTGGTTCGTAAAGAATGTGAGCTCTATGGAGACTGGAACTCAAAAATCTCACATCAGAGAAAAGTCACGTTATATCCTCTCTTTGAGGAGGAAATTCAAGTAGTTCAAGACTAATGCTTCTTTATTTTTGATAACAAAATTCTAATGAGACATAATACTAATAAAATACAATGGTGTCCAGGATGTGGAGACTTTTTGATTCATATCGCACTAAAACAAGCAATTGCTGAGCTAAAAATTCCGCTTCATCAACTCGTTGTGGTGACTGGGATCTGATGTAATAGTAAAATGAGTCAATACATGGAAGGATATGGTTCTGAAACCTTACATGGAAGAGGGATTCCCTTTGCTACTGGAGTAAAAATGGCTAATCCTGAACTAACCGTGATCTCAGTTTCTGGAGACGGAGATAGTTATGGAATCTGAGTTGGACATTTGATTCATGCATGTAGAAGGAATATTCCGTTTGTGCATATCACTTGTGACAATCAAAATTATGCACTTACTACTGGTCAAGCTTCTTGTACAACTCCAATCTGAGCAAAGACAAAATCAACTCCTGAGGGAAATGAGATCGCTCCAATGCATCCAGTAAATCTAGCAGAAGTTGCAGGATGCAAATTTGTCAGGAGTGTTCCAGATAAAGATATTAAACTTATGAAAGAAACAATCATGGAAGCGATCAAATTCAATGGATTTGCACATATCAATATTCAGCAGTCTTGTCCAAGTTGGAAAAGATGGTAAAACGAAAAAAGAGAATCTGATTTGATTCTCTTTTTTTATCATACTATTTTTAATCTTTAATCTCCATATTTTCCTTAATAATGTGAAATGCTTGCATCAGTAATTTTTTTTGAGCATAACTAATCTCCTCAGACTCAATCATTGAACGGATATCCGTCGCCTCCATCAAATTTCTATCAACCTTTCCTTTAAAGAGCTTCCAATAAAGAATTTTTCCCGCAAATACTGGATAGTTAGGAGCGAGATCAGAGAGTTTTCCTATTCACTCAAGCATCTCATCAATATTTTTAATCGCATCGTATCCAAGCTTTGTTGCATAAAAAGCTCTAATATATTTTTTGATCTTTTCTCTTCCCTCTGGAGTATGAGAAAGCTCTTCTAGTTCTTTGATGATCTCCTTTGAGTTTCCATAGGTTAGATCCTTTCTTCTACTTCCCTTTTCTCCGATAGCAACTCAGTTCCTAATTCTTCTCACTCTATCTTCGACACTTCCACTTGTACCAGATAAAGTATAATAAATCTGAACTGCTCTTTTTAGATCATTATCATCTAAAGTTTCTCAGAAAAATTGACAAATATCTCAAATTCCAGCTTCATACAGATCATCTAAACTTTCTCCTTTTGCTAAAGTCTCGTTAAGCTTAGCGATCCCCTCCTCAAGATCCATTCTATCGGAATCTTTAAGATTCAAATTAGCAAGATTTGCGATTCAAGTATTTACATGAGTTGCAATCTCATGATCAAAAATCACAGGGAGAACACTGTTCTTCAAGTCATATTTCCCGTCCTTATTCGGCGCTCATAACTTTATTTTTCTCCTTGAATTACTAATAATTCAAACACTATTTGTTCCCTTAATCTGCTTAATAACTTTGAATTTATCTGGCATGTTAATACTCGAAAAATAAGCATCAATTTTTTCTTCATTCCAAGCATTAGGAACAAAATAGATACCATCTCTCTCCTCTACATCTGAGACCGTATCAGAAAGCTGAATCTTCACAAGTTCCTCTTTTGAAATTCCTTGAAGTTGCAGAGCAATCTCAACAAGAGAGAAGATATGCTTCTCATCAATAAAAGCTAATTGTTCTTTCTGCTCTTTATGTTCAGTCTTTTCCCTTTTTAGATTTTCCGCCTGAAAGTATGAGAGAATATTTTCTCTCCAAAAAATTTGATCTTTTGGAGCTAGCTGCTGAAATTTTTTCCCATCTGAAACAGATGCGAGCTTCTCTCAAATCTTCTGCATTCTTTCAGGCAACTCCAGAATAGACTTCCCATAAATCTTTTCCTCCATCTGCAGTTTTTTCTGATTATATTTTTCCCTTTCCTCCTTAGATAGCAAATATCAAGCTTTCTCAGCCTCTAAATACATCGCATTTTGGTGATATTGAAACGTCCAAATAGCCTTTTGAAGATTCTGAATCAAAAGCTCTTTTTGTGCATTATTGAGTTTACTTTCCTCCTTAATCTCTTGGCTAAGATTTTCTATCTCGGTTATTTTCTGGTCAGCTTGAACATATTTATCCTCTAAAAAATCAGGAGTAATAGGTACTTCTGAAGAAAAATATGCCTTATGAAAAATTGCATCATCTTTAATCTCATATCAAATCGCAGAAAAAAGACTCTCCCTGATATTCGCAATAGCCTGAGAGTACCTGCTATAAGAAGCTTCCTCAGAATTTTTCTTTACTGGAAGATTATTTTTCATTAGCTAGAGAAGAAAAAATTAAAATTTATCTTAATTTTAAATTTTTCCAAACATATGTCAATACATTTTATACAAAGTTCACCATTACAGCAATTAAGTTTATAAATTTATATAATACAAGCAATAGTTACTAACTTAACAGAAAATTTCAGATTTTTTATTGTATGCAACAAACTTTTTTATCTATCCTTGATTAAGAAGAATAAATAATCCTTGCTTTTCTTACGTTATAGATTCTTAATATATTCTAATACTGCGACGGGATATGAAACTCATGTAGCCTTTTCAAAGGCACTATACTGAGGTAAATCATTGATTTCGATTACATAGAACTCGTTTCATTTAATAAAAAAGTCTATTCCTGCCACATCTAATCCATATTTTTCTAGAATCTGAGCTGTTGCATTCTCTACCGCTTCTGGAAGATTTTCTATCACTTGACTTTCTCCTCATACTGAAATATTGTTTCTAAAATCATTTTTATTATATCTTTTAATCACGCCTAGTATCCCCTTTCTAGTTGCAATTACTCTATAATCTCAGTCATTTTCTATAAATTCCTGTATAAGAACGCAATTTCATGGCATTGCATCTTCCAAATATTTTCTGAGTTGAAGCTTATTCTCTACTAGAGAAACTCATTCTCCTCTATCTAATGTGGGATCCTTAAGCACCATAGGATAAGAAAATCTTTCTTCAATGATCTCTATTTTTGTCTCTAGAAGATTTCTTGTATTAACAAAAAACAGTGACTTGGGTATTGGGATACTTAAGTAATTTAAAACAACTATTTGTGATAATTTTGACATATCTAAAGTTAATGCGACTCTAGAATCTATTATTTTCTTCTTTAAAAGATGAATATAATAATAAATAAAACTAGATTTAAAAGGAAGCCCTCTAGTTCCTCCAATCCAAAAATAATCATAATCACATAACAACTTCTGAGTCTCTATGAATTTAAATTTTCAATCTATATCATAAAAAAGATCTAAATAAGAAATAATATCAACATTCACTCATCCCACCTCCTGAGCACACTGCTTAAAATAAGCCTCTTTTCAGAGTAAACCTGAAAATCCCGTTAATCTAAGTATATTTTTCATTATTTTTAAGATTCTAAAATAAAATTTTGATCTTCAACCTTTACTTTTCACTTCTTGAGTTTTTTTAGAGATTCTACACCTAATTTCAAGCCTTCTATTTTTTTATAGCCATCTAGATATACCTTATCTTTTAACCAAAGGTAAGTATTCGTCTGATCATCTGTCGACATTATTCATTTTTTTATTCTTAAAGCTGCTTTAAACCTTCTTTCTAAAGTCTTCTCAGGATCCAAAAAATGAATAAGATCTGCAATTTTAGAAAAAGATAGGTGTTTTCATTCTTCGAGCAAATAATATTTTCTATAGAGAGCCAAGCTTTCGTCTTCATCATCAACAAGCTGGCGAGCATTCCATACAGCAAGTCACTCTTCATCTTTAAGATAATAAGCAGTTCAAGACTTAAAAATATTTCGTCCAGATTTTAATCCATTCAAATATCTTGTCAGATGAATATCTACTTCATGGGCAAGAATGAGCTTAAGCTCATTTTCAGTAAAGCGAATATTTTTAGAAATATTGATCTTGGCAGTTTTTCAGATACTGATTGACATTCTCGAGAAAGTTGTGGAACTTTCAACGATTTCTACTCAGAAAATTCCTCTTTCAGTAAGATATTTTTCAATATACTCACGAACTTGCTGAGAAGATAGTGGAAATCAGTTTTCTTTATTTTTCCCTCAAGCAGCAAAAAGCTTTTCCTTGCTTATTTTGAGAAGTTCTGGATCAAAAGATCAAAACAATGCTATATTTTCTTTTTCAATGAGAGAAAAATCCTGATTAGTATATGCCTTTAGAAGTTTTGTCCTATGGTCGAGTTCCTCAAGCTTCTCCTTAAAGAGTTGCAAAAATGGACTTTTCAAATAGCTCTTGTTTAGCTGATCACGGAAAGCATGCAATTCTGAAGCCCATTTATCCTGCAACTGCAAAGATGGGAACTTATAATCAAAAACCGGATTATAGTTTCACTTTTCTGAGATAAAGCGGTCTAGCTCTCAAAAATAATTCACTGGTCTCAGCCTTGCAGTCAGGTTGAGTCTTTTAGAGAATTTTTCAACTTTATCATCAATAAGGTGCAATTGTGCTGTCTCCATTGCGATAATCTTTTTTGGGTTGAGAATATTTACAGAAAGCTCCTGTTTTTTTAGAGGCTTGATAAGAAATTTTGAAGCAGTTTTTTGTCAGATCACTACTCTATTTTCTCAGGTTCATAGTTCATATTTAAGATTTTTAATTAACACATCAGTATCTGGGGCATCAATAAAAATCTGTTTTGCTCAAAAATCGCTTATTCTCTGGTATAAATCAGGAGAAATCAGATTTTTTTTACTATCTAAATCTACTTCCAAAAGGATTGAATGGGTTTCCTCCTGCCCTTCTGCATACAATTTGAGTTTTGCTGACTGAGAAAGATAGAGGATTTTACTCATCTTGAGCTCTTGAGAAGCCTCCCTTGAGAACAAGGTTTTCGCGATATCAACTCACTTTTCTGGATCTTGAATTCTCAAATCTCAGAGTTTTTGTAACACACTTTTAAGTCTGATATCTGCAATCTTTTGCACTTCTAAGCCAGCTCTCGCATTAATTTCCAGAAGTTTTGGACCAGTATTTGTAATCACTCGATCAAGTGCCAGATATCCAAGATTTACAAAGTACTGCACTTTTGAGGAATAGAGCAAAATATCATTTCGGAAAGGGATTTTCTTGCCCTGAAAATGAGCATATTCATCTGGGAATTTTGTTGTATAAATCTTATTTTTATAGAGCATTGAAGTAATTTTCCCGCTTCAAATATCTATTCAACAACCGATTCCTCAGGCATTTAGATTCGCTTTTCCACCAGACTTGAGTGTAGGAATTCTGATCATTGCAGCGACAGGAACGAGTTTGAATACAATAATCCTCAGATCAGCAAGTCAAAACTCACAAAACTCTTTAAATCCTTCTCAAGGGACAAGCTTTTCTTCCAAAATCGCCTCATCAGTAAGCGTCATAGAATACTTTCCATCTAAGGTATCAATCACTCTTCTTTTGAGTTCCTCCTCAGATATGGTAGCTCACTGGAGTCCAAAAAGCTGAACTTCTTCAGAATTTTCTTTCTTTTTTGAAAAAGAAAACCATCTTCAAAAAAACGATTTTTTCTCCTCTGGAAGAGGTCCCTTTCATAACTTTTTAAGGATACAAACTCCCCTTCCCTTACTCCCATGGTTTGGCTTAAGGACAAAGTTCTTAGCAGGCAAAGTAGAAAAATCAAAGTTTACCAGCTGTTTACGAGATCTGATCACGGCATAGGTCTCAGCAAAAGGGATTCCTCTCTCTCCAAGGAATTTTTTGGTTTGTAGCTTATTATCAGCCAGACGGACTGCTTTTCTAGGGTTTTGTTTTTTGATATATTGGAGATTTCTGGCATTCATACCAAGGATTCCAAAATTGAACATACTATAGTTAGAGAAGAATAAAGAAAAAAATCTGATTTTTTATTTTTTTAAACATCGTTCTAATGGCTAAGATCTCGATCAATCTGTTTTTTTCAGATACTGTCTAAGATCTCATTACACTTACTAAAAGGTTTAGAACCAAAGAATCCTCTATCTGCCGAGAATGGCGAAGGATGAGGCGAGCTTAGAATGAAATGTTTATCTGTATCTATGAGTTCAGCTTTTTTTTGAGCAAAAGCTCCCCAAAGAATAAAAACTAATCACTCCTTTTGATCTGAAAGAATCTTGATAACTGCATCAGTAAATTGGTGCCAACCTGCATCTTTGTGAGAATTTGGAGTATCTTTTCTCACTGTTAAACCTGCATTCAGAAGGAATACTCCTTGATGTGCTCGTTTTTCAAGGTTTCCACTAGAAGCAGGCTCAATTCCTAAGTCAGTTTTCAGCTCCTTATAGATATTTCTCAGAGAAGGAGGAATTTTTACTCCTTCAGGCACAGAAAAGCTCAATCCATGTGCTTCTCCTACTCCATGATAGGGATCTTGCCCCAAGATTACTACCTTTACCTCGTCAAAAGGAGTCTCATTAAAAGCTCTAAAGATATCTTTTCCAGCTGGGAATACAGTATATCATGCCTGAAATTCTTTGAGGAGGAAATCCTTTATACCAGCAAAGTAAGGCTTTTGAAACTCGGAGAGAAGTACCTGCTTCCAAGATGGATCAATAGAAATCTGATCTATATTCATAATAGAATTTGGAGAAAAAAAATAAAAAATCTGATTTCTTAGTATTGTTTTCAAGGATAGTTATTTGTTTTTTTCTTGCAAGAGGAAAAAAAATAAAAAAAAACTTGCAATAAGGAAGCATTTTCGTATATAAGGGTCATTCATATTTTTATATTATTATGAATTAGGAAAAATGACAAAGAAAATGTTGGCTTCTGCTGTAGCTCTAACTGCTGTTGCTGTTTTGGCTGGATGTGGAAAGACTGAAGCTCCAGAAATTATCCTTGACTCAGGAGCAAATGCTGAAATTACAACTGGAGCTCTTGAAGAAGTAGTGATTGACGCTACTAGCGGAGATGCTGAAGCAACTAATACTGTTGTACAACAGCCATCTGAAGTAGTTGAAGCAAACTCTGGAGTAGCTATCTACACTGGAGAAGATGCTCAAGCTGCTATGGAAGCTGCTAATGCCGCTCTAGCTGCTCAACACGAAGCTCTTAAGAATGCTGGTGTTGATGCTGCTGCTGTTCAAGCTGCTCAAGAAGCTGCTCTTAAGAATGCTGGTGTTGATGCTGCTGCTGTTCAAGCTGCTCAACAAGCTGCTCTTAAAGCTACTAAATAGTTTGGTACTATAAAACGCTTGTAATCTTAAAGCAAGCAAGTATAAAAGAGAACATCTATAAACGGTGTTCTTTTTTTATTCTTCAAAAAAAATATGCTACTCAGAGCATATCTACAGACAAAACATCAACTCCCAAGGAGAAAAATAACGCTGCTCATTGATAATGGGAAAATTTTTATTAACAAAGAAAAGGTAAATAACTATAAAGCCGAACTGGTTGAGAAAGATCTGCTTGAAATTCCAGACATAAAACTTCAAGAATATATTTTATCAGATGCATCTAATATAGAAAATAAAAAACCAGATTTTATCCTTTTCAATAAACCTAAGGGATATACCTGCTCAAAAGCCGATCCTCATAATCAGATTTTTTATAGTTTATTACCAGAAACATTCAAAAACTACTACTATATCGGGAGACTTGATAAAGAAAGTCGCGGACTAATCTTGCTAGCAAAGAATCCATGAACTGTGCATGCATTTGAACATCCGAGCTCTAAAATTACCAAAGAATACCTTATTACTCTTAATCGCCCATTTAATCGGGAGCTAAAAAAGAAAATTTTAGCTGGAATTTGGGAAGGAGGAGAATTTTTAAGAACACTTTCACTACAACAAGCCGAGAGTTGAAAGCTGAATATTGTCTTGAATGAGGGGAAGAAAAGACATATTAGAAGAATTTTTAAGGCACTTGGCTATGAAGTTATAGATCTAAAAAGAATCCGTATTGGAGACTATATTTTAGGAGACTTAAAAGAGTGAGAACGGAAAGTCCCTCAATCAAAGGAGAAATAAGACGGGAAATCAGTTTTTGTCTTATTTTTTCTATAATAAAAAGAAGTGAATTCAAAAGAGCAAAATATCTTCTTGACTTTGATATGTTTTATCTGTATAGTAAAGAGAAAAATTGCTAATTTTTATTCTTTTTTGTATAAAATGGAATCAAAAAAAATACTGATTACCTGAGGTCTTGGGTATATCGGTTCGCATACCGCAGTACTTTTTGCGCAGGCTGGATATGAGCCAATTTTGATTGATAATCTCTCAAATGCACACAAAACTACTGTTCTAGATGGTATCAAGGAAATCTTAGGGTATGAATTGCCTTTTTTTGAGGGAGATGTGAGAGATAGTGAGTTTCTTGAGAAGCTTTTTGAAGAACATGAATTCATTGGGGTAATTCACTTCGCAGCAAAGAAAGCCGTTTCTGAGAGTTGCCATGATCCTTTTTTATACTATGAGAACAACATTAATTGAACCTTGAATCTCCTTGAGGTTATGAATACTCATAAGGTAAAAAATCTGATTTTTTCTTCTAGTGCGACAGTATATGATATTGAGAGAAATATTCCACCTTTTACTGAAACAGACCGTCTCAGCGCAATAAACCCCTACGGAACGACGAAGCTTGTAACTGAGTTTTTACTCAAAGATATGGTAGCTCATAAATGATTTTCTGCAGTTTCTTTAAGATATTTCAATCCAATTTGAGCACATCATAGTTGAAAATTAGGAGAAAATCCAAAAGGAATTCCGACCAATTTGCTTCCTTATCTCCTAAGAGTTGCAAAAAAAGAGATTGAAAAAATTAGCGTATTTGGGAATGATTATCAAACCCCCGATGGAACTTGTATTAGAGACTATATTCATATTGAGGACTTAGCTGAGGCTCATTTGAGAAGTTTTGAATGGTTACTTGAGAAGAAGCAAAATTCAGAAGATGAAGTCAGCTTTTTTGAGGTCTTTAATATTGGAACTGGGGCTGGGACTTCTGTACTCGAAATGATCATGATGACACAACAGATCATAGGCGATGAGATTAACTATGAAATCGTTGATAGAAGAGATTGAGATGTAGCTATCTCCGTAGCAAATGCATCAAAAGCAAAGCAAATTCTTTGATGGGAAGCTAAGAAATCTATCCTTGAAGGGATTCAGGATGCATGGAACTTTGTAAATAAAGAAGAGTAAGAAATTAAACTCTTTAAATAATAAAAAAATCCGACCTTTGTGTCAGTTTTTTATTCCTTTTTTCTAGTACAAATGAAGTATGAAATAAAAACACTAAACGGGATCACCTGCATCTTTGCTCCTATGCAAGAGAGCAATTCAATCACCATTCAAATCTGAGTAAAAGCAGGTGCTATCTATGAAACAACAGAAGAAGCTGGAATTTCTCATTTTTTGGAGCACATGTTTTTTAAATGAGGGAAGAAATGGACGACTCCAAAAGCTGTTGCAACTGCAATGGATAAGATTTGAGCTGAATTTAATGCACGAACTGGGCAACATAGAACTGCTTATTATATCAAGTCTGCTCCTCATTTTGCAACACAATGAGTAGAACTCCTTGCTGATATGTTGATAGATGCACAGTTTCCACAGGCTGAACTTGAAAGGGAAAAAGGTGTAGTGATTCAAGAGTTAAAAAGATATCAAGATGAGCCAGCTCGCCTTCGCGATGATATGTGGAGACATTTTTTCTTTTGAAAAGGGAATTATGGAAGACCAATTATTGGGTACGAGGAAACAATCAACAACTTTAATGCACAAGCCCTTTTCGACTATAAGAAAGCATTATATACAAAGGATAACCTGATCATCACTATCGCTGGAAAAATTCTTGATCAGGAGCAACTTGAGTCTATGATTTCTCAACTCTTTTCTCCTCTACCTGAAAAAAAAGAAAGGGAGAAACCTGATTTTTCACGAAATCTACCATTAGAAAAATCTGATTTTTTCAAAAAATGAACTGAACAAAATCATCTCATCATCTCAATGCCAGGTTTAAATGGGCTAGAAGAAAAGAGAGAGTCTGCAAGTGTGCTTTGTACTATTCTTTGAGGGAATATGTCTTCAAGACTTTTTCAAAACATTAGAGAAAAACTAGGTCTCTGCTACTCTATTAGAGCCTGACACGCTTGTGTAAAGGAATTCTGATTTTTTTGGATTCGTACTGGATTAGATAAGAAAAAGTTCGAGTTTGGAGTAGATAAAATCCATGAAGAGATTGACCATTTCATTAAAGAAGGATTTAGTGATGAGGAACTGGGAAATGCGAAAAACTATCTCATTGGAGGGGTTCAAATGGGAATTGAAAGTTCAGATGAGATGGCAGATTTCCTCGAACATCAGTATTTAACCTATGGAGAGATTAAGACTCTTGACCAATTCCTGGCAAAATATCAGCAGGTCACTAGAGAGGATATTGAATCACTGTTTCCATACTTACAGAGAGAAAAAAGATGGAGCTATCATATTGAGTAAATTAAGAGATTTAGTAACAACGAGAAACTATCAGAAGAAAATATCAAAAAAACCTGACTTTTGAAGTCAGATTTTTTATTTTTATCGTTTTACAAGCTTACATTGTGATATACCTGATCGACATCTTCATCATCATTTAAGGCTTCGAGAATGCGTTCAAATATCTCAACATCCTCCCCTGTCAAGCTAACCTGGTTTTCAGCAAAGAAATGGATATCTGCTTCTGTAATATGATAACCAAGTTCTGCTATAGCTTTTCTCACAGTTATGAAATCAGCCTTTGAAGTATACACCTCAGCTGAACCTTCCTCAATACTCTCATCTTCAATGGGAAGCTCCATAACTTGCATTTCCAACTCTTCAGGATCAAAGGGAGTAATCTTTTCTAATTGTCTTCCCTTGTCCTCTACGATCTCAGACTTCCCATCTATTAGGATTAGCCCCTGCTCTTTAAACTGCCAAGCCACAGCTCCAATTTCTGCCATAGAACCTCCAGCCTTTTGAAGTGCTGTTCTCACTGCTTGAGATGTTCTATTGGTATTTGAAGTTACCGTCTTGATCAAGAAGGCTGAACCATTTGGTCCGTATCCTTCATAGAATACTTCCTTCATTTCCTCTCCTTCAAGTTGTCCAGATCCTTTGAGAATTGCCCTTTCAATAACATCCTTTGGAAGCCCGTTATATCTTGCCTTTTCTAGAATCATTTCCAATGAAGGATTCATTTTTGGATCAGCTCAGTTTTTAGCTGCCATCTGAATCTTTTTCCCAATAATACCATAAATTCTAGATTTTGCAGCATCTCATGATGCCTTTCTCGCTGCAATACTATGCCATCTTCACATTGTGATTTTACAAAAAAATTAAAATTCAGATTTTTTATATTCTTTTTCTCTCTTTTTTCCAGCAGTTTTTTTGATTTTTATCATAAGAAATAAAAAAAGAAAAAATCAGATTTTTTGTATTTTCACTTGCTTTTATCTATGGTTTGGGTATTTGTAGGGATATTTACTTCAAGCTTTTTGATGAAAAAAAGGATAATTCTCTTGCTACTTAGTTCATTTTTTCTGATTTGAGGATCAGTTTTGCTGAGTTTTTTCTCGCATTCTCCAAAAGAATTCATAGATCAGATCATCTCTAGTATCTCATCAGAAAAAAAAACTGATCCTAGTGTCGAATTCATTTTTTGATGAGATATTATGCTTGCTAGAGGCATTGATTTTTGGGCTAAAAAAGAAGGCTATGATCGCATCTTCACTGGCGATAATTACAATCCTTTTCATCAGTTTCCATGTTATCTTTCAGGAGAGTGCATTTTATTTGCAAACCTCGAAAGCCAATTTTCAAAAAAAGCAAATGAAAAAGTTGAAAATACCTTTCTATTTCGTGCAAATACAGGAAGTATCAAAACACTTTTAGATATTCAAGGAGGCAATCAGCTTTTATTGTCTTTGGCAAATAACCATACGAGTAATGCTGGCGGAGAAGGAGTTCGCACGACAAGAGCCACCCTACATCAGCATGGAATCTGATTTTTTGGTGCGGGGAATAGTACTGGCGATGCTCAGAATCGATACAGCACAGAAAAAAACTGACTAAAACTGTGTATTCAGGCATATTCTTATGATGGAAATACAAATATCTATGGTGGGGAGCGACTCTCCTGGAATCCGAACAATCTTGCGCTGATGACCTGAGATTTAACGGAGATGCAAGATCAGGGCTGTGATGTAAAAATCCTCTCAATCCATCGAGGAGCCGAATATCATCAGAAGCCAAATCAAGTACAAATCAAGCTAGCTCATGCCCTAGTAGATGCTGGAGCTGATATTATTGTTGGAAATCACTCTCACATTCCGTGAAAATTTGAAATTTATCAAGGTAAACCTATATTTTATTCACTTGGTAATCTCCTCTTTGATCAGGATCGAGGGATGAGGGCAAAAGATTCAGGTTATGATTATATTTGGGATTATGAACTCAAAAAAAGGACTGTTCCTACCTATATTCCTCTCCTAGCTGGAGTAAAAATCACAAAAAATCTGACCTGAATAACTATCTCTCAACCAGAACTAAGAATGTCTCGTGTCAAAAAAGGAATTTTCTATCCGCTTGATGGGGAAACTTTCTCTGGAGTATTGCATCAGATCGCACCGAGCGAATATCGAGGATCTTGAGAAAATAACTTGCAAGTTAGCATCTAAAAGCTATAGTAAAATACAATAAAAATCTGGTTTTTTATCTTTTGAAGCCTATAGATGAAAATTGAGAATCCAGAACAGATGCATCAATATGGGAAAGCTCTTGCGCAACATCATAGCATACTCTTGCTTGAATGAGAGCTATGAGCTGGGAAAACGACCCTTATTAAAGGATTTGCAGAGGGACTCAGTATCGATCCAAATCTCGTCCAGAGCCCAACCTATGCATATCTCAATACTTATGCTGATAAGCTCCTCCATATAGACATGTATAGACTTAAGAGCTTTGACGAACTGATTGAAAAAGGGATCTTAAATCAGATTTCTGAATTTGAGACCATCGTTATTGAATGGCCAAAATGGATTGATCAGTTAGATTTAGATACTTATCTCCATATCAAAATTCATAAGCTCTCAGCAGAACTCAGAGAAATCGAGCTCCTTAACTAATTTAATTTATTTTTTTATTTGGATGTCAAAGACGATACTTTATCTCTTAGATTATTATCTTCCGCATGCTTGAGGAGTAGAGACGGTCTTTGAGCAGATCATCTCTCGCAGTCTAGAAAAGGGATATCAGGTTATTGTCTTGACTTCACTCTATGATCCAAAACTCAAAAAACTTGAAAAGGAGAATAATTTCAAAATTATCAGGACTGGAAAATGAAGAAAATCGTTTATTCGAAATGGATTTTGGACAGGAAGGAAACTCCTAAAAAGAGAGAAAATTGACTTCATCCATACCAGTACCTATTGAGGAGCGATTCCTGCTTCTCTTCTTGGGATTTTGTTTAAGAAAAAGGTTTTGATCACTGTACATGAGATCTTTGGACAGCTCTGGAAACAGTATAAACCATGGCGATCTGCCCGAATCTATCAGGTTTTTGAATGGCTTATTTTCCAGCTTCCATACTCAATATATCACTGTGTTTCATTGTATACGCTCAATAGCCTAAGGATTGCCTACTGAATTCCTGATGAGAAGCTTAGACTAGTTTATAATGGAGTTGATCATAATTTTTGGGATAGAACAAAAGTTTCAACTGATGAAAAAAATACTATCAGAGAAAAATATCAGCTTTGAACTTATTTTTCACTCCTCTATTTTTGACATACGGGGATTTCTAAAGGGATCGATACCCTTTTAGAAGCGGTTCCTGATCTTCTAGCACAATCAGAAAATCTCCAGCTGATCTTCAATTTTATTCCAGCACAAAGAGATACAGAGATAAAAACCAGGCTTTTTTCTCTTTTAGAAAAGCTCCCTCCTGAAGCTGCAAAACGCGTTAAAACATACAATGGACTACCAAAATCAGAATTGAGAGCTCTTGTTTCCCAAGTTGATGGAGTGATCGCGCCTTCGCTGTCTGAAGGCTTCTGATCTGTGCATACGGAAACACTAGCGCTGGGGACACCACTTATCACAACTGCTATCAGCTCGCTTCCAGAAGTTACTGGTGGGAAAACGATTATGATGAGACCTTGAGACAAAGCCAGCTTACTCTCTGCTGTCCAAAAACTGAAAAAATCTGAATATGCAAACCTACCTGAGAAGTTTTTTGATCGAGAAAAGCAATATGCAGAAATTGAACTTTTATATCAAAATATGAGTTAAAAGAGCTCATTTTATCGTTTACTTCTCGCCTTAATAGAGTTGACTTTAGGATGAGAATTGATAAGATGGGGTGTGCTTTATTTGCAATATTTTGTTGTTGTGCTCAAGAAAAAGGAAAGATTAGAGGGGAAAGAAGTCAGATTTTTGACGAGAAAGAGACAATCGTTTGTGCGTGGGATTTTTTTGATTTTCTATTGTGCTCAGTATCCAAACCGCGATTATCATCAGATTTCTTTTCATGTTCCATTAGCACTCTCAAAAAGAGCTGTCATTAGACATCAGATCAAGAGGATATTGATTGCCTCTTATGAAGAATTTATCAAACAGCAACTATGAAATACTAGCCACGTAAAGTGTTTTGTAATGTTTCAGAAATCAAAGCTAGATCCTCTGCTTAATCTCTTAGAAAAAAAAGATAAAAGTCAGATAAAAACTTATCTTTCAACCGAATTTCAATCAGTATTTAGTTCCTTTTTGCATAGCCAATGAAAAAAATCTCAGAACAAGAGCTCCTAGATAGCCTTGAGTTTCCAAAAGAGAAAGACCAAGTGGCAAACGAGAAATTTCCTGATAAAATTCCAGAGAAAAACTTAAGTAATGAGTCTTCTCAGGAGAATTTTCCAGGTAGTATGCCGACTAAAAGTATGGTAAAGTTTTGGCTTATTGGTGCTAGTTTTGTGCTCGTTGGTTATCTTTTTTATCAGTCTCTTGATATCATTTATTTGCTGGTTGCGGCACTGATTATCTCAGTTTCTAGTGAAGGACTGATTGTATCTTTGCAAAAGAGGGTTAAAAATAGAGGTTTAGCTATTGGGATCAGTTATTTTTTGATTCTTTTATTTGTGTTTTCTGGAATCTTTCTAGTAATTCCATTTCTGATCACGCAGATTTCACTTTTGATCACTCGAATATCTGGGACAGCAAAAGAACTTCAGACTTTTGTTCTTAGTAATACTCGACCTGATGCTATAAATACTATTACTTGGCTTCCATCAGCGGTAAAACAATATCTTATCGAAAATTGGGCAAGCTTTAACTGGGCTAATAGCGATTTCCAATCTTCTATTCTCAGCTCTCTAAATACGCTTCTTGATAATTCTACAAAATATTTAAGACAGTTCTCATCAAGTATATTCTCTGTAGTCTGAGGATTTTTATGGGTTATGACTAATCTTACGATTGTTTTTACCCTAGCAGTCTTCTTCTCAATTGAGAAAAAATATCTGATCAGCCTCTTCTTAAAAGGGAAAAAAGACCTTCAGAAGCAGAAAGTTCAAGCAAAAATTGACTATATATATGAAAAACTTTCACTTTGGCTTAAGGCAAGGATTCTGCTTTCTGTGTTTGTAATTATCGCGATGTATGCAGCACTTCGGATCATGAAGCGATGCGGACTTGAGATCCCTAATATGCTTTCGCTTTCCCTCATTACTGGATTAATGGATATTATCCCGTATATTGGACCGATCTTTTCAATTATTCCATTAGTAGTACTCGCTTTAATTTATCATGGTTTCTGGGGAATGATTATCGCTGGAGCCGTCTTCTTTGCCATCCAATGGGTACAAAATAATGTGATTACGCCGCTTTTGATGGAAAAACAACTTGGAGTAAACTCAGCTCTCCTGATCGTATCAGCATTATTCTGAGCTACGATTATGGGATTCTGGGGAATTATTCTCTCAGTTCCCTTAGCAGTGATTGTAGGACTTTTCTTGGATGAAAAGTAAGCGAAACTATAGCAATACAAAGAAAAAGCCTGAACATTTATTCAGGTTTTTTTTGATTTGATTAAGCAGAAGCATTCATCCACATGCAGATAAATTAGGTAGTGATATTGACTTGACTTTGAAGCTCCTTAGAATAGTATTCTAAGGAGTTTTTTATATCTTTCCAATTTAGTTATGCTAAAGCTTTTATTCTTACTAGGATTGTTTTCTCTTCTCTGAAGTAGCCAACCCTCTTCTCCTCAACAACTTCAGGAATATCACCTTCAATCAGGACATACTGTAATCACAAGTCCATTAAATCTTCAAAACCAGAAAAAATCTCCAGCAATTTACCACTTTTACAGACATTCTGGGTATGTAGATACTTCTTCTCTCAAGCTTTTACAGTGAGAATATAATGAATTTTATACCAACCCTGATTGGAAATATCAAAAGCTTTCAGATAAAGCGTTTTTATCTCTTTCTTGAAACGCTCAAGCTATAGGAGATATTTGACAGCAATACTATTTTGGTACAGTTATGTATACGTGAGGTTGGTTGCTCTTTTCTCCATACAAATTTTTAGTAGATGCTCAGACATTCTCCTTTGTCCCGCAGAATACTTGATTTATGAGCGATCCTACTTTATCACTTAGGAAGAATCAATATTATGAAAGAGATAAGGGATTTCCGTTCTTTCAAAATGGTGGCAAGCAGTATGTTTACTATTTATGAAGCGATAAAAACTGGATATACAGACGAAGCTCTTCTTCTCGCCATGATGAAGTAATCGTAAGGGAGAGAAAGAAGCCTGACTTTAAGCTTCTTTCTTTTGAGGAGATAAAGACCTATGTGAGTTCTGGTGAGCCTTGGGACTTGAAATCTTACACTTGAGAGATTGAAAACAGGGGACAACTTCTGATAGCAGGAGAATTTTTAGATCCTAAGATATCTTATTATAATAATTCTATTTATATCCGTTATAGATATGGGAATGCTGTGTTTCCTGTAGATGGTCAAACACTACAACTTGAGGTCAATAAAAAGACTTGAGATGGTACTTATGGTGATATTTATTATGTACTCTCGGACAAGGACTATTACTATCAGTTGATTAACCATTGTGACGGAAGCTATTATACTCTCAATAGAATCAAAAAATAATATCTAGTTTCCTCAATATCAAAAAAACCTGAAACTTCATTCAGGTTTTTTTTTGGTTTGGTCAGTTAAAGGGGCTATCTTTTTATTCTTCTGAGTTCGGCATATATTTCACCATCTTGGCGATAGGTTATGATTTGATAAAAATAATTTTTATCAAAGATACTAACATCATCCTCTAAAGCCTTTCGTTGAAATGTTTCCTTATCTACTGGGAATCTCCAAATGTCAAACTTTTCACCGTCCTCAGAAAATGTTGATCGCAACAGATAAACATACCCACCTGTATAATGTAATTGCTCAAGACCGAAACCATAAGTTGAAATTCGTCCTCAAGAAGCATTATCTCCTAAAGGTTGATCTTCAGGCATTAACTCAAGTCCTATATCTTTATCTTTTGTTATAAGATGAACTGTGGGGATTGAGTTTTGGACTTCTCATATATCTTGATTTGATATTTCTTCCTCAGTATCTTGATTTATTATTTTACCCTCAAAAAATGGGTAATTATTTGGGCTTTTAGAGATAAAAAAGTTTGAGGTAGTAAGAAGCCACCCGCCAATGATGATAATGCAGGTAATAGCTACACCTATTAGTAATTTTTTCATCATAGATATGTTTCATATAAAATCTTTTTTAATTTGTATTATTGTTAATGAACCTCTAATTATTTTTATGGCAGTAGATATGATACTATGCTACTCTAGAAAATCAAGTTATTTTTTCCCATATACAAATAAATATCTTCCCGTATATAATTTTACTTCTATACTGATAGAAATATATTTCTTTCCGTATATCTTTTTTATTTGACTTTAGAGGAGAAAATGCTACAGTGATAGTGCTGACAGATTGTCTGCTTTTTACTCTTTTCCCACTACAGTATGAAATTCAAACTTGTACAAAGAGCAAATCCTTTAGATCCAACCAAGAAGAAATGGTATGCTAATCCTGTGAATACTGGAAAGGTTTCACAAAAGGAAATCGCAAAGCTCGTAGAAGAGAGGTCTTCGCTTACGATTTGAGACATCATCAATGTGATTGAAAATCTTATCACAGAACTACCAAGGCAATTAGCGGAGGGGAAAAGTGTTAAACTTTGAGATTTAGGGTCTTTCCGTTTGAGTCTTTCTAGCGAGGGAGTAGAAGATAAGAAAAAATTTAACACTTCAAAAATTGAACCTAAGGTGATTTTCACGCCATCAGCAGAGTTTAAGGAGAAACTCAAGAAGATTAGTTATAGTCAAGAAGATTAGTTATATTATCTGGATTACGACGTAACTGCAGAGCAAACATCGCCATGGTTTCCTCTCGCGATAACAAAGTGAAACAATCTAGACACTAGCCTAAAGTTTTTATCCACCTTTCTACTTGCAAAATGAAAACTTTTGCAAAAATATTCTTCATTCTCGTTAATCTTGGCATTATCATTTGCTGAGGAATATTGATCTATAGAAAATTCTTTAGTTAGAAAATAGAATCTAAAATAGGAGAAACCTGAAGTAAAATCAGGTTTTTCTTTTTAAAAACGGAAAATAACTCCTCTTGATTTAAGAGCAAAATAGGTTAGACTTAGAGTAGTTTTATTCTTTATTTAATTTAAAATGATTAAAAAAACATTCACCCAAAAGGAGAAAAGAGAACTCACAAAAAAAATAATGCCTCGCTCAATAATCTATAGCATACTCGGGATCCTCTTCGCAATTGCAATTTCACATCTCGCAAAAACCGACACCTCAATTTGGCTTATTGTTTGACTTTCAATACTCTATGTAATTATAATCACAGTAGTTAGTTTATCTTTTGAGAAAAAAGAGTAAAAAATCAGATTTTATTTTTTTAGGATTGCAGACTTTATGCAGGATATCAAAAGAGAAGAGATAGCAATGGCTGTTAATTTTTTGAAAAACTGAGGAGTTGTGGTATTCCCAACTGATACCGTCTATGGAATTTGAGCACTTCCTGATGAAATCGCAGTAGAAAAGCTCTATCAAATCAAAAAGAGAGATCACAGCAAAAAGATTATTGCATTGATCGATGATCGTTCTAGGCTTACAGAAATTATTGATGAAAAATCAGGTTTTCTCAAGAAAATTACACCTGTTTTAGAGAAATTTTGGCCTTGAGAGCTCACAGTAATCTTTAGAGCAAAACTAGATTTTACAAAAAAGTTTGATCAGTGACTAGCTACCATCTGAGTGAGAATTCCAAGAAACCAGACTGCACTTGATATTATCAGATGAGCTGGAGGAATCGTACTGACAACGAGCGCGAATATCTCTTGAGAACCTTCAATAATCAGCTTAGAGAAACTCAATCCGCAGATTAGGGAGGAAATTGATATTGAGATTTCGGATACTAGTACCCTAACTGGCACACCATCAACGATTATTCTTTATGAAGACTGAGAGATTAGACTTTTGAGAGAAGGGAATATTTCACTTGAAGAGATAAAAAAAGTCTTTAACAGAGAGGATTGCTAGGTTTATATCTATTTACTTACAATGAATATTAGCCAACGCTTACTAGAGCTTAGAGATGAGAAAAATGCAAAATTCAATGCAAGACTTATTCCCACTATTGAGCCAAAAAACATTTTATGAACAAAGATTCCAGTCTTGAGGAAACTAGCTCAAGAACTCAAAAATTCTGATGAAAGATCAGATTTTTTATCTCAACTTCCTCATCAGTATCTGGAAGAAAATCTTTTGCACTGAATTTTCATTGAACAGGAAAAAGACTTTTGATCTGCAATTTCTAAACTTGAGCAATTTCTGCCTTTTATCGATAATTGGGAGGTTTGTGATATCTTCTCTCCAAAGATCTTTAAAAGATACCCACAAGAGACCTACCAACAAATCAAAATCTGGCTTAAGAGTTCTCATTGCTATACTGTGCGTTATGCTATAGGACTCCTCCTCTCAAACTTTTTAGATCAAGAATTCAAGGTTGAAATGCTCGACCTCGTGGCAAAAATTAAAAGTGAGGAGTACTATATTCAGATGATGCAAGCTCGATACTTTGCTACAGCTCTCGCAAAACAATATAAAGCAACAATTCCACTGATTGAGAGCAAAATCCTAGAACTGTTTGTACAAAATAAAACTATTCAAAAAGCCAGAGAAAGCAGAAGAATTGCTGCTGAAACCAAAGAATATTTAGTTCAGTTTAAGAAGTAACTAATTGATGATACCTAGGAATAAAGATGAGCTTATCTCAGAGATCAAAAAGCATTTCACGGCTTTACGGAAAGTTTTAGAAACATTTCCAGCTGAGCTCGCTAATCGTAAGAAGCTTGAATGACAAATAAAAGATACAAAAGCATCAGTCAACAATCTGATTTCTTATCTTATTTGACGATGAGAACTGGTTTTGAAATGGGAGAGGAACTTTGAAACTCCTGAGGAACTCCAGCTACCAGAAATCTGATTTAAGTGGAATGAACTAGGGAAGCTCGCTCAAAAATTTTATAAAGACTATGACCACCTTGATTTTTCTACTTTGAAAGCATTACTCAGAGAAAATAATATATCAATTATAAAGATGCTTGAAAACCATACAAATGAGGAACTTTATCAGAAGGCTCGATATACAAAACGAACTTTTTGAAAACTCATTCAGCTTAACACAAGTTCTCCTTGCAAGAATATTAGATCAAGAATCAGAAAATATCTGAAAAATATTGATACAAAAAAATAAAAAATCTGACTTTTTATCTTCTTTTTGTAAATATTATGACTTGACCAAACCCAAATGAGAAATTTCCAATTCCAGCCTACAAGGGACTCGGTTTTTTAAAGAACTTCATTCAGGATCCAAATATTATTGTTGGAGACTACACTTATTACGATGATCCAGAGGGAGTTGAAAACTTTGAGAAAAATGTTTTGTATCGTAGCCCAATGATAGAAAGCAAACTTATTATTGGTAAATTTTGTGCAATTGCAACTGGGGTAAAGTTTATTATGAATGCAGCAAATCACAAGATCGATGGAATATCTACTTATCCTTTTGGAATTTTCGGTGGTGAGCGAATGGAGTCACTCCAAAGATCTCAAAACTGAGACTGGGAAAAGACTTTAGAATTAATTCAATGAGTGAATAAATGAGACACCATAATTTGAAATGATGTCTGGATAGGCTACAATGCTACAATTTTGCCTGGTATTAAAATCTGAGATTGAGCAGTTATCTGAGCAAATGCAACTGTAACCAAGGATGTTAAGCCATATTCTATTGTTTGATGAAATCCTGCAAAGGTAATTCGTTATAGATTTGATCAAGAAACGATCAATAGTCTACAGGAAATTCAGTGGCGGAATTGGGATATTGAGAAAATTACAGAAAATCTTGATATTATCTTGGGAAATGATATTTTAAAATTAAGAAATTTGATTTAGATCTTTTGTTTTATAACATGCAAAAAATTATTTCTGGACTCTCTACGAGGACAACAAATGAAAATCATCAGTCTTATAAAGACTTAGAAGCTCTTCGATGAGAATTTATGAAAAGAGATCTTAAATCAGCTTTTTGAGAAAATATAATTTCTCCGCTGGTTTACGCTGTATATACCAATTATGAAAAAGACTTTCAAAGCTGATCATATGATGTATATCTATGACTGGAAACTAAAGGCATAGTAGCAGATTTTGATTCACTCATTGTAAATGAAGAGAATTTCAAGATTTTTGAGTTTGAATACACTACAGCACAAGATGTCACCAATGCTCGAGAAAAGATTTGGAGCCTAACAGATTTACCAAGGAAATATTCCTTTGATCTTGAAGAATATGACTTTGCAAATAAGAAATTTAGAATTTATATCAGTCTGAAATAAAATTATTTGTAAATAAAAAAGGAGGAATCAGACTTTTTATGTTCTTTGTTTAATATAAAATGAATATGAAACAACTCCAGAAAATTCAAGAAATGGAGACCATTCTTAATGAAATGAATGAGATGCTAGAAGAAGTAAATGCCTCCTTTGAGAAGCGAAAAGCTCTAAGACCACAGATTAAAAAACTGCTAAAATACTATGAAAGTAAAGCTTGGTTTAGAGATGTTGAAGCAAGTAATAATTGAGAAATTCCTGAGGATATTCCACATGGTGTTCTGAGTGAAGACGGTGCTTGGAACGCATTCGTTTTTGAATATTGACTTGCAAAAGAGCTTCAAAAATTTACAAAATTAGTGCTGAAAAGGTAATCATTTCCTCTCGGAAGGGAGTTCTCATAGAACTACTAACTGACTACTTATCTCTTTTATCAAAACTATCTTCTCACTATGAAAAAGTTAACACTCCTCTGCTCACTTTGAGTAATTTTAGCTTGATGTTCAACTCAGACTCCAACAGTTAATAATTCACTTACGGGGAATCAGACAATAGAATCATGAACTACCACTTATCATCAGCTTTCTTGAATTACCTATTCAAATATTACTGATGAGGTATCAAAACAAGAAGTCAAGCAGGCGCTCAGTGCTGCCGATATTGATGAAAAAACAATTGAAGATTTTTTTGGTGCTGTAGATCTGTTTAATACAAGCATTCATAATCAAGGTCTAAGCTCTTGATTTACGTATAACAAAGATGCGAATTTTGAATATGATAGTTCCTCTATTCCTACTGTGCAAGAAAAAAATAATCCTGACTTTCTTTGATATAACTGTAGAATTACCTCATATTCCCTCCTAAAAAACTTTATAAGAATCAAGAATCCAGTTGATAACCTAAATTTGGAGAACCTTTCATTTGATACTCTATCTCTCAAAGCTAGACCGATTCTTACAGATGAGGAAGTAAAAATCTTCGAGAATTTCTTTGCAAGAATCCCAACAACTGCAACTGCTACTCAATCTGAAAATATTCAAAAAGCAAAAGAAAACTGGATAAAAAAAGGTGTCGAATTTATCAATACTAAAGCAAGTTTAATCTCAGTATTTTTCCACGATACCATAGATCCAGAGAGTTCAAATCTCTTTATCGGACATATTGGAGTACTCGTTCCAACAAGTGATTCTCAGTTATTGTTTATTGAAAAGCTAGCTTTTGATCAGCCATATCAAGCGATCAAGTTTAGGAATAGATCTGAACTCAATCGCTATCTCATGGGAAAATATGATGTAGACTATTCTGGAGAGAGCTCTAGACCGTTTATCTTTGAGAATGGAGAACTTATGTCTGGTTATGCCTTAAATCCAGAAATTACTCAAAAGGTTAAAGAGAATCTTGAGTTTCAGAATACCGCAGAATAATAGTAGTATACAGCCTCATTTTCAAAATATAAAAAAGCCTGGTTAAATCAGGCTTTTTCTTTTTTTTATTCTTTAGATTTTTTAGCATATTGTCTGAGATAAGAATTTAGCCAAGTATGCAAGTCTTCAGTTGTTATATCAAGCTCATCAGTTGAGAGAGGGACTCCGCTCTCGCGTAATGTCTTGATCATATCCTTCTTAAGCTGTCAGTTTTTTAAGGCTTTGATATATGGCTCTGGATCTTTGAAAATGAGGAAAACTGCTTTAGATCACTCCGATTCCCCAATAATAAACTCATCTATATCCTCTCGCTTGACTTCTCATACCGAGCGTCCAAGGACTGTTTGCTTATAGGTCAGTCCACGAGGGGTCAATAATAATCCTCTCTTTTCTTCTGGACGAAAGAGCTCTCGAATACTATAAGGGATCATACAAAATAACACGATACTTGCAATCCAGAGTACAACATGGATCGTATAAAAATAATAATAGATTACACCGTTGATAACCAATGAAAGCACAAAGTATCAAACTGCTATTCGGATATTTTTTGTGAGTTTTTCTCTACTGGGAGCGATAAATTTTTCATTCATTTTCATAAGAATTAAGAGATAAAATTCAGATTTTTTCTCTTTTTTTAGCTTATTAGATATCAGTGAGTCTTGAAACTACTCTTTCTCTCCCCATCACCTTCATCACAGAGAAGAGGTCTGGAGTCTGTTTTGCTCAGCAGAGCTGAATTCTGAGGAACATTGCAAGGTCTCAAACTTTTCAGATGAATCCTCACTGTTTGAATTCAGCATTATTACCTGCAAATCCGTATTTTTTTCAGATTTCTTTGAGTTGGTCAAACCACGTTAGAACATCTCAGCTTAGGTCAAAGTTTTCAGCATACTCTTGAGCAAATGCTTTTCGTGTTTCAAGTGGGATATTCTCAGGGAATTCAGGCTTTTGCATTTTTAGTTTTTCTCGCTCCTCATCATAGAAAAAGAGAATATTCTTTGAAATATCAGTATAGAGCGTAAATCTTTTTGGATCTTTTTCGGTATGTCTCTCAATATTGAGAGCTTGCTGAGTATAGTCAGGATATTTTTTCATCAAGTCTGCAAGTTCTGGACTATATTTTTCAGCTCGCCCTAGCCCTTGAGCATAGAGCTCTGCTGTTGAAAGCAAAGAAAGATAGTTATTATTGATATTCTGAATCTTTACAAAATCAAAAAGCGGACCAGCAACATTCATCTTTTCAAGTGAAAACTGAAAATCTAGAAATGAAGAGTCAGGATTTTCTTTTTGCCAATCTTCATAACTTGAATCAGCTAGTGTCAAAAGATACTGAAGTACGGCTTCTGGAGCATACCCTTCTTGGAAAAAGTATTCTACATTGGCTTCTGGATCTTTTCTCTTGCTAAGCTTTCTTTTTTTTCAGTCCTCAAGCTTGCAAATAGCTGAGAAATGTGCATATTCAGGAGCTTTAAATCCAAACGCAGCAAAAAGCTGAAGATGGAGTGGAACTGAAGTTAGCCACTCTTCTCCTCTGGAAACTGTCGTTGTCCTCATCAAGGTATCATCTACGAGATGCGCAAAATGATAGGTCGGAAGTCCATCTCCCTTGATGATTACGATATCATTGTAATTGTCGATCATTGCGATCTTACCTCTGATTAGATCCTCAAAAACGATCTTCTTACTCGTATCTCCAGGAGAGCGAAACCTCAAAACAGGGAAAGTCTGGTTTTCCTGATTGAATTTTTCCAAAAGTTGGTCTGGAGTCTTGTCTCTTCGCTGTGAGTATTTTCAGTAGATACCTGGTATAATCTTTGCAGCCATTTGCATTTCCCTAGTAGCATTGAGTTCCTCTTCAGTCATTCGGCATGGATAAGCAAGTCCCTGAGCTACAAGTTTTTTTGCGAAAACACGATAAATATCAGCTCTCTGAGACTGCGTATAAGGTCAGTAGTTTCAGATTTCTTGTCCATTTTCACCGATTGGTCCCTCAGCAAAAGTAATTCCAAACTTTTTGAGTGCTAAAATGAGCAGCTCTGTTGCACCTTCTACTTCTCTCTTTTGATCAGTATCTTCAATTCTAAGGAAGGTAAGACCTGACTTTTGATTTGCATATTTTCGTGAGATAAATGCTGAAAATAAGCCTCAAAGATGCAAGAACCCAGTTGGGCTCGGAGCAAAACGAGTAACTGTTGGATTGCCTGCTCTTTCTGGATATTTTTGGAGAAGTGATTCTACAGTCTCAGTGGTATCTGGGAAAAGGATATCAGCTAACTCTGCTCGTGTTGTCATGCTTTGTGAATAGTATGATAATAAAAAAACTGTTTTTAAGTCTAGTCAATTAATGAAAGAAAGCAAGAAGAAATCTGATTTTTTTGCTATCTTTATAGCTTCTCTGAGAGAAAATAGGCGCAAAATGTTTTTTATTTTGAATTATCTCTGGTCTTTTATTCTCACTAGTATAGCAAAGAGAAGAAGATCTTGACATTCTCTCATAAAAACATATGATCTTCTCATATAAACAAAAATATGAATCATTATGTATACAAAAGAATTAGACTCTTACAAGACAAAAGCATCAGACTCCGAGAAAACAAAAGAGTTGGGCTCTAAAAAAAATATAAAAATATTTCCGCCCAACTATCAATTGTTTATTAAAGCGGCTAAAAAGTTATTGTATAAAGAAGCAAAATCGATTTTCCTTTCTTTTTATCAGCTTGCTACGCTTGAATTCTTAAAGAGTGAGGACAAAACAGAACATACTTCGATCAGATATTGGTTTAGGATGCTTTTTTTGAGAAAGAGAGCATGGGAATATCGAGGGTATGGCTTGATCGGATTAGCAACTCTTTCAATAGCTACTATTGTTTATTGGAGAGTAGCAGTTGAAATGGGTACATATGCCTTTATGCTTCATCCTTTGATTGGAATAATCTGTGCTGGTGGAGCTGCCATCCCTTTATGTGGATTGGTAGCTCTGCTGCCGATCTTTATCTGGCCAAAGCTCATTCTTCGTCTCCTTTTTGGCGATGTAAATCCCGGCGATGTGGCGCGAAGTATAGATAAAGGCACATGGAAAAAAAATTACAACTCAAAGTATGAATCAGTATTAGCATTCTTGGTCTTCGATCCCATTGGAAAATTAGCAAATGATTTTCCTTACCATAATTCTGGTTCAAGCTATTGGGGACATTATTCTGATAGAGTCTCACATGATACTATAGAGAATAGATGGATAACCTCAGAATTTGATCCTCGTATAGAATGGAGACTTCTTAGTGGTAATAGGCGTGGTTGTGTCGAGCATCGTTATCTTCCAGATGAAGAAGTAGCTAAAGAGCAGGCGGATATTCCCCTTAAACAGGAGGAAGAAAAGTAAAAAAATCTGAAGAATACTCTAGGGGTTCCCTAGAGTATTTTTTTATTGTAAGTTTCGAGAAGTTGTATATAAGTAGGTATTTATTGGTCAATTTGTACCCATGGAACTTGTAATTCTAAAGATAAGCAAAGAAAATCAACTTAGAAACTCAGATTTCTCTTCTGATTTTTTAGCAACCTTTAGAGATCTTCCTTATTATGAGCAAAGACTGCTGAAATACGCTCTCCTCCAGGCAAGATGGTGAGCTGATGAAAAAACGCTCTTGAAATCTGCGCAAGAGCATGTATTTTGTGGAGAATATTTCTCAGCTTCTTATAGCTCAGATTGGCTTGCTTTAGCTTTTTCAGAACAAAAGATTGGCATAGATATTGAGGCTATCAAAGAAAGGAGCAAGGTTTTACTAAAAAAATATTCTGAAGAATTGCAGCTATTCTGAGCTGAGAGTTGGCATAATTTTTACCTCTTGCGAACTGCAAAAGAAGCTCTTCTGAAAAAAGTAAACTGAATAAGACTTGATCTGATTGAAGAAATGAAAGTAATCAAAGTAGAATCAGCTTCTGATCTCGTAATTGATAAAATAACCTTTAATCGAAAAATAACGCTCCAGTATAAGGGGGAAAACTATCAGGTTTTTTCTACTATTGATGATGAGAAAGCAATTAGTATTGCTCTTTAAGAGTTTTTATTTGCGCGAAGAATACGCTTTTTTAGAACGTCCTTTTCTTGGGCATCCTGAGTAAGGGTTAAGCCCTTCATATACGCTTCAATAGCTGATGTTTTCTGATTATTTTCCAGCAAAAGATCACCAAGCAAGAGATAAAATCCACTATCTGGATAATCTTTTAATAAATGCGTGATTTGTCAGATGGAAATTTGATTTTTTTGTGTAGCAAGCTGTTTTCCTAGCTGGCCATATTGACAAACAACTTGGTCTGATTGAGCAAGCTTTTTAGGACAGAGCTGAAGATACGCATTCACAAGAGGACTATTTTTAAGATATGGTGAAGACTGTCCTCTGCGATAAGGTTTCCAGAATGCTTCTTGAAAAAAAGAATAAAAATCAGATTTTTTGATTTCTGGATATCCAGCCAATCTCTGCCAGCTTTTGATTGCTTTTTCTGTCTCTCCGAGTGCAGTATAGCTCAATACCAAATATCTCTCAGCATCAAGCATTATATCCTGATTTGTAATTTGAGAGAAAGAAAGCACTGCCTGAGTATAATTTCCAAGTTGATAATAGAGAACTCCTAAGTGATAGAGATAATTATTTTTTTGCTCATAATCAAGTTCAAGCAGTTTTTGGAAATAACCAACCGCTGAATCAGGTTTTCCATTTGAAAAATCAGTCTTTGCCAAGATTTGATACGGGAGAATATAGTTTGAATACTGATTTGCTAGTGGAATTGCTACTTTTTTAGCTAATGCATAAAAACCATTCTTCATGAGCTGAAACCCAATCAATCCTTCTTGATAATAAGTTGGCACAGATTTTAGGCTTTGATACTGCTGAAATGCTGAATCAATATCAGACTTATAGCTTTGATATTTTGGATCAGTAAGTTGTTCAAGATATTGCTTTGCCAATGGATAATCTGCCTCTGCTAGAGCAAATGCTGACTGATAATAGACAAGCTCTTGAGCTGAAATATCGCCCTTTTGAGAAAGATCTATCAAGAGATGCTTAAGATGAGAATACTCAGTTTCTGAGCCTTGAGAGAAGCTATTCAGGAGAATCTGGAACTCCTTGATAGCTGGGATAGTTTTTTGAAGTGTTTGTGGTAAACTATAGTAAAACTTTCTTGCCTTATAAAACTGCGTATCCAAAAGATAGGCATCAATGAGCAAATTCAGATTTTTTGGATTTCTACTTTGCTGGGTAAGCTGTTCTAATGCCGCTATTTTTTCTTTGATTGTTCCTAGTGTTCCAATATTTTCATTTGGAATTATTTCTCAAGTTAGAAAATCATCCAGTTGCGGTGATACATTCTCCTGAGATCAGGATTGAAGTTGAGTATCTTGCGATTCGAGAGTATTCAGTTCTGGAAGCTCAGCTTTTTGCTGATTTTTTCTACTATTGAGAAAAAGAAAAAGAATCCAGGCTAGAAATAGCAGTCCGAGTCCCCCATATTTTATAATTGTCAGTATATTTTCTTTAGAAGTTTTTTTCATCAATTCTGATAAGCGATTAAATTATTTTAAGTATACTTGAAAGAAAAAAAAAGAAAAGAAATCAGATTTCTTCTCTCTTTTTTCCTCTTTTCAAATTTAGAAATTGTGATATTATCTCTGTTGTTTGATAAGTTCTGAAAGCCTAGTAAAAAAGCGGTCTAGGTCTTCTGTAGTATTGTAGAGGTAGGCACTCATCCTACAAGTTCCTCCAAGATGATAGTGTTTGTGTAGTGGATAAGCACAATGTCCTCCACAACGGATACAAATATTTTGTTCAGCAAAAAACTCTCAAATTCTATTGAAATTTTGCTCATCTCTGAGAACAAAGGAGAACAAAGCAACTCTTGGAGCAGTCTGTGAACCAATAAGTTGAACTGCATCTCAGAACTGTCTGAAATTTTTCAATGCATACCTGACAAGCTCCTCCTCATGCTGCCAGATCGCTTGCATTCCTCCCGATAAGGTTTGCTCTGGACTGAGCGTTTTTATAAACTCCAAGGCATGAAGTAATGAAACTGCACCAACGATATTTGGGGTTCCCGCTTCGAATTTTTGGTTATTTTTTTGAAGGTCAAATCCTGAGATCGTTACATCCTTAATTGTTCCTCCTCAGACAATGAGAGGCTCTAGCTCTTTGATTCGCTGATTTTTTAAAACGAGGACTCAGAGTCAGGTTTGAGCCGTCATTTTGTGGGCAGTAAATACTAATGCATCTGCTCCGAGATCCTCGAAATCAATAGTGAAATTTGGTACAGACTGAGAACCATCTATTAAGAAGAAGGTCTCTTTTCTGAGTCTTGATTTGATTTTTTTGAGATCATAGATATTTCCTGTTACGTTGGAAACATGTCCACATGCTACGAGTTTTACCTTATCGTCATATTTTTTTTCAAAATCTGATCGATCGATTTCATAGTTTTCCTCTAGTCAAAAAAACTCTACTTGAATACCAAAGAGCTTTCCCAAAGCTAATCGAGGTAAACTATTGGCGTGATGATCCCAGATACTTACCAGGATTTTATCTCCTTTTTGCAGAAAGTAAGAATTTACTAGACTCTGCGCAACCAAATTGATAGCATAGGTCGCATTGTAGGTATATATCACTTCTTTGCTTGAGACATTCAGAAGCTCGGCAACAAGGTGCTTACTCTGATCATAGAGCGATTCTGAACGCTCCGAAAGATCATATAATCCACGATGGATATTCGCATAATCATGAGCGAGGAAATCACTCACACCATCAATCACCATCTGTGGTTTCTGTGTACTGGCTGCATTATCTAGATACACCAGTTCTGGATTATTTTTGAATATTGGAAAATATTGCTTAAACATTGCTATATCTTGGGTAAAAAAAGAAAGTCTGATTTTTTATTATTTTTCAAATACGAATATTACATAACATTCTTAGATACTGCTATTATTTAACTTCCCATTCTAAAACCTTCAATACCTGTAGGAAAATTCCGTTTCTTTTCCCATTTTCTCGCTCTCAGGGTACTTTTTCTAGGAAATATTTTGGGTTAGCAGGTCAAATCTCTCAATACACAGTTCCCCCACTTAAACCATTGTAAAGTCCTGCGAATTTATAGAGATCTTTATAATTAATTGAATCATATCAGAGACGAATTGGCGTTTCAGGATTTTTTGAATTATATCGTTCAATTTTTTTCTTTGAGAACTCAAGGAAATCCTTGATTGTTTGCTCAAAAAGTGCTCTATCTAGACTTCAATTTCCGTATTGCTTGCTGATAATTTGAAATGGTCAATTTCCATTTTTTGGTAAATAAAAACCACAACTCGTTTCTCTATACCAGATTGCGATACTCAGTGAAGTTGGGAAATCATAAGCAAAACTCATTGCATCTAAGGTTGGATATCGACCGATACAGTTTTCAGAAAGCGGTTCTGCACTCACTACTCCACTTCACTGGTAAAGAGCAAGAAATTCAGACTTTTTGTCTTTTGCATCTCTTTTTAAGAGTTCCTTTTTATCATCTAAAATCGTCAAAAGATAATCTCTCAAATGCTGGAGTTTGTAATTAAGTTTTTCTGGCGTTTGGATTCAGGTTTCTAGATCCCTTGCTTGAGTATAGAGATTCCAGAGAGCAATATTATCTCAGGAAATCGCTTCACGAAGCTGAGATTTGAGTGTAGTGAGTTCTTGGTGCTCCTCCTCAGTCGGTTGATAGGAAAAGGTCTGTCCAATACCGAGGACTCAACAAAAAAGGATCAAAAATCAGGTTTTTATCTTCATTTTTATATAAAAAAGATATAAAAATTTAGCGTCCTTTGAATATCACTCCAAAAGTTCCAAAAATCACATAGATATCTAGTCGAAGTGTTCGATTTTGAATATAATAGAGGTCAAGCTGTGCTTCCTGGTCAAAATCAAGCGAATCTCTTCAAAATACCTGTGCATATCAGGTAATTCCTGGTTTGATACTCAAGAGCCTTCTTTCCCATGGGGCATACTGCTCTACTTCGTTTTGAAGATGAGGTCTTGGACCTACAATTGACATAGTTCCTACAAGAACACAGAAGAGCTGTGGCAATTCATCAAGTGAAGTTTTTCTCAGGAAGCGTCAGATTTTTGTAACTCTTGGATCATTGTGGATCTTTGGAAGGATTCCGTTTCTGGTATTAGCATCTGAGTTTATTAGATCTTGATAGAGTTTCTCGGCATCTTTACCTCAGTATCAGACACTAAGATGCGTATACATCGTACGAAACTTGAGGAAAGTGAAAAGATTTCAGCCTTTTCAGACTCTTTTTGAACGATAAATAATTGGTCCTGGACTATCTAGCTTAATTAAGATTCAGATAATCAAAAATACTGGTGAGAATATGATAATCGCGATACTCGCAACGACAAGATCAAACACTCTTTTGAGAATAAGAGATCGCCCATCAAGTTTTGAATGTTTATATTCGAGTGCGATGATATTATTGAGGACTTCTGGTGTATAGACAACATCTTCAAGAAAAAATCACTCACTAATATGGAAAAATCTGGTTTCATTCATTCTTGTTTTTTCAAAAATCGCTTGTAGAATCTCTTTTTGGAACATTCAAATGATAATACAGATTTCATATTTTTGGAAGTCAATCTCATCAACTTTTTCAAGTCCGATTACCTTGAGAGGAAGCTCGAAATTCTCTCTGATTGTTGCAAGGAGTCCCTCTGATTCTAGTCCCTCTTGTGCAATCACAAGGATCTGTTTTCAGGCTTTTTTTTGCCATCTAAACTCAAATGCTTTTCGTAGTTGATCAAAAAGGAGAATAATTACCCAGCTGAGAACTGCTGTTACGAGGATAATGAATCTTGATATTCAAAAAAAGAAAATAAATCCCTGTCAAAAATATGAGAGAAAAGCGATTGAAATAAACCAATAAAGCCAGACTTTATTTAGGGTTTGGAAATGATTTATAATCTTTTTATTGAGTGGATAGAAGCTTTTTATCACTCAAATACTCACGAAACTGGCACTTGCTATAAGTGAAAATAGACACAGTTCATCTGCATTGATAAAAGGGATCGGTAGATGAATTCAAGGAAGAAAATCACCGATCAAACGGAGCTTATATGTCAAGAAAAAAAGTCCATTGATAAGAAGAAAGTGCAATACCACCCTCAAAAGACGATACTTTTTCATCGTAATATATTGGAATAAAGTCACCTAACTATAAGCTTTCTTCTAATGATTGCAAATCAAAAAAATAGACACATTCCCAGTTGCAAATCACAAGCATTTTGCTATCTTTGAGAGGTAAAATTTTAGTTCTTTCTTTTGATGGCAAGAGGAATTGTCCAGAGCAAACCTTTTATTAAACAAAGATCTCAGCAATCAGACTTTAACAGAAGCAAAATTGCTGGTTTTTCTCGTAAAGTAAATGGCAAAAAAGTCTGATTTTTATCTCTTTTATCGCAGAAATACTGGGCAATCATTGGGATTATTTTATTGCTTAGCTTCCTCACGATTTATCTGCTAAAAGGGACAATCTATAATCCAAGTTATCAAATCAAAACTATCAACTACACACAAGAAACAAGAAAAAAATATGAAAATACTGAACTTTTTGTATTAGCATCTAAATTTTTGAGAGGGAAATATTATAGCACACTAAAGGTAGGAGGAGAAAGCGAACTGCTCAACTGGGTTAAGACAGAATATCCGTTCGTTAAGAGTGTGAAAATTACCTATACCAACCCTCAGGAAATTGCTGTTGATTTCTCTTATATTGAGCCTGATTTCATTATTAAACTTGGAGATAAAAGATTTTGAGTTTGGCAAGATGGAGTGACAGATGAACTACTAAATTCTTGGACCCTGGGTCAAACCTGATTTATTGTGGATACTCCCTCATATTTAACAGGAACAACCTCATTAGCTGGTTTCTTTTATGATGTGAGCTATGATCGATATACCAATTATTTACCTCAGATTCAGGAAACTTTTCCCGAGATGAAGAGATTTGTGTATCTCGCTGGTTCTAGTAATTTCATTATTTTTGAGGGGAATAAGATGATTTTTCTTCATAGAGATAATGTTGCTTTCCAACTAGAGAAATACCTTTGGCTCAAAAAGAATTTTCAAAATTTTGCTGGAGTAACTGAGATTGATCTTGGAAGTTTAACTCAGGAAAAAGTTATTATCAGAGAATAAGCAAGAAATCTGATTTCCCCTTAAAATCAGATTTCTTCTTTTTTAAAAAGAACTTGACTTTATAATATATTTATATATTATACTGAAATATAAATATAAAATAGATAAGTTTATGGAAACAAAAGAAAGAAAACTGAATGCAGAGAGTTCAGACAATAAGCAAAAAGAAAACGGCACTAGAATTGCTGGAACTCAAAAATCTCAACTACCAAGTCTCATCATAGAAGTGACAGAAGTTCCGGATCATAGGAAGGAAGTTCCTAGACTTCTTCTAGGCATCATCGTTGTCCTAGCAATCTGTTATGGGCTCTGGCTGTTGATAGACTATTTGTTAAACCAAATCTAAAAAAGAAAAAGTATGTCAAACAAAAAACAAGAGCTCCTCTTACCGAAAGTTCCGGTCGATGGGCAAAAAGACAAATTGGATCAATTTAAATCAAAGATTAAAGCTGATCTTGCAACAGCTCTTACTTCAAAACCTAAAGTATTCTATCTTTTCCAAAGATTACCTCGATTTCTTGAGCAACAAGAGGAAAAAGATATTGAATATCTTAAACTCTCTGGCTATGAAGTTATCAATGCATTTACAACTTCTCTTTGGCAAGACTATAATCTTCTTTATGGTCAGCTAATTGATGCCCATGTGAATATTGAACTTGCACATAATGCTGGAATGTCACCAGACGAGGAAAGTAAAAAATTACTTGCACTCTATCCTGAACTAGGCAAAATCCCAGTTCCTGATATAGAGCCCTTAGCTCACAAGATCATTTATCTTGAGCTGCTTAAGTCTGCTGATATCTTCGCATTTCGAAGAACTAAAGATGGTAAAGTTCTTTGCACAGACGCACTTGCCTTTGCCCAAGATCAAGGGATATTTGCTCTTGATCTTGATGAACTTTCTTAAGAAAAAGAAGGGTAAAATTTAAAAACCACTGCTAGTCTTTCTAGTAGTGGTTTTTCGTATCCCTGGAAAGAGAAAGGTGCTGTTTTTTCTTAGCTTTTTAATTATCTGATGATAAAAAGACTTTCCATCATCTTAAATACCCTCTTATCAATCCTCCAATAATACCCCGCTTCTCATCTCATCAATAATATAGCGCTTTCACTGAAAGCCAAAGCGTAATTCCTCGAGAACTCCAAAAAATAAAAATTATTTTTTGAATAAGGTTTGCATGTTTTCTTACTCGGAGGAAAATATTTTTAATCTTTTGCTCAGCAGACCTAGATGTTCAGATTCGAGCTTGTTCTAAAGGAGTTTTATCTCTCTCTCGATGCCTAAGTTCCAGTGCGGGGATATTCAGAATTTTTGCTCCATTTTTCTTCAGGCGATAGACAAAATCTAAATCCTCTGCAATTCGAGCAAACTTTTCATCATAGAGTGTCTCTTTTATCAAGTCAGCAGTTGAAAAGACTCAATTTCCACTAAACATTGAGATCTCAGCATAGCTTTGATTTTCTGATAGAAAATATACTTGTGGTCTCGCTAATCGATAATTATACTTTAAAAATCCCTGATTTTGAATCGTCTCTGTATCTCTCCAGAGTAATTTTGGCGTCAGTACTACTTTTTGGTTGAATTTCTCTTTATATTGCTGATAATAGGAGATTTCTTGTTCTAGATACTGAGATCAAACTGTATTATCATCATCAAAGAGCTGAATAAAATCTCCGCTCGCCTGTCAAATTCAGAAATTTCTTGTTGCACTCGCTCATCAAAGAGAGAGCGGTATAAATTCACTATTTTGATGAGAAAAAAGTCTGATTTTTTGTCTCATGTTTTCTGAAAGCTTTAATCAAATATCTCCTTGTTCACTCAAAATCATATTAGAAAAAGCTGACCATTCCTCTTCAGTAAATCTCCTATCACAAACGAGAAGTACCTCAAAAGTCTGATGCGTTTGATCCATTAGAGCTAGAAGAAGACGCGAAAGTGTATGAGCATCATTCGCTCTAGTAGGGATCACTATTGAAATCAAGGGATTAGCTGACTTCATGAGAAATAAAGAAATCTAAAACTACAACTCTTCTATAATACACAAGCCTAGGAAAGATACAAGAGTTTTTTGTATATGCAGAAATCATTCTTGTTATTCTGAATTAGTAAAAACAACCATTTCTACATAAACAAAGAAAAGTCAAGCATAACAGCGAGGATATAGATATAATTTTTGCATAAGTGTCTCTAAACAGATATACTTAATAAGTTTAATATCTTTTAAGGAAAAACATGATAAAAAGGAAACAACTTTTAGTTATTATTCTAGAAAAACTAATCCCTTACCGAAAATTAGCAGAAGGATTTTCCTTACTAGTCCAGAACAGTGACGATGAGGACTTTATAAATGAACTCTATATACTTATCAAAACAGAAATCAAACAAAACAAATCCCAAATTATTAAAATAAAACTCCAAGAACATCTTCAATCACTAAGAGAAAGAGAAGAAAAATCCATAGCAAAAGATCAGGCTGAGGCAGAGAAAATTTTTGATGATTTACTTGCAAATATTGATTAATTCATGAGAGGTGAAGAAATTAAACAGATAGAAAAACAGATTGATAAAAATAATAATCAACTCTTGGAAGAGAAAGAAATTTTAGATTTTATTCAAGAAGATAAAAACCTAAAAACATTAGGAGAGAGTCTAAATAGACTTCCGATGAACGCTTCATATTTAAGTCAAAAGATTTTAAATTGAATCAGTAAAACTACTCTCTTCAACATCAAATTCCAAAACGAGATTAAATGGAAACTACAAAGTAAGCAAGATTTGACTCAAAAAGAACTCCAACTCCTTTATCTTCAAGCCCAAATCGATCCAAAATGTCTTACAAAACCTAGCCTTTTAACCGTATCAAAAACTCCATTAGCATCTTCCGCAACTAAATCTAGTGATCATTACTGATGAGAGAACTTAATTAACTATCTAGAAGAAAAATATTTAAATGCCTTCACAGAGACAAAACAAATAATACATAATGATTCAAAACAAAAAAGTGTATTATATGAAGAACAGAAAGTACCAGACATTAGATTACCAGGAATTTATTTAAAAGAAGGATTTAGTAATGTAGCCATTCATAAACTAGAATGACGAGCAAAGGAAAACTTCTATGATGAAATCATTAAGGAAAAGCAATGAGCCTTAGCGAGACATCGAAAAAGAGGGAAATACAGAGAAGATTTTATTCATTATGACCTCCTTCTTTTCGCACTAAATAAATATGCAGAAGTTATTAACAAAAAACAAGAATCTATACTCAAGATAAGTGGATTCAAGAACTGAGAAGAACTCTCTCAACAAATTGTTTTAATCCAAAAATTTAATGAATTACTAGAGAAACAGATCAAAGAAAAGTTTCCAAATATAAACCAGATTTTGATCTTTTTTTCCCAATTTCAAAAAGAACAGCAGTCCCTTGAAGAAAAGTATTTTAGATCCAACTTAGAAAAACAAAAGGCAGAAGATGCCTTCAGAAAGACTGTTAAATACGAAGAAAACTTAAAGAGAAAATATGATCTAAAAAACCTTCAAAAAAGACTGACAGAGGAGCCTAAGAGTCCTGAAGAAGCAGAGAGGTTCTTTAAAGATCTCAATAGCTTATATGCATATCAACAAGAAGTTGAAGCATTTCCAAAAAGGATAAAGAACGCTTGAACAAAATATTTTACTCATTTACAAAAGCAACAAAAACTAATTCAAAAATATGGGAGAGATAAGCTCAAGAGTGCCTCAGAGACTCTTAAACAATATACTGCCATGGTCTCTTGAGCTAAAAAGGCCCATTGGGAGATTAAATTTAATGCCTATGAAAAATATAGGCAACTTATCTCAACAAATAGACTGACTCAAGAAGTGGCAAGCTTACAAAATCTGAGCAAAGTTCTACTCAACCCCCTTCATAAAGATTTTCCTATTTATCTAAATCTAGCCGGTGTAAGAAACTCAGAAATAGAAAGACAAGCAAGACAAACTGCTACAGATCGCTGGCGAACAGATCTTAAGAAGAGCTCTCCAATACTTTATGGTGTTTTAAACGGAGGAGCTGGGCTATGGAATGGACTTGTAGATAGTACTGTAGGAGTTTGAAGTTCACTAGGATTAATGATGAAAAAATTATGGGAATCTGATGAAGAATGGAAGTGATCTGCAGAATTTAAAGCAAAGTTTGATGATTTTTTCAAAGTAAATCTTTCTACAGCTCAAAAAGAATCAATCTATGATAGTCAAAAGGCAGAGATTAATATTAATTGGGATAATGGAGTTAATCAGGTTGCAAGTAGCATTTCACAAATGCTTACGCTTATTTATGGAGGAGGTGCTCTTGCAAAGGGAATAAGTATGGGAGCTGCAAAAACAGGACTAAGGATCTGAAGCAATATTGCTAGTAAAGCTGGACTTTTTAGTATGGCATTCACTCAACAAGTAGGACATAGTTTCCAAGAAGGGATACAGGCAGGGATGGATGGAAAGGAAGCTCTTGCCTATAGTTTTCTTTCTTCTGGATTACAAGGGGGGCTAGAACTCATCAGTCCAAATGAAATTTTGCTCGGAAAAGGAAGTAGTGTTGCAAAAGGATTTATTAAAGAACTTTGTAAAAAAGGTTCTAAACAATCAATCCTGCAAGTTGGGAAGCTCTTTACCCAAACGATAGGGAAAGAAATATTTACAGAAAACATCCAGGAAGCGGTCCAATTAGCAGCTGGAAATCTAGCAAATCAATGGGCAAACGAGCAGTGGGGGAAGAATCTCCCCTCTGATTGGCATTGGAAAAATTTCGCAGCTACCGCAGTCATCACTACTTTGACTACCTGAATCGTAACTGGAGCAAGTAGCATTACAAATATGCCAGGTCTACTCAAAAATCAAGAGAAAGAGCTCATGAAAAGACAGCTCTTTGCTAATACAGAGCTTCATAGCGAAGTTATGCAAGTTTTGGAACAAGCGATTGAAGGTAAGGTAAAGCTGAACATTTCTAAAGATGAACTTGTAACATTGAGAAATGAATTGGAAGATATCACAAAAGTTCCGAATATAAATAACAAGAAACAAGAATCCGGATTTTGACCTTTAGAGGTAGAATCCGTAGAAAATACAGAGAAACAAATGAATTTAGAAAAAATAGAATATCATTCCCAAATACCAATAGAAAATGATAAATATTATAGAGTGACATGAATGAGTGAAATTCATTCGATTATTTCAAAATGAAAATTAGAGGCTCCACAAGAATCGTTTTATGACAGAGGTATATTAACGAAGATTGTAAATCATTCAAATTACACAATGGAAGAGCTGGAAAAATTAAATTGAAATAATAATGCTAAAATTAGAGAATTATATACAGAATTCGTAGCAAAACCGATGCAAGCTGAGGGGAAGAAAGTCTTAATGCCGAGAACAAAATCAAATCATGGGGATATTGCCTTTGCAAAAGGAAACTTGTATTATGATGTTCATGAGCAAGCTTCTTGATATTACGGAGCACCAGTAATAGTTGGAACAAATACATCAAAATTTGAGGCCTGACATCATGGAAACTACCACAATAAATTTAATGATGAAATTGAATCTGGGAAACCAGTTATTTTGAGAGAAGGATTGGATGCAAAAGATTTTGAATATTGGTTTCATAATGAAAATGGTCGATATAAATTGAACTATGAACAAGTAAAAAATCAGACCAATCAAACTCACTAACCACAAAATATGAAAGGGAAACTCAGGGTTCAAAACTATCTGTTCAAAGAAAGAACAACGATAATCTTCTAAAGATTAATTAGCATTTTAAAGTAGATACTATAATCTTTTTTTCCTTTTAACGCTATGATGGAAATACCCCAGACATTATATGTGAGATAACCACCATTATGTAATATCAATATGAACAGTGATTTTGAGGGAGTAATTCTACCTACTTAAAATTGAAAATAAAGGAAGTTTTCTTATAGTTAGGAAAATTTATATTTGAAAAATCCAATGAAAAAGTTTAAAAACTGGCTTTTATTTGAGTATTATCGTTATTTAGGGCGATGCGCTAGAAATTATCTAAAAAAGCATAATATCTTTACCATTGGAATCAATGGAAGCGTAGGTAAAACCTCATGTCGCATGATCATTCATCAAACGCTTCAAAAAGCACTTCCTGAAGCGGATATTTACACTTCTCCGAAAAATTTCAATGGAGAACTTGGTATGTCGCTCTCAATTTTTCAGGTAGAAGACTGGTCTCCTTCAATATTCAATATGATTAAAGTCTGATTTCAGACTTTTTGAAAGATGCTGTTTGGAAAGAAACCTTATGATACTATTGTTCTGGAATATGGAATTGATAGACCAAAAGAAATGGAGTTTCTATTGAGTATCAACAAGCCTCATATCGGGGTGTTTACAGCACTCGATGCCGTACACTCTGAGCAGTTTTGAGACCCAGCGGCAATTGCTAATGAAGAAGTTAAAATGATAAAAAATACCAGAGAGATCGCCTTTCTCAATGCTGAGGATCACTATGCACAACAGCTCAAAAATCAGATTTCTATTGAGCTTTTTATGTACCAAACACAGCATAAAAAGCCTGAACTTGAAATTAGTTTTGAAAATGAGACTCTCAAACGAGATCAAGGACTCATTTCAGATTTTTTGTTAGATATTAAGTGAAGAAAGTATCAAGTGAAGACCAATCTCTTTGGTAAGCCAAATTATGGATACTTAGGAGTTGCTCTTGTGATTGCAGATATCGTGAAATATCAGCAAACTGGCAAAGGACTGGACTATGAACACTTTCTCTCCTCTCCTCTTATTTTCCAGCTTCAACCATGAAGATGCTCGCTTTTTGAGGGGAAATATGAGAGTATCATCATTGACTCAACCTATAACGCCTCGCCTCTCAGTATGAGAAAACTCATTGATACAACACTTCAAGTTCAAAAATCACTTTCAGAAAAGAGGAAAATTATGCTTGTGCTCTGAGATATGAGAGAATTAGGAGACCTTACTCAGCAGGAGCACCGTCTTTTAGCTGGATATGTTCATCAGAGTTCAGATCAGTTGATTTTATTGGGGAATTATATGCGCGAATATCTCGCTGATGAACTGACTAAAATCTGATATCCAGAGGAGAAGCTTCAAGTTGTCGATTCCATTTCAAAAGTAGAAAAAGCTATTTCAAAAATTTTAAAAAATACTGATGAAAAGTGGATTATTCTCTTTAAAGGAAGTCAAAATACCATCTTCCTTGAAGAAGCGGTAAAAAGATTCTTAAAGAATAGCGAAGATATTCAGCATTTGACAAGGCAATCTGATTGGTGGCTTAAAAAGAAAAATAACATAACATAAAAAAGCTGATCTTAAGCTATTTTAAGCGGATATCGATGATCTGTTGCTGATATCCAAGCAATTGAAAATGAGCATTGAGCTGAGTTATCAGCTCTTTTTTTTGTTTAAAAATCTCTATTTTTAGGTTTTGATCTCTAGTCTTAAGAAAAAGAATTTGATATTTAAGGTATCAAGTCAAGATTTCATCTGCAAGAATATGATCAGGTTTTTTTTCTATTTGAAAAAACTTCTTGGTAAAATTGAGAGCAAGCGTTCAAAGCATACGATAGCCCTGAAATTTTTGAGAAAGATTTTTACGGGAAAGTTCCTGAAATGAGAGCATGATGGTGGAAATAAATAAACGAAATCTGATTTTAATCAGCAAATAAGATAAGATTAAAGAAATGTGAGTTGCCTATCAGTAAGCTCTTTTTTTAATGCCTCAAGATATCAGAGGTTAACTAAAATTTTCTGCTGGATAAGATCAGAATAGTGTTCCTGAGCAATTTTACATTCATATTTATCAAAAAGATATTGAGCTGAAGAAAGCTGATCATAGGTATAGGAAAGTTGGAGCTGAGTCTCAAGTGGCTTGTAAACTGGTTTTATGGCTTCAAGTCAGGCTTTTGTAGTTTGTGTATAAGCTTGAATAAGCCCACCGACTCAGAGAAGCGTTCCTCAAAAATACCTCGTTATAACCACTAAAATATCAAATACTTCTTCTCCAGTTATGACGGATAAGATTGGCTTTCAAGCGGTATTTGCTGGTTCTCAATCATCGCTTGATCTCTGAAGTTTAGGAGAGAGAGTTCGATTTCAAAACAGGTCCTGATTGGCTTGAACACCACATCTTCGTGCATAACAGTTATGTGTCGCATCGTAGTACTCTTTTCTCATCTGCTCAAGATAGGTATCCGCATCTTGCTTTGACTGAATAGGGAAAAGCGTTGCAAAAAATCTGGATCCTTTAATTTTTGGAATCTCAACTTTAAGAGGAGCGGCAATTGTTTTATAGGTTAATTTTTGCATTTCTGCGTTATTGAGTTAAACCAAGTGAGTCTAAAAGCTCATCTTGTGGAGTTTTAGGATCATCTAATAACTCTTGATCTGGGGTAATTCATATTTTATTTATTGAATAGTTTTGATCAGCGACTTTTCGTAAAGCTAAAGTATATTTCAAAAGAGAATGATCCGAAAGTTCGACTACCTCCTGCATCGTTCATTTTCAGTAGCTAGCAGTCCCTATGATAGTCACTCTTTCTGGGAAATAGTATTTGAGAACAGCAGTTAATATCTCAGATGCACTCGCTGTTGATTTATTTATCAAGAGCATAATTGGTAAATCTCCAGGAAAAGAAAAATCTGATTTTTTTGAATATTCATATTCAGTGATAGATTTCTTCTCCAGCGAGATGAGAAGCTGATTTTCAAACAAAAAAGATGAGAGTATTCCAACCACTTCGTCAACAATTCATCAAGGATTATCCCTTAGATCAATCGCCAAACTCGAACATACTCCAAGATTTTTTGCCTGAGTGAAGAATTGCTCACTACTTCAGCGATCAAATCCCTCAATACGAATATAGCATTTGCCCTGATGATTGAATGAAGATACTAGAGGTAAGGTTATCTTTTGCCTTTCTAGCGAAAATGAGAGAATAATCTGATTTCTTTTTACCTTTATAGTCACTTGTGTTCACTTCTCTCCTCTGATACGAGCTACAAACTGCTCAAAATTTCTCTCTTGGTCAAAATCATACTCATCTACTTGTATAATCTGGTCTCAAACCTGAAGTCCAGCTTGAGCTGCAGAGCTTCATGAGATTATTCTCATAACTTCAGGATAGCCCTCATTTGAAGGACTCAGCGCAACACCAATTCCAGCACGGTTATTTTCAAGTGCGGCTAGAAAAAGCTTAGCATCCTGAGGAGAATAATACGCAAGATAAGGATCTTCAATCTGACTGATATAATTTGTAATTCCAGTTGAATTGAGTAAGGATAAGGGAGGAAGCTTTTCTGGATAGAGATACCTCTCCTGGAGAATTGTTGTTATCTGGGATTTGAGATGATTTTCAGCATAAGATTTTGTCTGAATAATAGCAGGTTTTAAAAGCTGAATCTGAGATTGCAAAGACTCAAAGGTCAGGTTTTTATCTTGTTTTGTTGGGATAGATAATCAGAAAGCATAATTGAGAAGCTCATTAAGATTTCTTTGTAAAGCTGGTGCATTGAGTGGTAATGCTCCAGAATAGTTTGGGAAATATCCATAAGCAACTGCTTTTTGCAAGAAAGGATAAAGAGGATCTGATGGAGAAAGATTGGAATACTGGAGGACTGGTAATTGAGCAGGAGTATCAAGCTCTAAACCTCATCGGAAAAAAAGCAAAAAATCATGATAATTAAGAGAAGAAGCTAATGCTCGTCAACTTCAAAAAAACGAACAGCATACCAGAGCGACAATCAGTGTTTTTGTTTTTAGGAAGGAATACATAGCTAGAAATAGGCATAAAACTAAGATCAACTATAGAGATATAAAGCCTTTTTTCAATATAAAAAAAGCTTCGTAAACTACGAAGCTCTTTTGGTAAATAAAAGTATCTTAGCAACCTTTAGCATCCTAAGGGTTTAAGAGAATTCCTTCTTTGAGACAGGTGAAATAGAGTAAAGTCTGAGTTTTTTTGTGTTTTTGTTTTTGGTCTCAAATGTTTATTGAAAGAATAGGCTTATAAAGCTGATACTTTTAGTCCTAAGCTATTTTGCCTTAGTGACATATTAAGTATAGTCGGATTGAGAATGAAAAGCAAATTTTTTCAGAGTTTTTTATTTCATAGTTAAGAACTACACTTACTCTTCTGGATAGATAAATTGTCTGATATCAGTGAATGAGGAATAATTATAATGAACTCTCCTTTTTTGATCAAAGAGCTTGGCTCTGATACTATCGTTTTTATGCAATGTATTGCTAAAATCAGCAAATTGACACGGACAAGAGTTACAAACAGGATTTACTAACGGGCATTTTTCATTATCCAAGCAAGGAGCTGGTATCTCCGGGCATCAATCCTCATCTTCAATACCATTTTTATCCTCTGGGACATCAGGGCACCTATCATACACATCAGGAATTCCATCTCCATCACGATCACAAGTTGGAACATCCTGAGGACAGGTTGAACAAGTCTCTCACTGGTCAATTTTTCCATTTCAGCAGAGCTGAAGATTTTTACATTCTGATGAACAGGCTCCATTTTTTCAGTTTTCTGGACCATCATCACATTCCTCTCAAAGTGAGAATTCTATTTGTCCATTTCAACAGAGCGAGAAACATCTTTGCACATCTTGCGGACAAGTTTTACAAGTCTCTCATTGATCGATTATCCCATTTCAGCAGACTTTTGGACAATTTTTACTATCTTCTGGACATGTTTTACATGTTTCACCAGGGTCTACTTTCCCATTTCAGCACGTTTTTTCGCAGACTGGGACATCCTGAGGACAAGTTTTACAAGTTTCGCCTGGATCTACTTTTCCGTTTCAACAAAGTTTTTGGCAAACAGGGATATCTTGAGGACAATTTTCACAGGTTTCACCTGGTTCTGCTTTCCCATTTCCACAAATTGAAGTACACTCTCAGACATCCTGAGGACAATTTAAACAACTCTCTCCAGGACCAATTTTCCCATCTCAACATGCACTTTTTCACTCACAAACATCTCAAACTCCATTTGCGTTAAGATCAGCTTGATCCGGATTAGCATCAAAAGGACAGTTATCCAGGCTACAAACTCCAAAATGCTGATTATAGAGATTCAAATTCACATTATCACCAGGTACAAGACTGCAGTCAGAGTTTTCTTTTATAATCATTCCGAGGAGGTTTGGTTTACCATCACCATCAATATCGCTATCGTAAATATCTGGGACTCAATCTTTATCTAGATCACAATTTAATCCAGAAAAAAGCACTTTTGTATCAAGGAGCATATCCTTTCACTTGACTGTATCCCCACTTGGAGAGACAAGGCTTTCAGATTTAAGCACTAGACCAGTATATACCTGTGTTGTTGTTTTTATTTTTAATGGTCATTGGTATCCAAGGTCATAATAGATATTTTCTCCGAAATGTCAGAGATTAGTCTTTGTAAGTTGTTCGGTTGGAGTAAAGGCAATACTTACCTGAGGAATCACCGACGTAAATCCTAAAGGCAAAAGCTTAATTCAGATTTTTTGGTTTGAAAAACTAAGATATTCTAGATTTATGGCGTAGTTTCCTGAACTTTTGGGATCTTGGATAGTAAAAGAGCTTGTTGTAATCAGCTCCTCACCATTCTCAAGCTCAATCCTCTGCACGAGGTTTTTTCTTCAAGCTTCAGTATAAATATTAGAGGTTACAAGCTGATTATTTGTCGAAGTAGTTCAATCTCCTAGATCCCACCTAATCATTTTAACATCTCTAACGGAAAGATCTGATAGCCTCGTAGAGATTCAGATTTTCTGATTGAGTTGTTTCTGAAAAGGAGTAAAATTTAGACTTGAGGAGATATATTTTCATTTATACCATCTGATATCAACGGATGCCGCAGCAACAAGTTTTCACTGATAAAATCATTTGAGGGTGATATTGTTTCTAGCACCAGTTGAGAGAGTTGTAATAAAAGTTCCTGCAGTATCAGAGTTTTTTGTTGAAGAAGTTGCAGAATTGCTCCACTTGAAAGCATCTATTCTTCCTAAACTCTCAGCCTCAAAAGTCGCAGTATTTCAGTTGATTTTAGGTGCTTTGATATTGAGAGCGTAATTTGTATTGAGAGACTCTCAAATAAAAAGCTGATTTGAAACGAGACTAATTTCTCAGTTATTTCCTGTTACTTTAGCCCTAATGGTATAGAGTCAAGGATTTTTATAGCTATGACTGACATCACTACCATTTCCTATCTGTCCATCTCAGAAATCTCGCTGTACTGATTTTGGTGTTTTTTTTGTGAGAAGCTGGAGTTTTACAAGATAGGGAGCCACATCTCAGATTTGATTAATCTTTAGAAAAGAATAGGTGTCCTGCTCTACATCTCCCAATGGAGTTTTATCAGATAAACTGTGTTTTTTCAATATTTTATAATTGATATTTCAGGTTTCATCTACAAGTCCAATAGGATTTTTTTGATTATCTCAATCAATATCATCATCACAAACATCTCAAAATCCATCAGTATCCATATCCGCCTGTGAAGGATTATAAGTATTAGGACAATTATCTTTATGATTGGTAATTCAATCACAGTCATAGTCTAGGTTTGCATCACATTTTGTATGTAGAGAGTAGACATAATAGAGTTTGTCAATTGCCTCTTTTGGAGTAATAACTTTTCAGAGATTTGAGATATCTTCTGATGAGATAATCCCCTCTTTTATCAAAAGATTTACCTGTCCTAGAGGCCAAACTTTAGACTGAAGCTGAGGAAAGGTTGAGAAACCACACATTCTTGGTTCATAGGTACAATATTTAAGGTAGATATTGAGTTCTTTTCCATCTTTAAGTTTTTGCGTTCTTGAAGGTGCGATTTCAATTGTTTTAATCTCATCCTCACTAAACTGACGATATGCCCAATCAGATTTTTGAAGTTTTTGGAGTCGTGTTTTAATATCTGTCCATGATGCTGTATAATTATTAGCAACTCTCTCAGAGAGGAGATTGGTTAATGTCTGAAAAAACTCAGCCCTAGTTACTCCTCCAGCTCCACAGAAATTTCCAGCACATTTTGGAGAGGCTGCTCCTATAGCTAGAGGATATCATCTCATATAAGTCTTATCTCCAATATAAGCGACACAATAATAGTAATCTTTCCCCTCATGAGGTGCGTTTTTAAATCCAATATCTCTGAAATCCTTTCATGGAAGCTGAATAAAAGAAGACCAGAATGATTGAGTATAGGTTTCGAGAATAGATACTGGAGGCATAATACAATCTTGACATTCTACAGCATTAAGCAACCTTGTTAATTCATAACGGGAAAGCGGATGATCTCAGTAGAGAATTGGAGCCGAAATATCTAGTGAACTTAAGAAACTAATAAACTCCTCTTTTGTAAACTGAGTTTTTGTCGCTGAACTAGGAGTTGAAGTTGCAAATGAAAATGAGAATCAAAATCCCCAAAAGAGAACTATCAAGAAAAAAAGAAATTTTATAAAATATTTTTGTATGAACATTTTAGCATAATGGGAAGCTAAAAAAAATCTTAGATCACAAACTCCTAGACAAGAAGATAAAAGTCTGATTTCTTATCTTCTAGCCTTCTGGAGAAATTGCACTAATTTTTTGAGAGAAGAAGGACTTTCGCTCTTCTCGAGGCGTATTTTGTAAAGTTTCTGCAGGCAAAAGTTCTTTAGATTCAGATTCTTTTTTGGCTTTAAAAAGAATAACTGCCTCTCAAGGCTCTAGAATATTATTTTCATGAGCAAGAAGCCTTTTTGCATGAGAGGAATTAAGATATTTGAGCTGGAAATTATTAAAATAGCTAATTTCATCTTTTACCTTCTTGGTTTGTTCCTGGACTTGAAGTGTTTTTTCAATAATTGTTGTATAATTTACATAGGTCTGAACTGCCACTAACATAAAGATCCCGGAAAAAATCAAGAATCCTCGCTTGAGGTAAGAGGCATAGAGTTTGATAAAACTTTTTATATCAGAAAGCATACTAAATAAGCTTGATAAAAATCTTTAAGTCTGTATATATATATTGAATTTTTGCCATCAAAAAGCAAGCAGAAAATCAGATTATTAGCCTTATAATTTTTTGGAAAAGAAGAAAAAATCTGATTTTTTATCTTTTAGAATATTGAAGATGGCTATTTATCTCTCTTTTGTAAGTAGTGAACTATGAGTATTCATAAATTACCTGATTATGTAATCAATAGACTTAAGGCTTGAGAAGTAGTGCAAAGGCCAGCTTCGCTTTTGAAGGAGTTAGTAGAAAACTCTCTTGATGCAGAAGCGACAAAACTTGAAATTACAATCAACGACTGAGGTAAATCATTGCTTGCGCTAGAAGATAACGGAACTGGAATTGAGCTTTCTGATATGGATTTACTCTTAGAAAGATATGCAACTTCAAAAATTGAGAGTGAAAAAGATCTGTATTTCTTAGAGAGTTATGGTTTTAGGGGAGAGGCTCTGGCAAGTATCGCTGAAGTAAGCAAAATTACCGTACTAACGAAGACTCAATATGCTGAAATCTGAACAAAGCTTGTGAGAAGAGGCAATGAAAATCTGATTTCTCATCTTCCAGTTCCTTTTGAACATGGGACTTTAATTAGGGTTGAGGACTTGTTTTATAATGTACCTGCAAGACTCAAGTTTCTAAAATCTGCACAGACAGAGTTTTACTATTGCTATAACTATTTTATTGATGTAGCACTTTATCACTATGATAAGGCTTTTGTCCTGAAAAAGAACGATAAACTCGTTTTTGATCTCAAACCAAGTCGTGAGCTATCTACCAGAATTTTGGATATTTTCAAAAAAGATCGGTCAGAGAAATTAATTCCTCTAGCATACAAAGAAGATTCCCTCAAGATCACTGGAGTTGTATCAGATCCTACCTTGCGTTTTGGCTCTGCTGAAAATATCAAAATTTATGTAAACTCTCGTCCAATCCAAGACAAAATTATCAAAAAAGCAATTATGGATGCGTATAGTAGGCAGATCACTCCTGGAGAATATCCGCTAGTAATTTTGATGCTAGAGATTGACCCTCAGGAGGTTGATGTCAATGTCCATCCTGCAAAACTGCAGGTAAAATTTATGAATTCACAGCAGATTTATAGAGCGGTCTATCAGAGTATTCTACAACTGCTTGGAACTCATAAAATTGGAAATATTGGAAATGAGTTTTTTGGAAAGCAAGGAGAACTTCAACAAAAATCAGATTTTTCTTCTTTTTGACAAGCCCAGAGAGGAAATCAATTTTCTCAAACTGACTTTTCTGGTTTGATTGAAGGAGTCCATCTTGAAGAAGAGCAAGTTCAAAATAGAGAGAAGCCTTTTTCTACTAGTCTTTTCTCTCCGCAAGAAAATATTTCATTTAGCCACTTTGGAAGCTTGGATGAACATAGAAAAGAGCAAGAATTCTTTTTCCATCAGGAGATTTGAGAATATCAAATCCTTGGTCAGCTCTGGAATATGTATATTGCCCTACAGGCTGATGATGCGCTCTACCTAATTGATCAGCATGCTCTAGCAGAAAGGATTGCATTTGAGAAAATGAAAATTGAAAAAGATCTGAGTTCTGAACCTCTTCTTCAGCCACTAAAATTTGAGATTACTCAAGTAGCCAATCTAGAAGAAAAAATAGAAGAATTGAATCAGCTTTGATTTGATATTTGAATGCTTGGTGAGAATGTGATTGCGATTTATGCGTTACCAAAGGTTTTTGTAGTATATCCGATTGATATGGGAGCTCTGCTCAATTATGTACTCTACCTAGATGAGATTAGCTTTGACCATATTTTAGATGGAATCTATGCAACAAAAGCCTGTAAAGCATCGATTAAAGCTGGTCATAAGCTCTCATATCTACAAATGGAGCAACTTGTAGCTGATGGATTTTCAATGATTCCGTGAATGTTTGTTTGTCAGCATGGGAGACCCTTCTTTGTAAAGATGGATAAAAAACATATTGATGGACTCTTTGATAGATAAGAAAAACTAAAAGAGAAAGCTGACTTTCAAGGTCAGTTTTTTCTATATTTTCCCAAAAGAAAAAAAATCTGAGCTTAGTCAGATTCTTTTCCTGTTGAGGTCTCTTTGAGAGATTTTCGTAGTTTTTCCTGTTCTTTCGAAAGTTTTTTAGGAATATGAATCGTTGGCTCTAAAATAAGATCTCCTTTACGAGAGAAAAGTCATTTTTCACCAAATCATTTTCCTGCAATGCGAATCTTTTGTCAGATTTGAGTTCCTTTCGGTATTTTAACCTTAGTTTTTCACTCTGGATGAGGCACTTCAACCTCACCTCCAAGCACAAGATCAAAAAGCGAAACCTCAGCTTTTACCCGAAGATCATCTCCCCTCCTCTGATATTTAGAACTCTCCGCAACAAAAATCTTAACATATAAATCTCCAGTAGGAAGCCCTCAAAATGCTTCATCCCCCTTTTCTGCATACTTTAGGTAGCTCTCAGACTTGATACCTGCTGGGATATTGAGCTCAAGGATTTCTTTTTTGGCTTCTAATCAACCATTTCCGAGCACTTTACCATCTTTTTTATAGATCTTTCAAGTTCCTCCACATTCAGGACAAGCAGCCTGCGTCTGCATTACTCCCATAAAAGATTGCACCTGTTGAACTACTCTCCCTGTTCCATTACAGTGCGTACAAGGTTCTTCAGTAACTCATTCAGTTTTCACATTTCTGGTATAGGAAATCTTCTTTTTAACTCCAAGATATGCTTCCTCAAAGCTGATTTCAATATGTTTTTCAAGATCATCTCATTTGGTTTTTCTTCTCGCTCTAGATCCACCTCAGAATCCTCAAAACATACCTCCGAGCAAATCTCCAATATCTCAAAAATCAAACTGAGCTCCACCTCAGCCAAATCCTCAGAAATCGAAACCTCAAGCGCCTCCTCAGAATCCTCCTTTTCTATACATATCATATTGTTGCCTTTTTTGTTCATCAGAAAGAATCTGATATGCTTCGTTAATTTCCTGAAATTTTTCTTTTGATCATCAGCGATCTGGATGGTGTTTTACCGCTTCTTTTCTAAAGGTTTTCTTGATTTCATCAGCGGTTGCATTCTCGCTCACACCTAATATTTCATAATAATTTTTTTTTGGGTCAAAATCCATTTTCTTTGTTTTGAATAAAAGTAGCACCTATAATGAAATAGTGATAATAGTTATTTAACAGAAAAAAACAAGAGAAATCTGATTAAATCGTTTTTTCAGCAATCTTAGCCTCTATAAGGTCTAAAATCTGATTTCTTCCTGTTTTTTTAACGGAAGAAGAAAGGAGTATCTCAGGCATTTTTTTTGTAATCTTTTGAAGTTGCTGCCTGAGAAGTTTAGTATTTTGGCTGAGCGTTTTTTGGTTAGCCTTGTCTGCCTTAGTAATAATCAGTGCATAGCTGAGTTTCTCCTCCTCTAGGGCGGCAATAAACTCTAGATCAATCTTCTGAGGAGGAATCGATCCATCAACCAAAACAAAAATATATGGCTTTCTCTGGAGGAAATACTCATATGTCTCATTAATTCGCTTCCTTCTAGATTCTAAGCTAACTTTTGCATAACCATATCCAGGTAAATCAACAAAATACCAGTTTTCATTCACAAGAAAATAATTTATCAGCTGCGTTTTTCCAGGCTTGTCTGAAGACTTTGCGATAGTCTGATTCATCAACATATTGATCAGGGTTGATTTTCCAACATTTGATCTCCCAATCACTGCAAATTCTGGCAAAGAAACAGGAGGACATTCAGCAACTTTAGAAGCAGATTTAAGAAAAGAAAGCGAGGTAATTTGCATACGAAGAATATGGGAATAAAGTTTTTTAGAGTATAGTAATCTCTTTTTTATTTTCAAAAGAAAAAACTGATCTTTGAGTTTGATCAGCTTTTTATTTTTTTGGATACTACCCGACAAAATGTAGGATAACTCCTGCAACTTTCTGTGTTGCAACAAGGTGAAGTTTTTCTCCACTATCAAGAATAAGCGTTCCAGAATCTCAAACCTGACCTCACATCTCTGGATAGAACGGCGTTTTATCAAAGATTAAGACTCTTTGTCCATCTTCAGTTTGGATATCTTTTAGGAGTTTCATATTTTCCAATTCAAGACTATCATATCCAGTAAAAGTTGTTGTCGGAATTCCCTCCAAATACTTTGACCAATCAGTTCCCTTTTGGAAGAATTCTTTTCCTGAGGTTCTTGATCTTTCTCTTGCTTCTTCTAGAGCCTTCTGAAATCCTTCAACATCAACATCAAATCCTCTTTCTGCTGCGATTTCCTTGGTTATCTCAAGTGGGAAACCATAGGTATCATAAAGCATAAAAGTCTGACTTCATCAAAGTACTTTTTCTCCTTGAGCTTCAAGCTTATTGAGAAAATCATTCAGATTTTTTTCTCCATTAGCAAGCGTCTTTTCAAACTGAGCAATTTCAGCCAAGAGAACTCTTTTTATCGTCAATTCATCAAAGTCGCGAAGCCCCTTAAATGCTTCCAATGCCTTTGAAACAAAGAGATCAAGTTCACTCTGAGAGAACTTTTTAAGCAAGAAAAGATTATAATATGCTCTTCTAATAATCATTCTCAAAACATAACCTGCTCCAAGATTTGATGGCGTCAAACCGTCATTGATGAGCATAAAACTTGTTCTCAGATGATCAGCGATAATTCTAAATCTTCTCTTATTGTCTACATAGGAAAGTCCTGTATTTTTTTCTAGCATCTCCAAGAATGGAGTGAAAAGATCAGTTTCATAGACAGATTCCTTATTTTGCATAACCTTACAC
>CAUQBS010000003.1:0-72091 GCA_963516485.1 uncultured bacterium
TAAGTACACAGCTCGAGTATTCTTCACTCTTGCAAGAAATAACCTTCCTCCTACTCAACAACACTATTAAAGAAACTAGTCCTGGATACTATTTTTTACAAAAATAAAAAAAATCTGATTCGCTCAGATTTTTACTTGACATTTTATCAGAAAAACATATATTCATAGCACTAAAGTAGTTTTTTTCAAATAATTAAGTGTTTTTTTATTCCTCTCTGGAAGTTTTTCTTTCCAGAGAGTTTTGTTAATTCAAAATTAGTTCCTTAATTTGTGCGTAAATAGCTTCTACACTCTGCATCCCATCAATCTTTACGAGCAGTCAAAGCTCATTTACATAATCCAAAGCAGGGATAGTTTCTTTTTTATACTCAGCGATTCTGGTCTCAACAGCAGCGATATTTGCATCATCAGCACGAACATAGAGTTCTCATCAGCATTTTTGACACTGTTGAATTTCTGGACTTAAGAGTGTTGAATGAATTTTTCAGCAGTTTTTACACATTTTACGATGAGAGAGCCTTTGATATACCTCCTCTTCGGGAATTTCTAGCTGAACAACAATCGGCTTTCTGCCTTTTTCTAGCAAAGCATCAAGGATTCCCTTTGTCTGACCTACCCTTCTTAGACTTCCATCTCATAAAACAGACTTATTATCCAAGGTCTCCAAAAAAACCTTAAAAAGTCAGACTACAACCTCATCTCTTACTAAACGTCCTCCATTCACAAGATCTTTTAAATACTGACCAATAGCATTTTCATTGCTCATCAGTGCCCTTAGAATATTCCCTGTCTCAAAGTACTGAATCTGGTCTCAAAATTCCTCAAGCAAAAGCTGAGCTTGTGTTCCTTTTCCACTTCACTGAATCCCTGCCAAAATAAGATCTCTCATCCTAGAAAATAATAACTAAAAAACCAGCAACCGATAGTAAAGATCAGTCAAAAAAATGCAAGCCAGATTTTAGCCTGCAATTTCTTGAGCTGATTCTGAAGACCTAAAATCCACCTTTTTCCCTTCATTTTCACGATTATAATTAATCGTACCATATCTATTTAAGGCAGCAGCAAGACTAGGATCTCAATTTATAGAATTCTCAATTCCACTTGATAATTTTCATTTTAGTTGCTCAATTTCCCTTTTATTTTCAGCGATCTGATTCTTCAGATCTTTCATCTGCTCTGCTACACTTCCTGAAAGGGTTTTCGTATCGGCAGCAGGACGAAAGTTTCTCTCTGGCTCATCTACTGGTCTAAAAAGTCTTCATACCGTTCTAAGACGATCCTCTTCCTGTTTATCTACTTTCTGCTCATAGGGATTATCAGTAGTCTCCGTTGTCTCTACTCAAGTATCATAATTAAGCTGTTCTACAGTCATTGGCATCGTTTCTTTCTATCAACAAATAAAATACTAGTGATCATAATGCATCTTAAAAGTTTTGTTTTCTTGGATCAATTGGTAGGTAAATTCAATATTATTGATTGCAAGCTTATAATGATTATCTCACTCTGGAAGCTCATAAATATTCGCCTCTCCATCAGACTGCACATTGAGGACAAGCAGAATCGTTCTCCTCTGCCCATCATACCAGAAATTCACCGGGATAATACAATCTCCATTCGGAGTTAAAGTCGGGATCACATCTACACCAAGCCCCTCAAACCCAAAATCCTTATCATCTTTTTTTCCACTTTCAAAAGACAAAAAATCTGGATTTTGAATATCTTTTTTTGTCCTTTCCAAAAGAGCCTTTATCTCTGATGGACTGAGTTTTTTTTCATTTTTTGTCAACTTAGATTCAAAATCCAAAAGCCCCTCTAATCAGCTTCCAGACTTAGAATTTTGGATCAGATCCAAGATCCCTTGATCTAAGCTCGTACTTGAAGGCTGAGTTCCTCCAAGGATTGTCTGCTTTTCTTCACTCATCTGCATTTTCTTGTTAGGAACTAAAAACTACAATGTTTCAAACATTGCTTCTAAATCAACCTGATCTGATTCATTTTGAGCTCTTTCCTGAAGTTTCAAAGCCTCAGAATTCAAAAGTCTCTCCTTAAATTGAAGTTTCTCGTATTGAGAATAGGTCGAATGAACATTTTCCCTAAAAATCTGATACAATTTCTCAAAAACATCAGGCTCTAGCTGATTATTTTCAATAAGTGGCTTAAGTCCCCACCCCATCTTCCAATCAGGAAGAAAAGCAATCACTTGAAGCATAAATTCCTTTTTTGTCATACGATACCAAGAAGTAAAATAAAGGTTTTTACTAAGTATACTCAGTTTTTTTAATTTGTCAAAAAACAAAAAAGAATTTATTTGCCTACTTAGCAAATAAAAATTCTCACATTATCGAGAATATCCACCAAGCAATAAAAATCCAATATTACGATTTCCCTTGTAAATATGCATAAATTCACTATAGTTTTTCTGAAAATTTATCTCTCATTTTCAAAAAAATGAAAGCGCTCCTAAAAAAGCTCATCGCTTATGACAAACTCTACCCACTTTTACAAAATTCAGCTTTTTACCACTTTTTTAAAAAGACTCAGGCATCAGTCGCTCGTAGCCTCAACGGAAATCCAGCTACAGTTTTTTTTCTTATAGGTGTAACCTGAACAAACGGGAAAACAACTACAGTAAATCTCATTCACCAAATTCTCAATGATAACCTTGCTCCTGCTGTCGCAGTAAGCACTGCAAATATAAAAATCTGAAATAAAAATCTCAACAACCTCAAAAAAATGACCTCTCTAGATGCTTTTGACCTTCAAGCGCTTCTCTCTACCGCAAAAAATAACGGCTGCAAAATAGCAATTCTAGAAGCCAGTTCTCAAGGTCTCGATCAACACAGATTTGAAGGGGTAGATTTTGATGTAGCGGTACTGACAAATATTACCCATGATCATCTCGACTACCATGGGACTATGGAAAACTACGCTGAGAGCAAAAAGAAACTTTTCAAATGAGTGCTCAACAATAAAAAACAGAATAAATTCTGAATTTTCCCAAGCGATGACAGTTATGGAAGAAAATGGTTTGAAGAAATGCCTTTTGATAAAAAGATCAATTATGCACTGCAATCATCTGCTATTCTCAAGGCCACTCAGATCATCGAATACATAGATCATACCGAATTCACCTTTTCGTACCTAGGAAAGCTTTATCGTAGCTCTACAAAATTGCTCTGAAGTTACAATATCAGCAACATCCTTGCTGCAATATCAGTTGGTATCCAGATCTGACTAAGCATGGAAAGTATCCTCGCTTCAGTAGAAAGATTTGAAGGTATTGAATGAAGAATGCAGAACTTTACCATCAATGGTGTTCAGTATTTTGTTGACTTTGCACACACACCTGATGGACTAGAAAAAACACTTACCTTCCTTCATAACCAGAAAGGAGACTGAAAGCTGATTACCGTTTTTGGCGCCCCAGGAAATAGAGACAAAGCAAAAAGACCAATCATGTGAGAAATCGCAGGGCAATATTCGGATATCCTTATTGCAACTGATGATGATCCAAGTAGCGAAAATAGACTTGAGATCCTCGATCAGCTCACAAGTCAAATCCAGACAAAACTCTTTTCACAAGGAAAAGAACTCTTTATCATTCCAGAAAGACTCTATGCTATTAAACTCGCTAGAGACCTCGCAAAACCATGAGATATTGTCTTGATCGCTGGAAAAGGACATGAAAAAGTCCAACTCACAAATTTTGGGAAAAGAGAACGAAGCGACCAAGTCGTAGTCAAATCTTTTGCACAAAATACAAACCAATAGAAAAATCTGACTTTTTATCTTTTTTACAAAGATGCCAATTCCATTGCTATATTTGGTTGTCATTCTGATAGCAATCATTCTCTTAGGTCTTCTATCAGCAGAAAAACTGATCAAAATCACGTTTGCGAGCTATGTTATGCTTGCAATTTCGCTTGCACTAGGAACAATGCTGATCACTTACTCCTGAACACTTAATATCAATCCAGAACTCACCTTTTTAGGAATCCGCTACGGAACATACGCGAATTTTCTCACCAATGCACAACCAACAATCATTCTCGTACTTTCGGGTCTTTTATTATGGTTCTTTACACAAAACTCACATCTGCAAATCTCATTCTCAATGATTAGTTGAAAATTACAAGCTTTAGTTTGGCTACCACTCTGCATCGGAAGTCTGGTTTCTTATCTTTTTTTCACCCTAAGCTATTTTAAGGGAGGCATTTATGAATGGCTCTTTATGAACCCAGAAATTCTGCCTTATACACAGTATTTGCCACTTTTTTGTTGTGCCGTTGGACTGCTAGTGATCATCTGTTCTTCTCATATCAATATCAAACTTACTATCTCAAAAGACGAACCAACACTCTAATTTTTAAAGAGTCCAAAACTGAATAATGTCGCTGATTGATCTGATTTTCCCGCGTGAATGCCTTGGCTGTGGTAAACAGGGATCCTATCTCTGCTTTGAGTGCAAAAAGAAACTCACTCCCCATCCAGAACTATGTCCTTCCTGCCATAGCCCTCAAAGAGATTTCAAGACCTGCCAGCTCTGCAAATCCAACTGAGAAACTGCTCTTGAATGAGTACTTATTTGTTTCTCCTATCAAACACTCATCAAAAAATTAATCCTTAAGCTCAAATTTTATCATAAAAAAGATATTTGACCTTTCTTGGCTCAGAGACTCAGCCTTTTGATTCAAACACACCAAACTCTAAGTGAAGCATTAAACCAGGGAAATCTGATCATCTCATTTATCCCTTCACATCGGTGGAGGCACTACTTTGAAAAAGGATACAATCAATCTGAACTTTTAGCAAAGCATCTCGCTAAAGAGCTCAATATCCCAGTTTTGCAACTTGCAAAAAAGAGCAAATACACTGCCTCTCAACTAAAACTTTCTAGATCACAAAGACAAAAAAATCTGAATTCAGCCTTCTCTCCACTACACCTTGAAAAAATACCGATAAACTCCCACATCCTCCTAGTAGATGATGTCACGACTACAGCATCCACACTCAAGGAGGTCGCAACTTGTATTAAATCAAATAGACCTGATCTCAAGATTCGATGAGGCGTTCTTGCGAGACATACCTGATAAGGTTATTCAATGCATCTAATCATTTTTCAAAACATCTTTATTTTATCACTTTTTGAGAAATAAGCATGGCATTCACAAAGGAAGAAAGAGAAGAGCTTCTTGCTATCAAGTGAGTCGGAAACACTTTCATAGATCGCTTAGAAGAAATGGGCTTCTGATCAGTAGAAAAACTCAAAAACACCTCTACGGAAGAAATAGTTACCCGCTGAGCGGAAATAACATGAAGCTCTTGCTATAAAAATAGTCCACAGGCAAAAAATGCCGCACAAAGTACGATACTTTGGGCAAAACAGAAGAGTAAAAAATAATGGTTGAACAAGAGGACTGTAGATATCCTTGCATTTTCAGACTGATTGACTAATATTTTACTCTAGAAAAGAGCATAGTGCAGTGGTAGCACGCCAATCTCCGAAGTTGGAGGTGTAGGTTCGATTCCTACTGCTCTTGAATATCTTGAATAAAAAAAAACTGACCACAAAAGTCAGATTTTTTTGTTTTCTCTCTCATGATAACTATCTAAAAAAATCAACTTCATATAAGAGGAGCCTATTTGTAACAATAGATTTTAAGCCTAGCAAAATAATTCTCATTTCCAATTGAAACCAAAAGCCCTTTCCTTATTATCATAAAAAACTTTAACCAAGCGAAACTATAATGGATATCTCTACAATCCTCGCTGAGGCAAAAACCACAATCAGCGATTTCAAAGATCAAAATCCTGACGGAACAGTCATTATCTGGTGAGCAACTGCAACAGGGAAAACTAAGCTTTCTGTTTTATTATCAGATTTTTTTGATATTGAGGTGATTTCAAGTGACAGTAGACAAATCTTCAGAAAAATGGATATCTGAACTGATAAAATCAGCAAAGAAATTAGAGAAAAAATTCCCCATCATCAGATAGATATTGTAAATCCAGATGAAACCTATACTGCATGAGAACGAAAAGAAACCACAGATCAGCTCGTCAATCAAATTTTAGCAAAAGGGAAAATCCCTTTTATCGTAGGAGGGACCTGACTCTATATCGATACAATTTATAAAAATTTTTCTATGCCTGAATGTGCTCCTGACTATACTCTCAGAGCAGACTTAGAAAAAAAAGAAGCTGAAAAACCTGGTTTTCTCCATGAGCAACTTAAAGCCATTGATCCAGAAGAAGCTCAGAAATTGCATCCAAACTCTACTAGATACCTCGTTAGAGCTCTAGAAATCTTCTATCTCACAGGAAAAACAAAAACTGAGGGATATATTCAGCAACCCGTTTCGCATCCGCTCCTTATGTTAGGACTTCGAAGAGACAAAGAATCCACAAACCAGCTTATCAATCAAAGAATCAAACAAATGTTCAAGGATGGACTCATCGAAGAGGTAGAAGGCTTACTCAAAGAAGGCTATAGTCCAAACCTACAATCTATGCAAGGAATCTGATATAAAGAAGTAGTAAACTACCTCAACGGAGACTACGGACGTGAAAAGATGGAGGAACTCCTAAAAAGGAACACCCATCATCTCGCAAAAAAACAAAGGACTCGGTTTAGAAGATATATTGCTGAGGGGATTCAAACACCCAAAGCTTGAGTTCAATACAAAGTTTGGGAATTATAAAAAAGAGAAATCTGATTTCTCTTTTCTTTTTTTATATAAAATAAAGTTAAGCCACCAGTTCCTTCTTTATATCTGGAGAAATTCTACCAGCTGATGCAATAAGCTGCTGCCTATCACCAGAAGCCTGATGCTTAGCCAACTGCAGATAATACGGTGGGCGACCAAAATGACGATATCCAGTAATCTCTCTGACTCTATATCAAACTCAACTCTTAGCAGTCTTTTGTCCATTGTGATCTAAAACTCACTTATCAGTTGAAGAGCCGATTGTTTTCACGTACCATTTCCCATTCTCCTGATACGGCTGTCCAACGACCATTTCAATATGATAGATTGGATTATGTCTCTTCTTACCTGGCTGTTCATCCCAATACATAAAATCTCAAACTCTGACTTCTTCTTTTGGGATATTAACATCACTGGATTCAAAAGCCGCCGCTGTAAAACGAGAATCAAACTTAATTCCCTGCTCCTGAAAAGCCCAATTCCAAAGTCCCGAACAATCAAATCCACTTGGACCTGTAGCTCACCATTGATATGGCTTTCCAATTTGCCCCTCTGCAGACTTGATTGTCGCCTCAATGTATGGTATCTGCTCACTCGGTCGATCTTTAATCTCATGATGAGAATCTAGAGGTTTTGACTTACTTTCCTGAGGAGACATTCCTCCAATAGGAGTGGAAGAAGCTGAAGAATTCTGACTTTCTTCATTTTTCTGATCTTGAGAAGTATTCTCCTCAGCCTCTCAAGCAGAATCTTGGCTTCATTCAGATTTTTCATCTATTTTACTCAAAACCTCAGCTCTAAGCTGATCAAGTTGTTCCTTAGTATCGACCTTTTTTAGTTTTTCCCTAATCTCTGAAAGCAATCCATGTAAAGAACTTAGCTCAAGTGCCTTCCCCATCATATTATCCTTGATCGCATCAAAAAATCACTCAGAAACCAGATAATCAACTACCATATCATCTGCAATACCAACGATAGAAAGCGGATCCTTCTCCTTCATCTTTTCAACAACAGCTTTTGCTAAGTCAGTTTTGAGTTCAACAAGTTCTTCCTGAGTAGAACTAGCTTCTCAGCTCACTGCATCAATAAATTGTCCTAAATGATCTAATGTTCACATTCTTTGTAATATAAGCATATAAAATTATGAAAGCTCTTTTGTCAGCCAATCTGCCAACTTTTGCACGATTGCATCATCTTTTAGAGTTCAACATTTTGCTTCTAAATCTGATCTCTTCACGAGTGTTGTACCATCAATAACAAGCGTCGGCTGAAATCTGAACTTCAAAATCTCCAAGCTTGTAAAATCCGTCTTAAATTCAACCTTTTGCCCATGATATTTAGACACACATCGATTTCTGAAGTTCGCCAGCCAAAGCATTTCATGTAAAGAAAGCTCCAAAGATAAACCTGAGAGTATAAATTTATCAGCCTTTTGCTCAAATTTTACCTTATGACCTCGGCTTTTAATCTCTGAACTCTTTGGTAAATACTCAATATTTCATCTTTTCCCCTGCCAAACGACAGTATCTTTCTGATTTTCAATCTGATTTTGCAAATCTCCAAGTCCTCAAATAACCGCTTCCTCAGGCTGAGAAAGTGTTTTGATTTCATAGGTACACTCAGGAATTTTTGTATCATCAATATACGCAACTACCTCAAGAGAAGAAATCTGTTCCTGAATACGCTTATCAATTTGAGCGAAAAGTCACTGGTTCAAGTTCATTTTAGTAATATTCATCTTTGCAGTTCAAATATGCCTCAGCATCCATCACTCCAAAATCTTTTCAATCACAAGATTTGAAGCGCGCAAAGCCAACTTACGTTCCTCAGATTTATCAGACGCCCAAAGTGATTTTAGCGACTTTTCTTCTCCATTGACCTTAAGTTTAAGACTTTCTAGCTGCTTGGCATAATACGCTCTAATTGGTTGCTGATCTAACGGTGAATCCTTTTCTACACTCAGATTCCCATCTTTATCAAAAATATTCTGCTGACCAAGCCTAACTGCTTCTTGAAAACTTCCAAAATCATCAATATCATTGGTCAACTTAAACTGACTCACTCTCAAAAGTAAACCTTTATATAAGTTTTCAAAATACTGAGCATATTCCTCTGATTGCCTCAATGTCAAAGATGCAGCAGTTCAAGGCGCGTACACCAATAGATTTGCCTTAACTTGCTCTCGATCTTTATACTTCTGACTGATCATAACCTCAAGTTCTTTCGGCAAATCCAAATCATCCTCAAAGCCAAAGCTTCAGTCGACTCCCCTCAAGTCCTCTAACTTTTTATGAGCCAGCTCAACGCGATCAATACATTTCTGCTGTTCAGGACTATATTTTGTCCTATCAGATACTAGATATTGCTTCTCAACTCCAACAAAAGCATCCAAACCTCATATTTCTGAACTCATCGAACAAATCTTCATTTTTCCTCGTTCCCAAGTGAAAAACTTTCTCTGCAGATCACCAAGTCCAGCCCTTTTCGCCTCAATAATCAGATAATACGGCAATTCTAAATACCCTCCATTAGAAGCATGATTTTTAACAAAAGTAGAAATCTGATTTTTGACCTTTGTTTGCTCCTCTAGCGTTCTGACCATAAGCTCATCAGTCAAAATCTCTCTAAGCACTTTCTCAAACTCTTGTTGTAAATAAGGATCAATCGCCTCAGTCTTCGTATCAATATTTGAGCCACGAATAGCACTAATCAAGCGATCCACCAATCCAGACACATCCGCAGATTTTATTTCCTTCGGAAGCTGCTGCGATAATGCACGATCTATCAGCCAATCTCTATTGATCTTCCACTCACTAGTATAGTAAATACCATGAACTCCTCACTTATCCTCCGAAAAGAAAGCCATCAACTCCTCTGCTGAATTCGCTCCCTCATAGCCATAAAGTCTCTTTGCCAGTTGATACTTTACATTTTGACTTACATCATCAGAATACTCTAAATCTGAATTCCTCTCTTTAGCAAACTGAACAATATCAACTAATTCGTCCTTATTCAAAGTTTCAAACTGTAATTTCTGCTCATCAAAACCATTCTCAATCAATTTTTCAAGCATAGCCATATTTCTATTAGTATCTTGCGGTGAAAAATGAGATGTTTCCTCACTTCTCTGCTCAAGACTGATCCATTCCTTATATTTTTTGATAAGCTGCAAATTCTCACTATACTCAGGAGAATCTCCCTCAGCCATCAAAGAATCAAAATCAGCAACCGAAATCAGTTCCTCAAAAAGGAAACGATTTTTCTTTCTCAAATCCTCAAGTTTTTTAACTTTCTCTCTCGGAAAATCTGCAAAAAATTCTGATTTAAACTGTGCCAGATTCTTGGCATAATCAAGATTCTCATTCCATTTTTTAGCTTCAAACATCTTCAAATATCCAGCAGACTCTGCAACCAGATCAATCAAACCTGAAGTACCTGCTCAGCTTTTTAGCTTATTCATCAGATTCGGATTTTTAAACTGCTCAGTTAAATATTTAGTCCTAACAGCAATTTTCTCCTTAACTTTTTTTAAAGAAGTTGTAAACGCCTCAGCCTGCTCTGGTGATAAATCTTTCAAAAAATCTGACTCAGATTTCCTAGAGGCGATATAATAATGAAGCATCTCATCTGTACTATCTCTCATCTCTTCAATAAAAAGGAGCGAATACAGAGCTTCATCCAGATTTTTAGCTTTTATATCATCTGCAGGAGCACCAATACTCTCATTCCAAGACTGATTTCAAAACTTTTGATTATGCAAACCTTGCAAAACTGCCTGCCTAAGCTCAGCTCTACTCTGCCTCAAGAAATCCTCCCTATTCTGCAGATAAAAATCATGCGTATCAAAATACAAGGCATCAGCTCCAATACTCACAGCTGCAGTCACTGCTCAAACCGCAAGTCAAACGACCACTCCAGGAGCACCACCTACAGCTCCAATTCCACCACAGATAATAATTGCCTCTATCGCAAAAGAAGAAAGTCAAACTGCAAGCTGAAAAGTTGCCTGATTTTTCTTGTTTTCCGCCCTTATTTGATTGACCTTTGCGATCAATTCCGCTTCATCCATCGTCTCAAGGTAAGTCCACACATCTAGCCCAAGACATGCCACATCAATCATCATAGCAGCTTTCAAACTTTTTGCCCACTGCGTTAATTTTTTACCTTTTGACAGGACATTACTCATTGCTTGAAATTCCTGCGCATCCTTAGCGGATGCTAAAAGCTTCAGAACATCATCGCTGAGTTCCATATCAACTTTTTTCAGTTTCATAATCTCGCGAATCTCTGCCGGCGTCTTTCCAATCAATTCATCTGCATACGGAGCCAACTTTGAAAATTGCCTAGGATGCATTCCAGCAGCAGTTAATAGCTCATCTGGGATCTGTCCTTTAAGACTATTCCACTGTTTAAACGCCACAAGTCCTTCATCATCCAAAGATTCAAATCCTGAACCCATCTTTTGAATCGTTTTATCAATATTTTTGATTTGTCTTTTACTCAAACGAGAACTCAATGCTTTTTTCTGATTTTCCAAGTTCTCAATAAGATTATGCATTCCTGATTTCATCTTTGCTGCATCAATATTATTCAGATTGCGAGCCTCAGCCTGCTTAATCAACCTATCCACAGTCTCAATTCCCCCAACTCCAAGCATAGAAGTTCAAGCTCCATAGCCAATATTATGTCGAGGATTTGCTGAAGTATTTGTAACACTCTCAGCAGAGCTTCTACTAGCCTGTTGCTCTAGACCTACACCTGAAGACGTACTTCAAGAATGTTGATCTGCGGAATATGAAGCAGCATGAGAAATTCAAGAAGGATTAGAATTCTGATCTATACTTTCTGTCCCATCAGCTATAGGAGCTTCTCAGAGAATTTCAGCTTTAAGTCTGGAAAGTTCCTCTTGAGTATTTCTTTTTTCTATTTCTATTCTTTTTGCTTTCATAAATTCGAAAATCTCTTTTGCAGTCGAAGGCGCTACAAAATCAATAATATATCTCCACCAACCAAACTCCTTTGCCTCATCAAAGTGCTTTGGTAGCTCAGTTTTCCCAACAATAATATCCTTCACTTTATTCTCAATAGGCAAAAGTGCTATTGATTTAAACCATCAAAGCTCTTTTTTGAAATCCTCAAGATAATACCCGGAAATTTCCTGTTTGAGTGTTTCTATTTGAGTTGACATGAGATCTTTATTATTTCATTACATAAAATTAACTAATCTTAGCTGCAAACTTAAAGAGAGATTTCACACAAGTTGCAAACTCATCAGCATTTTTTATTGCCTTTTTAAATCCATCAGCTTTAATAGTTTTGAAAGTTTTAATCAAACTATCTAATTCTGAATCCAGCACTCAACCAACTTTCTTATTGAGCAATTTTGATAATTCATCTACATCAAGATTTTTCAAAATATCATCAAAATTAGAAACCAATTTATTTCAATTAGCATCTACCACATCCTGCAGACGAGAAAGTGTTTTTAGCTTTTTGATCGCTGCAACAGAGAGCCCAGCATCTTGAGATGGTCAAAACATATCTAAAACATCAGCTATTTGAGCAACTTCTGAACTCGTTTTTCAAGACAACATATCTAAAAATTCATCACAAGAATCAAGTTGTTGCCTAATTTTTAGCTTACCAGCATCTGAACTAGTTTTTTTTAACTGCTTTGACAAGGAAGCTTTTGAATTAAGAGTTCTTTGCACAAGTCCCTTATACTCAGGACTATCCAAGAGCTGCTGAATACCCTTAAAATCAACAGGCAATCCCTTATTGAATCTATCAACTCCAATCTGCAGTGCATCTGGACTTACGCCAGTCCTCACCGCCTCTCTAATATCTGAAGAATGATCAAAGTATTTTACAAGATCATCATACAGATTTCTATGATTATTTCTCAGATCAAAAAGATACAATTGACCTGCTTTTCTTGTAACATAGGTATCAAAAATCTTAGCAAGATACTCTTCTCTCTTGGTATCTTTCGATATATTAAATATCTTGAGCCACTCTTCTCTTTTATCTACATCCATAAACGGAGCATGGCTCTTTCTGCTCAAAATACGCTCAACTTTTTCAAGAGAAATATCTCAGTTATCAAGTGCGGTAAACAGTTTTTCTTGTCCAAGTTCACCTCTAAAGAAAAGATTTGATTGTACCCAGCTTGGCGATCCATAGATCACCTTATTTCTCAGTCTACTTCCAACCGCGGTTTTGTCCATCAACTTATTCAGCACAAAAAGCGGTACTGTCAACGGGGCACCCGCTGTTTTAAGTCCCAAAATCGCAGTTTTATTGCTCCTCATAAGCACTCCTGCAGCACTAATCACAATTCCAGTTCCCAAAAGTGAACCCATAAAAGTGGAAAAACCTGACAGATATTCTCAGTTATACACTTGTTTGAGACTCTTTCATAAATTCTTTATCGATCCAAGCAAAAATCCTGGCACTCTATAGATAATATTTCAGTTCTCATCGATATCTTTTTGGATAGTCATTTGTCCGAGAAAACATTCCTTTTTGAGTGCTAAAAGATCATTCATCACCTGAGCAGTAGCTTTAAGCTCCTCAGCAGGGATATCTTCTCAATTCGCCAAACGCTGCTTTTGTTGCTGGAGAAAAGTCTGAGAACCACGAAGAATCTCATGAAGACCAGATTTTTCAATATATTCTCTTAAACATGCATTATCCGTTGCAAATAGATCTCCGTACATATTTAATACACTCTCCTCAACAGCATCAATCAATTCTTCATCAATATCTTTCGCAACATTCTCACATGCCGATTGAAGGTTCTTTTTCTCATCTGGACTAAATACTTCTCCAGACTTTTTATTATATGCTACTTCCAAAATATCCGATTTTCCACTCTGAGCATCCAAAAGCTCATCTCTTCTCTGATCAAGTTTCTGAATCTCATCTTTAAGGTCTTGTGAAACATCTGCTGAATCAAGCCCATATTTTTTGAGAATATTCATCGCACTAGCAATTGGAGCATCCACAAAAGCCTGATAATCAGGATCCTTTGCAATATATTTTTCAAAATTATCACTATCAGATAGAAGCTCTTTCTTAGAAATATTAAGGGTTTTAGATTTTTTCTCTGCGATAGCATCAGCCAATTGATCCTTCTTTTCAAAAAGAAAAGTCTGAACTCTGATCCCTTGCCTAAAAAAATACTTTAATTCATTCTGAGCCTCCTCACCATTCTCCCCCCACGCCTTAATTTTATCAACGATTGATCCTTCAATATTTTCAACCAATTTCCAAGACGGCAACTTACTAAAAAATGATTCCACTAAAACAGCAAGCTTCTCGGTACTCCAGCTAAGAATATGATTCTTCATCTTAGCAAATCCCTCTCCCAGTAAACTCTTAAATGAACTATTTTGTTCCAAAATAGCTGCAACACTTCCATATTGATTATCCAGACAAAATGGAATGATTCACTTATAATTTTTAGCATCAGGATTAGATTTTTTCATTTCATTAGAGATCCTCTGCATTTCTAGCTCATCCTGATATCCAGCATCAAGTTCCTTTTGATAGAAAGTTGAATATAAAACATCGATATTTTCTCCAATCCTCTCATAATTTTCAGCCTTTTCCTTATTTTCTGGATTAGAGTGAAACTTATCATAACCATTGTATTTATCTTCTCATGAAGCTCCCCTTGATGGCTCAGCATCGCCATTAAACCGGTTCCAGAGCTTACTAACCCCCCAAATTGAACCAACAGTTATTCCTCCCCATTTTAGAGCCTTTCAAAACCAGCTATTCCAAAATCAGCCTTTTTTCTCTTTTTTTGACTTTGATTCTTCTTTACTATTTTCCTCCTTTTCTTCCTCCTCATCACTACCAAAGAGCCACTTAACCCCCTTATACACAAGTGCAACAGCACCAACTCCTGTAGCTACAAAACCAGCGGTACGAAGGATATTTTTCCCAGGTTCTTTACTCCAAGTTTCCTTACTGCGGACCGCATCTCGCTGCTCTCCAGTAAAGTTTTTGATAGACGCCCAAGTTCACTCCTCTTCTTTCTGAGTTGATGTTTTATCTTTCCCATTATCTGGATTTATAGTCCTAGAATCCTGATCCGCTTGATCTTTCCCTTGAGAAACCACATCTTCTAGTTTTCAAAGCTCTTTTGAAAAATCAGAAACCTTAGATTGCACCTCTGCAATCTTCTCTTTTACATTTTGATCTTTCTCCCTCTCAAACTGAACTTTTGCAAGCTCCTGAACAACCTGAATAGATTGGTAAAGTTCAAGCTTTTTCTGAGCCTTTTCCTTGCTTTCTGTCAGCTTTTTTAAAGCATCAAGGTCTGCCTTGATCTTATCGGTCTCAGACTGCAAACTCTTTAAAACATCAATGGAATTTTGAACCATAACTACAAAAATATAAATAAAAATTCTCCATATAAGTATACATAAAAGTACAAAAAAAGAAAATTCTGACTTCTCTTTCTCTCTTTATAGCTTGACATTTTTATTTTTTATGATTAGAGCATTATAATTGACTTGCAATCTCTCCTGAGAAAAAATATACTCAGAGTCAGTTTTGAACAAAAAAACTCAAGAAAACTCTTGTGATTTAATTCCTCTCAGGAAAAATGTCAACATTAGCAAACATAATCTGAATTTTAACCTATTCCTTGATCAGTATTGGACTAGCTATGCTGCTCTATCCACTGTATATCAAGCTCCTTAGAAAACTCAAAGCAGGAAAAACTATCCGCGAAAACAATGCCACTGGAGAAAAGTCTGAAATATTTGCAAAACTCCACTCTCACAAAGCAGGAACTCCAACGATGGGATGAGGACTCTTCATGGTGATTATGCTAATCATGATCTGACTTTCCTTTATCCTACAAAAAAAGGGAATCATCACCTACTCCCTTCGAAATAGCAAAGAAACCTATATTATTCTCTTTGGTTTCTTTAGCATGTGATTGATTGGACTAGTTGATGACTGGCTTAATATCAAAAATTTCTGAAAGATCAAGTGACTAAGCGCAAAGGCAAAAATGACAGGGATGATTCTCTTTTCAGCATTCATCTCCTATTGGTTTTATGTAAAGCTAGGTATCGACTATATCAATCTACGACCCCTTTGATGAAAAATAGAAATCTGAATCTTCTTCCCAATTTTAACCTTCCTCACGACAATTGGAATCGTTAATGCCATCAATATCACAGATGGACTTGATGGACTAGCTGGTGGACTCATCATCATCGTCCTCTGATGCCTTGGTATCTCAACCTTCCTCAATGGAACCTATATTGCGACGACAATTATCTCAATTCTCATCTCAGTTTTAGTAGCTTTCCTCTTCTACAATATCAATCCAGCAAAAGTTTTTATGGGTGATAGCTGAGCTTTCGCACTAGGAGGAATAGTTGCTTCACTCCTCTACCTACTCAATATGAGATTTTGAATCATTATTCCCTTCATCATAATTTTCTGAGTTTTTATCTTAGAATTCCTCTCAAGCGGACTCCAAATCTTCTGGAAAAAAATCCTCAAAAGAAAACTCTTCGCAGTAGCACCTTTTCATCATCTACTTGAATACAAAGGAATGCAAGAGTCTACAATTGTAATGAAAATCTGGCTCATCCAAGCAATCCTAGGTATTATCTGAGTTATTTTCATTCTTGTGCAATACTTAACGCTTAAACATCCTATCATCTATATTTCTTAGATGCCAATCAAAAAGCTCAATCACTATCCTATGTAAGTCATAGGACTTTTTTCAATCAAAAAATTCTGATTTTATGTTGACTTTTTATGGAAATTACGTATAAGATAAAATATAAATCTAAAGAAAAAATATTTCTTTCAGATTTAAGATCATTAACAAAAATCACAATTACTAACAAAAATAGATAAAGTTAAATTTTTACAAAAATGAGAAAAATCATCCAACTCATGACAAACAAAGTGAAGACAGTAGCTTTGTTTCTCGCAACCCTTGTAGTAGTATCTCTTACAACTTCTTGCAAAAAAGAAGATACTGAAGAGACAAATCAATCTACAAAAAAAGATACCCCTCAAGTCGTATTTTCTCCACCTGAGACTTCTATTACAAACCATGTAGAATGGGAAGGTGAATTAGATATGACTAAAACCGAAGAAGGGTATCTGACACTTCGGATAAAAATCCCACACAGGAAGGCTAACGATGGAAAGATATGTGATTTGGAGTATATTGAAGACATCACATTAAACGGACAATGGGAAATAGTAGGCAATGGAATCGGTATTAGAGGCTCAGAAGTACTAACACTTTCTACTAACAAAAATTCTTTTAATATCACACAAGATAATCCCAAGCCAGAAGGATCGTTCATATATCTAGAACACCAGTATGGTCTAAATGAAAGATTATCAAAAGGATATTGGAAGATAAAAAGACAGTGGATTAGCGGTAAGGTAAAGTATAGAGAGACTGCTCCTATAGACTTAAATACGAATCCCAAGCCTAAAGAAGAGGTGAAAAAGGAGAAGAAAAAAACTCCGGTCCCCATAAGGGATTAGGTTGATTGGCTACAAAGATACAAGAGCTCTATTTCATTTAACCAATGAGATAGAACTCTTGTATATCTAACTATTCAAAATGTCCTATGTAACTCATGGGACTTTTTTCAATCAAAAAAATCTGATTCTTTCTCCTTGATTTTATATCGCAAATAAATATAAAAGATCAGCATTCCCCTTGAGGAGGAAATTTTTGCGTATGCTCAAGCTCTCGTAGTTCAATGGATAGAATAGGCCCGTCCTAAGGGTTAGATGTAGGTTCGATTCCTACCGAGAGTACGTGGACATTCCGAAAAAGGCAATTTGCTTTTGGGTTTGTTCAGAATTCTTTTTATTTTTATAAGTGGTTTGTTTAATGGCAAAAACACAGGAAAATGTATTTCAGAGACACGAGAGAGATACTGGGTCTCCACAAATGCAAATCGGTCTTTTATCTGATCAAATCGCAATGTTGCAAGCACATGTTGCAACTAATGCAAAAGATTATGATGCAAAGAGAAGTCTTTTGAAAAAGGTAGCAAAGAGAAGATCTTTTTTGAGATACCTTAAGACAAAGGATCTAGATGCTTACACAAAAATCAGTAAAAAAATCTGACTTAAGGTCTAATTATTCTTAATTTTATTTATTTAATTTTACATCATTAATGGCTAAAAAAGCTACTGCCCCAGCGGCAAGCCAGTTCACAGTTCCTCTTATCAAGGAAGGGCAAAAAGTAAAGTGAACAATCCTTAAAGAAATTGAAAACGGAGTTCTTGTAAACTGCGAAAACGGTGCATTTACTGGTATCATCCTTTCAAAAGAAGCTAAGGAACTTAAAAGATCACAGTTTGATCTTAATCCATCTACAGAACTTGAGCTCGAGATTATCAATCCAGCTGTAAGACACGAAGATGGATACTACATCGTTTCAGTAACTAGACTCCTCCAATACGACGTATGGAAGTCAGTTATTGCAAAGTTCGAAAAAGATGAAATCATCACTGTTGTTCCTACTGAGGCAAACCTTGGAGGACTTTTGATCGATATGCACGGTATCAAGGGATTCATCCCATTGTCTCAACTTGCTCCTATCCACTACCCTAGAGTAGAAGATGGAGATCAAGAAGCTATCTTTGATAAACTTCTTGAACTTATCGGACAGGAAATCAAGGTAAGAGTAATCAATATCGATGAAGAAGACAGAAGAATCATCCTTTCTGAAAGAGAAGCTCTCAAAGAAGAAAGAGAAAAGGTTCTTGCTGAACTTGAAGTTGGAAAGGTATTTGATGGAGTTGTTTCAGGAATCTCTTCATACGGACTTTTCGTGACTATCGGAGGTACTGTTGAAGGTCTTGTTCACATCTCAGAAATTACTTACGGACACGTAAATGATATTGATAGACTTGGAAAGATCGGAGACAAGATGCAAGTTAAAGTAATTGGTCTTGAAAATGGAAAGATCTCTCTTTCAAGCAAACAGCTCAAAGGAGATCCTTGGTCAGAACTTCCAAAGAAGTACAAAGTTGGAGATATCATCGAAGGAGAAATCATCAGATTTGTACCTTATGGAGTATTCGTGAGAGTATTTGACGATATCAATGGACTTGTTCACCTTAGCGAGCTTTCTCAAAAAGCAGTTAACAATCCAAATGAAATCGTAAAACTTGGACAAATTGTAAAGGCTAAGCTTATCCTCATCGATCCTAAAAATAGAAAGATCGGACTTTCAATGAAACACTTGGAAGAAAAAGCTGAAGGAGAAACTACAAAAAAAGCTCCTAAATCAAAAGAAGCTACTGAAGATGCAGAATAATTTGTCATTAAATCATAGAAAAACCTGAATCAAACTCAGGTTTTTTCTTTTTCAGTAAAATCCTCTCAAAAAGTTGCAAAATAAAAAAATCTAAATATAATCAGCCTTAGCTTTATATTCTATACAAAATAAAATATGTCAAACGTAAAAGACCTTTTACCAACATTAAATGATCACCAATTGGCCTATGTCAATCTTGATCTCCCAAATCCAAAAAATGGACAATATATGCTCGTTGCAGCTCACTTTCAACCTGGAAAATCAATGAACATTCTCCAGGCAGCTTGTGAAGTTGCAGCTGAATCCTCTACTGGAACAAATTTCCTAGTTGAGACAGAAACTGCCTTTTCAAAAGAAATGAATGCTCTCGTATATAAGGTAGATACAGAAAAAGAGCTTATCTGGATCGCATACCCATGGAGACTGTTTGATAGAGGTGGAAATATTCAGAATATCCTCACCTATATTGCAGGAAATGTCTTTGGAATGAAGGAAGTAAAAGCATTAAAAATTCTTGATGTATGGTTTCCACCTGCAATGCTTGAACAATACGACGGACCAAGCTATACCCTAGCAGACATGAGAAAATACCTCAATGTTTACAATAGACCAATCCTCGGAACCATCATCAAACCAAAGATGGGACTTACTTCTGCTGAATATGCTGAGGTGTGTTATGATTTTTGGGTATGAGGAGGAGACTTTGTAAAAAATGATGAACCACAAGCAAATCAGGATTTTTGTCCTTATGATAAAATGGTAAAACATGTAAAGGAAGCTATGGACAAAGCAGTAAAAGAAACCTGACAGAAAAAGGTGCACTCTTTCAATGTATCAGCTGCCGATTACGATACTATGATTGAAAGATGTGAAATGATTAGAAACGCAGGATTTGAACCAGGATCTTATGCATTCCTGATTGATGGAACAACAGCAGGTTGGATGGCTGTTCAGACCTTGAGAAGAAAGTATCCAGATGTTTTTATCCACTTTCATAGAGCTGGACATGGTGCATTTACCAGACCAGAAAACCCTATTGGATATTCAGTTTTAGTCCTTTCAAAATTTGCAAGACTCGCTGGAGCTTCTGGAATCCATACAGGAACCGCAGGAGTTGGAAAAATGGCTGGAGATAAAGCAGAAGATGTAACTGCAGCAGAAGGTATTAGATATATGAAAAAGGCTGGACATATCTTTGAACAGTCTTGGGGAACAATCCCAGAAACCGATAAAGACTTCGTAGCTCTCGTACAAAGAGACGAAGATAATGAAGAAGTACTTACTGATGATAGCTGGAGAGCAATCAAGACCTGCTGCCCTATCATCTCTGGAGGTCTTAACCCAACTCTTCTAAAGCCTTTTATTGATCTCATGGGAAATGTAGACTTCATCACAACAATGGGTGCGGGATGTCACGCTCATCCAAAGGGAACTCAGTCAGGTGCTAAAGCTCTTGTGCAAGCCTGCGAAGCATACCAGAAAGGAGTAGATATTCATGAATATGCAAAAAATAAGCCTGAACTTGCTGAGGCGATTGAATTCTTTGAAAAACCATCTACAAAAGAAAAGATGAAAACACTTAGAATCGCAGCATAATAAAAAATCTGACTTTTTAACCAACGAAAAACAAAAATGAACCAACTACAACAGGTCGTTCAGTTCGTTATTGAAAAATCAGCAACCACGCTACTCAATCACTTCAAAAACCAATATGGAAGTCTGATTTTTCTTCCTCTATGAGTAAACGACCAAACACCTCATAAAATTGCACCTAAAATTGCTGAAAGCATCTTCACATCAGGACTCTTAACTCAAAAAGCTGACTGAAAATACCTGCTCTCTTTTACTGATGAAAAGGTCTGAATCGTATACGATAGCTTTCTAACAAGCTTTATCGACACGCTAAACTTTATCGCAAAAGGAGTAATGAGTACACTGGGAATGAAAATGTTCTGGAGTGATTTTGCTCGCCTCTTAGCTGAGAAAAAAACAACTAACCCAGCAACTTATGAAAAACGAAAGACAAATCTGAAGATCATCCTAGATACTTGCTTTGTACAGTTGGTGACTGACCTTCAATGGCAAGGGCTTCAAACAGAAATCACCAATGGAGAAACTCTTTTCCCAACAGTAAATGAAGCAAGCTCAAGCCTCAGAATCTTTCAATAATAAAGGAATATTACTTATTTCAACAAAAAAGAAGTCTGACTTTAGACTTCTTTTTTTATTTTGCTACTTTAAGATATACAGTTGTTCTGCAAAATCAATAATTTTTTCTCTCTCTACCAAGCCTTGTTTCCAAACTTCCGGAAAACTCTCATACCCATAATATGCACCAGCCAAAAAGCCATAAATACAAGCATTTGTATCACTATCTCCACCAAGGTTAACTACCATCTCCATACCACTCTTAAAATCATCAGCATTATAAAATCACCAAAGAGCAATTTCCAAACTATTCGCCACATATCAAAAAGTTTGAAGCTCCTCAGCAGTTTTTTCTTTATACGATCCTTCAAATATAGCTTGTAATGCGTTAGGGATCTCATATTTCTCCCAACATCACTCCAAAGGAGAAAAAGCTGAATTCAATACCTCTTTTTTACTTGCCCCATGCAAAATCGCCCAAATCAGTCCAACATAATACCTACAAGCAGCAATGCAAATGTCAGTATTATGGGTTGATTTACTTGATTCTCCCGCATAGAAGATCGCCTTCTCTATATCATCAAAGTAAAAAAGCGGAATCGATCAAATCCTCATCAAAGAACCATTCCCATCAAGCTCACACCCACTTAAATCAACTTCCCACGGTTTATGATGCTCTTCTCATCTTTCCTTCGCCTGACGATACTTAAGAAAAGCTTGAAGCATTTTTAAAGTTTGATTCCCCATTCCCTGAGGATAATCTCTCAAGCCCATATACCCACTCAATGATCGCTTAAGATAATTAGTAAGTTGATCTTCAATATCAAATACATTCTTTTTTATCAGACTCTCAGCCAAGAGAAGTGTCATTGCAGTATCATCAGTTCGTTCACCCTCATAGTGATCGTGTTCAGGATTAGAGAGATATTCATCTACCCAAGGGAACTCTCCTCTAGCGAGGAATTCCACAGGAGCTCAAAGTGCATCCCCTATCGCTCCTCAAAGGAGAACTCAAAGGAACTTATTCAAGTCTTTTTGCATAAAAATCTACCATAAATATAAAAACCTGATTTAAATTCAGGTCTCTAGTTATTTTTTATCTATCAAAATAGCGTTCAACAGTCCATTTACTAATTTTGGAGCTCCATCATCAGAATATCTCTTTGCAAGCTCAACCATCTCATTGATCACCACAGCAGGCGGCGTATCCATCACCTTTACCTCTAAATACCCCTGCAAAAGACATACCTGATCCATAATATCCATCTGCTCATATTGGAAAGTTTGCGTATTCTGATTAACCTTCTCAATCAATTCTTCTTCATAACGAGAAATAGCAGAAGTCACCTTAAAAACATAATCTGTATCAATCTCCTCAAGTTGCCACTGATCGAAACCATACTTCATCAAATACCCAGCATCCTCCTCCGGACTCTGATTGATCAAATACTCAGTAACTTGTGCCTGGACATACTCATCAATATGCTCTTGCTGCTGTTTTTTTGATGCTACTTGTTTGAGAAATTCAGCATCAAAAAAGAAATTTTCAGCTGGAGTATCAGGAGAAGAAATCTGATCTCATGCTTCAGCAACTTTAGATGGCTGAACAATCAGATTTTTTTGCATTGCAGAAAAAAAACAATGCTCGTAAATATAGGCTAATACCACTTTCCTCGCATTGATTCTTTTTCTAATATCCATAGGAATAATCTTCCAGAGCTAAATAATAAGGAGACTAAGCGTCTACTACAGTATCCTTAGCCTTTGACTTAATAGTAAGAACTTGCTTACCATTATAATATCCACAAGATGGACAAACTCTATGATTTAGTCTATTAGCACCACAGTTTGGACACTTTGCAGTCTGATAAGTATTTTCTAATCTCTTAAGATTAATAGATTTCCAAGTTGAGTGTCTTTTACGAGATTGCACTTTACTCACCTTTTTCTTTGGACCAATTGTCATTTGATAAGTTGTGATTAGTAAATTAAAAAATTATCACTTAATATTACTCAGCCTTTGCTTTTTTTGCAGGAGCCTTCTTTGGAGCTGCTGCTTTCTTAGCTGGAGCCTTTTTTGCAGGAGCCTTAGCTGGTTTTTCAGCCTTTGGTGCGTCCTCTTTTACCTTCAATAGATCTTCTGGAGAAACTACCTCAACAACAGTCTTAAGATAAGTTCTTCCGTTGAATTTCTTAAAGTTCTTCTTTCTGAATGCAACTACTCCATCAATTGCAGCATGTACTGAAAAATCTGCAGCTTCATAAGTATTTTTTCCGCATTCATATTTAGAACCTTTTTGTCTAATAATAATATTTCCAGCTAAAACTGGCTGTCCTCCAAAGACCTTGACTCCACGATATTTTGGTTGTGAGTCCTTTAGATTTTTAACCGAACCAGCGGCTTTTTTGTGTGCCATTATTCCTCAAACAATATAAAAATTTGACTGAAGACCTTTATAGTGATTGGCGATAGATAATCAAGAGAAAATAACACAGTTTTTAATTTTCAGCAGAAAACATCAAATAAAAAGCTGAATATATCAGATTTTTTAGCCATTTTCTTTATATCTAAAATGAAGAGAAAAATAAAGATAAAAAAATCTCTCATTTGAAATTGAAACTCAGGGTAGATTTCATACAATCTGAAATCAGATTTTTACCACTTTTGACATAAAATATAAATATGCAACTCAAAGACTATATCGCCTCAAATCTCAATGATGAACAAACCGCTGCTGCACTGCATACCAATACATCAGCTCTGATTATCGCTGGTGCTGGAAGTTGAAAAACGAGAGTGCTTACCTACAAGATCGCATATCTAATCTGGTGAAAGAATATCAAAGTAGAGAGAATCTTAGCTGTAACCTTCACCAACAAAGCAGCAAACGAGATGAAAGAGAGACTAATCAAGCTTTGAGACGAAATTTCTAGCCAATCATTTTCAAATGAAGAACAAAAATCTGACTCAGACTTTTGAGATTTTCTCAATGAAATGAATACAACCACTCCGAGATCAATGCAGCACCTTGATCCAAGAAAGCTCAAATGGATTGGAACTTTCCACTCAATTTTCCTCAAAATTCTTAAGGAAGATATCGAAAAATTAGAGATGAAGTACAATAAAAACTTTGGAATCTTAGACGCCGATGATAGTGCAAAAATCATCAGAGACATTCTCAAAAGATATGCAATGGCAGACACCTTCAAACCTCAAGAAGTAAAAAGCTTTATTTCAAAGCAAAAAAACGAAGGAAGAACTGCAGAACTTTTCCTCAAATACAGCAACGGAAACTATGAAGATCAAATGGGAAAACTCTACCAAGAATACGAAAAGGAACTCGAAAAATCAAACAGCCTTGATTTTGATGATTTACTGCTCCTTCCGTATCAACTCTTCAAAAAAAATCCTGAAGTCCTTCAAAAATGGCAAAATAGCTTTGACTATATTCTCGTAGATGAAGCTCAAGATACCAACTGGATCCAGTTTGAACTGATGAAAATGATGAGCTGAGAATGAGCAAACATCACACTCATTGGAGATGATTTTCAGAGTATCTATGGACGAAGAGGCGCACTTATGGAAAACTTTCTGAATGTAAAACAATACTGGCCAGATATCCAAATGTTTAAGCTCCAAACCAATTATCGTTCAAAAGCACATATCGTCTCAGCAGGTAATGCCGTTATCAAGCAAAATAAAAACCAATACGAAAAAAACATCATCGCTCATAGAGAATGAAACGATAAAATTACTGTTCTCACGTACAATACTGATATTGATGAAGCAGCAAATACGATTGATCTTATCAAACAAATGAAAGATAAAGGAAAACTGAAATCACGAGGACAGGTAGCAATCCTCTACAGAACGAACTCTCAATCTCAGAATTTTGAATCTCTTTTTGTCCAAGAAGGAATCCCCTACAAAATCTATGGAGCATTTAAATTTTTTGAAAGAAAGGAAATCAAGGACATCCTTGCCTATCTCAAGGTCATCAATAACCCCTTTGATACAGTATCTCTCAAGAGAGTTCTCAATATTCCAAACAGAAAAATCTGAAAAACTTCACTTGAAAGATTAGAATCCTATGCCTTAGAAATGGGAGTGAGCCTGTATGAAATATTACTCACACTTTCTGAAATGGGAACGACAAAAATAATTGAACAAGAATGCTGAATCAAACTGACAACTCCAGCACTCGATGGAATAAAAGATTTTATTGAGCTTTTCAATCAATTAACAACAGCGATCAAAACACTTAATCCAGCAGATCTTACCGAATATCTTGTTAAAAAAATTGATTATAAAGGCTACCTTATCAAGGAAGAAGACAGTGAACAAACTGCAGAAGAAAAGTACGAAAACATTGGACAGCTGATCAACATGGCGAGCAAATATGAATTTTGAACCGCAAATGCAAACGAAGAAATCATCAGTTCTGGAGAAGAGTTGCTGAGACGATTTTTGGAAGAGGTAACCCTAATGGTAGATACTATTGAAAACACAGATGAGAATTCTGACGCAGTCAAACTCATGACGATCCACTCTAGTAAAGGACTAGAGTTCCCAGCTGTCTTTATCGTAGGTGCAGAGGATAATATCTTCCCGCTTGCAAATTCTCTTCTCGAACCAAAAATGCTAGAAGAAGAAAGAAGACTGATGTATGTGGCGATTACTAGAGCAAAAGACGCACTCTTCATCTCGCATGCAAACAGCAGAATGACCCGAGGACAAACCAAGATGAATCCTGTCAGCAGATTTCTCCAGGAAATCCCGAACGATCTTCTTAAATTCTACGACCTTACCAAAGGCTGAGGAGCCCAACATCAATCTTCAATCACCGAATGAGCAACCGTAAGACATAAGCTCTTTGGAACTGGATATGTGCTTGAAATATGGAATAATCTCGGAATTGTAAAATTTCACAATCCAAAATTCTGACTCAGAAAGGTTGAACTCAGATTTTTGGAAGAATGTTAAAACTTCTCTTTTTTAGAACCTAGAAAAATCTGAATATGCAACTGTGCTTTGCACCGATGGATGGGATCACAAATTGTGCAACCCGCCTGATCACCAAAAACACTTTTGATCGTTATAAAAATCAAAACGATACCCTACAGCTACGAACTGAGTTTATGAATGCTGATGGTTTTATCATCAATCCAAGCAAAGTCATCAGGCATATCTTGACCACACCTGAACAGCTCCCAATCGCTCAGATCTACTGAGGAAATGAAGCAACACTCCTGCAAACCGCCCAGCTCTTAGTTGAAAAATATGCCAACCAATTCTCAGGGATAGAGCTCAATACCTGATGTCCATCAAATACCGTCATGAAATGTGGTGGTGGCTCTGATATGCTTAGGCATCGTGAAAAAACTATCACAATCATACAAAACCTTTCAAAAATCGTAAAAGAAAATTCTGATTTATCTTTTTCTGTAAAATCTAGAGCAGGACTTCATGAAGAAGACAAACCTGAACAGCTCGATTTCCTAAAACGTATCGCACCAAGCTGCGATCTGATTAGTATTCACGGTAGAACCCTCAAACAACTCTATACAGGAGATGCTGATTTTTGATTTATCCAGCAAGTCAAACAAGCCCTCCCCTGCAAGGTTATCGCCAACTGAGGCATCACATCTTATCAAATGGCTAAAGAAGTACTTGATCAATGGAAATTTGACGGGATCATGATTGGACAAGGCGCTATAGGAAATCCCCGAATCTTCACGCAACATCTCCCATCACTCGGCGAAAAACTAGAGACCATGCAAGAACATCTACTCATGATGATAGCCTGCGATCTACGATTTGAAGAATGGTGAGAAAAAGTAGATAACTACACCCTCAACCAACCAACACTCGAAGATTTAGAAAGACAAAAAAAGCTGATTGATTTCTCAAAAGAATATCGTTCAGTCGTAGAGTTTAGAAAATACCTTTTTCAATATATAAAAGGGATACCAGACACTCGCGAACGAAAGCAAAAGGTTATACCTATAAAAACTGTAGGAGAGCTATTCTCTGCATTTGAGGAGTTAGCCTCTCACAGATAAAACTAACTATCATTGCGAGGTTTCACTCAAGATGGCATTGCGAACACAGTGAAACAATCGAGATTAAAATCAAACTTACTTACTATCGATCTCAACAATTTTACCTCACAATGCCTCAAGAAAAATCTGAACAAAAATCAGATTTTTTTTCTTGTTAAGACTTGTATTCTCTATAAAAAACACTATAAATCAGATAATTTACTTTTTCATATATTCATTCAAAATGCAAACGACAAGTATCAAAACGATCTATAAAAGCTACGAATCACTTATCGGAAGCAAAATCATCGTAAACGGACGAGTAAGAAGTCTTAGAGATTCAAAGACTTTTGGATTTATCGAGCTCAATGATGGTTCATATCTAAAAAATCTGCAGGTCGTTTTTGAACAAGAACTTGAAAATTTCAATGAAGTCGTAAAATACGGAACAGGGAGCAGTCTTCAGATTGAGGGAGAACTCATAAAATCCGAATGAGCAAAGCAGGCTTTTGAACTCAAAGCTACAAAAATAACGCTTTTAGGAGCAGCAGATGAAACATTCCCACTCCAAAAAAAGAGACACTCTTTTGAATATCTCAGAACTATCGCCCACCTCAGACCAAGAACAAACACTTTTTCAGCAGTATTCAGAGTAAGAAGTCTGCTTTCTTTCGCTATTCATAAGTTTTTTAATGAAAGAGGTTTTATCCGAGTACATACGCCAATTATCACCGCAAGTGATGCTGAAGGAGCTGGAGAAATGTTCCAAATCACAACTCTAGACCTTAAAAATACTCCAAAAACTGAATCTGGAGAGGTTGATTTTTCTAAAGACTTCTTCTGAAAAAAGGCTGGTTTAACAGTAAGTGGACAACTTGAAGGAGAGACTTTTGCCTCTGCCTTTGGAAAAATCTATACTTTTGGACCAACATTCCGTGCAGAAAATTCAAATACAACAAGACACCTCTCAGAATTTTGGATGATTGAACCTGAAATCGCATTTGCTGACCTCAAAGAAAATATGCAAATTGCAGAAGATATGATCAAATATGTCCTTAGATATGTTTTAGAAGAGGCTCCTGCTGAGATGGAATTTTTTGACCAATTTATTTTCCCAGGAGTAAAAGAAAGAGCTGAAAAACTAGTTAATTCAACTTTCGCGAGAGTAACCTATACTGAAGCAATTGAACTCCTTAAAAAATCAGGGCAAAACTTTGAATACGCTCCAGAATGGGGAATTGATCTTCAGACTGAACACGAGAGATTCCTCTCAGAAAAAGTCTTTAACGGACCAGTCTTTGTAACCGATTATCCACAAGAAATCAAAGCCTTCTATATGAAACTCAACGAAGATGGGAAAACTGTTAGAGCAATGGATATGCTCGTACCGGGAATCGGAGAACTCATCTGAGGATCCCAAAGAGAAGATAACTACGAAAAATTAACGAAAAAGATGGAAAATCTCAAGATGTCTAGAGAAGACTATCAATGGTATCTTGATCTCAGAAAATATGGAAGCGTTCCACATTCAGGTTTTGGACTTGGATTTGAGAGACTCGTAATGTATGTAACTGGTATGGAGAATATTCGTGACGTAATTCCGTTCCCAAGAACTCCTAAGAATTGCGAGTTTTAGTCGTGTTCAAATAGTTTTTAAGGTCTCAAATTTATGTATAAATGGGAAGTTTGAAAAAACAGACAGTCAGTAAAAAAGATCTTAATAGTAATTTCAAAACATATAAAAATAAAGCACCGCAAGATAGAAAACTCTTCCTGACAAGTAACATCTGAGGCATAAAGAAAGAGAATAACACCTATACTCCAACAAAATTTTCTGAGAAAAATAATTTTTTGGCAAATTTAAAATGAGAAGTTACTTGAAACAAAAAATTTGTTCTCATTTCAAGCAACCCGAACGATTATAAGTGAAATGATCTTTTCTTAGAGTTAGATAAAAAGGCTCTAGAATACTCATGATTATCTTTTAAGGAATATCAAATCATTGATAACCGTACAAAAAGTAATATAAAAAATATCCTAAATCAGGCTTCTTTAATCCTACTGGCCGGAGGCAATACTTATGAGCAAAATCTCTTTTTCCATGAGATAGACCTAGCAAATTATCTTATCAATTTAGATTGCCCTATTGTATGAATCAGTGCTGGAGCTATGAATTGTTCCAACTCAGTCTTAAATACTTCTGAGAAAATCAAAAAAACTGATTTACCTCTGCTATTGGAGGGATCAGGACTTAGTAAAATCAGCATTGAACCACATTTTGAAAAGAAAAGAGAGAATCCTGAAATAATGCACATCCTACTTCAAGAATCCTATACGAGAAAAATCTACGGTCTACGAGATGGAAGTTATATTTTCAATAACAAAATCTATGGTAGATGTGAGATAATTGAGAATGGGGACATCAGACCTATATGTAATGATAATCAAGAGATGCCTCTTGATCAGACTTAGAAAAAGATTTTAGTTTACATTTTCAAACAACGAAAATGGACAATACTCTTGAACTACGGGAAAATCAGATAGCATCAAAGATAAATAAAGACACAGACTACAAAATCTCTACCTGATCAGAGTATTCTCAGCAACAGATTTTTTCAGTACTAAGATCATATTATCGCCAACTCAGTCCAATTTATAGTAACCTTAAAGACAATATTCTAAAAGTGATAAAAAAAGCTGACAGAGACTATGTTTTTCTAGAGCATAATGAAAAACCAATTTGAATCCTCGTTTTCAAAAATCAACTCCTATCCGAGGAACCGTGCATAGAGACAAAAAACTGATATATAGAGCTCAAAAGTATGTTCCTCTTTGATGAATTTTGAAAAGGACATATTTGGAAGCTCTGGGAAATCTTTCTAAATACTATCCAAAAAAACTATCCAAATGCAGATGGAATCTATACTTCCGTGTCTAAGAAGAAAGCACCAAAATCACTACATATGTTCAAAAAAATGAATTTCCAACCACTCTACGAAGTCTACAACAAATACAAAAAAGACTGAGACAGTGAAGTATACCTATATTGTCCATTATCTCAAAAATTAAAACCTAGAAATTGGAACATTAATACAGAAAAATCTGATTTCCCACAACTTTTTGGAGATAAAGAAACACGAATATGAATATCAGGAGAGGAACCACAAAAATATAAGATCTGAGATTTTCTCACCTTTTCTCATGAGTGAAAAACACTGAAAAAAGAAATCAAAAATAATATTAAATATAGCTCACTTGAAGACTATATTGAAAATATATCAGCAACTAATCTCTCCTGAATAGAAATAATAAAAATGCATAACTCAATCATTTGAAATGAAGAAAGTATAAAGAAATACTGAATTAACGGATTTAAATGTAAATCAGAGCACTAAATGAAAACAACATTCAATGTTCAAGAACCTTACAGGTCTCAGCTCCTCACTTGAGAAAAATCCATAGAATGAAGACTCAACAAATGAAAATTTTCAAACCTCATGCCCTGAGATAAAATAGAACTTGAAAATACTGCTCAGATATTTTTGGTAGAAAGAATCGCTCACTACAAAAACTTCCAAACAATGCTCCAACAAGAGGATATAACAAAGATCATTCCCTGAATTTCTAAAATCGAAGAATGAATTACAATCTATCATCAATTCTATACTCCAGTTCAAGAAAAAGAATATTGAGTACTAGCAATCCACCTAAAAAAGGAAGAATAAATCAGACTTCTTCCTTTTTTATTTATATTGACTTTTATTACAAAATAATTATCATAGCATCCAGAAAACCAAAAAATCATTAAACAAATGAAAAAGTGTATCGTATTTTTGCTTCTGGGAGGATTACTTGTCAGTTGCAAAGCAGAGTCAACAACTATCGCATACACTGCGATCTCATCAGTAATCATAATCGGTGGGTTCATCGGCTATGTAATCGCAGCATCAACCAGGATCTTTATAACTGAGGCAGACGAAATACTATTTAGAGACCTCTTTAAAAAAGAGAATGAAGACACGGAAGAGCCTCCCGCATCTTCTCAAGCATCCTGAGAGACAAAAAAACCTCCTTGAGTTTCACTCAAAGAGGCTTTTTTTAAGAAAGTCAAGGCAGAAGGAATAAATCTCCATTCTCAAAAGTCCATCAACTGATCTGAGATACAAGGTGAAGAAATTTTTCTTGATCCTCAACCACACCAAGAAACATAACCAGTTTTTTTTCAGATTTTTTTATTTTTGGCTCAGAAAGCTGATAAATCTTAGCATAATTCATCACAACCGCCTGAGAAATTACCCCTTTTTTCAAAAGAGCTGTAAAAAGATTTTTAAGTTTTCTCCCATCATTAGGGAGCAAAAGCTGGAAGGTATGCATTTGCGTAAAGAAAAAAATTAAAACTGAGCAATTTTATAATTTTTCTTTCCTTTCCTAATAAGCAAAACTCAATTAACCGCATCACTCCTCGAAAACTTCTGACCAATATCAGAAACAAGCTGCTCATTTACAGAGATCGCCCCCTGAGCAATAAGTTTCTTTGCATCTCCATTAGATTCACAAACTCAAGCTAGCACCAAAAGTTCCAAAATTCTGATCTCATCTTCCTGAACACTACAACCTCCAGTTTCCCTAGCTAAAGCCTGCAGTTCATCAGTAGAAAAGGAAGACAATAGCTCCATTTTATCTCTTTCCCCAAAAAGGAATTCTGAAATCTTTTCAGCCTGCTGAGCAGCCTCCTTCCCAAAAAGAGTTTGAATTACATAATTCGCTAACTGTCTCTGTCCATACCTAAGCTCTGGTTGCTGAACATGTTGCGAAACAATCGCCTCTATTTCTGAGATTTCAAGCAAAGTAAAGGCCCTCAAAAATTTCTCTACATCAGCATCCGCAGTATTCACAAAATACTGATACACAAAATATGGACTATTTTTCTCCTGATCTAACCAAATTGCATTTCATTCAGATTTTCAAAATTTTTTTCCTGTTGAATCCATCATCAAAGGCAGGGTCATAACATAACTTTCTAACTCACCTTCAGTCTTTTTACGAAGCATTTCAGTTCCTGTCACCATATTCCCTCGCTGATCAGATCCTCAAATCTGAAGCTTTACACCTTCATTTTCATACAAATGAACAAAGTCATTTCCCTGCAAAAGCATATAGCTAAACTCAGTATAACTGATCCCAGATTCAGTATTCTCCAGCCTCTTTTTCACTGATTCCTTACTGAGCATAGTATTTAGCGTGATATATTTCCCAACTGTTCTATACCAGTCAAAGACTGACAAATCCTTGTAAAAATCATAATTATTCACGACTTTAAATTGAAAATCCTTTCCTGTCAGTTTTTTTAAATTTTCCAAAATCTGACCAACTTGTTTAGTAATCGCCTCTTGATTATGCCTCAACTGATCGAGTCAAAGAAAGGCTCTCGACTCACTTTTCCCAGTTGGATCTCCAATCATCCCAGTTGCACCTCAGATCAGCATCACAAAAGTATTTCCCCTCTTCATAAAATTTACTGCAGCCATAAAGGTCAAAAAATGCCCAAGATGAAGAGAATCCGCAGTTGGATCATAGCCACAATAGAATTTCTCGCCTCACTTTTCATACAAATCAAAAAATTTCTCATCAGTATACTGATAAAGCAATCCACGAGCCTCTAATTCCTCTCTAAGTCTCATTCTATTATCACTAAAAAGTAAAATCCTTCATCAAGATATACGATTTTTTAAGTAAAATGCAATCAAATCAAAAAAAATCTGATTTTTTGTGCTTAAAAATTTGTTTTTTCAAGACTTTTCAGATATAATTAAAAAGATTTACATTTATTAGAAATAGCTCAAAATGAGCCTAGAATGAGGAAGTCACGCATCTTATGAAAAAGGGAAATCAGCAAAAAAAAGCACTGATAAAGTTTCTAGCATTGATAAAAAAATTGGACAAGGAGAAAATCTTGATAGCCTTAAATATTGGAATAAAAAAGAAGAAAACTATATACAAGAAATCAAAAAAACACTCTGAGCAATCACTATACAAAAAATAAATGAGATAAGTAATTGAGAAAAACATCTTATATTTACAACAGATAAAGAAAAGAGCGAGATAAATAAATGAAGAATCCAGCTTGCCTCTATAGTAAAAAACTATCTAACTAAGTTTCAAAACATCTTAAAAAATGAAGGACTAGAAAAAGAAAATCGAGTATATAAAAAACTAACAAATATTATAAATTTTCTAGAAAAGTGAGAACAACTAACAAATGATACAAAAAATCTTCTGAAAAATACTAAATTTGATCTAATAAAACTCACAGCAAAAGCCATCACTCATGTTCAGAACTATATGAGCAACAATATTTGAATCCTGAGGAGAAAGAAAAAAAGCTGAGGACCAAACGAAAATTGACAAACAATCTCTAACGAAACTTTTAACAGCCTAATAAAATCAAATCTAAGCGAAAAACAAATATTAGAACACATCAAAGGGAAAAACATAACAAATTCAACAAAAAAATACTTAGAATATTTTAGAAATATTCTAAAGAATGAATGAATATCCAAAGAAGAGGGATGGTTATTAAAAAAGCTTAATAATTTCTACAATTACCTAACAAAAAAAGAAGCATTAACTGAAGATACAAAATCAATTCTTATATGAAAAACGACTCATGAGGAGAGTCTAGCAAAAATTATAGATCATCTCAGTACTTATATTAAAAGGAATGCAGATTTCTTAAAAAAGAAACAAAAATCTAGTTGAACTCAAAGCTATACATCAAAAAGCACAAATAGTCTAGAAAGAGATAATATTCAAAAGAAAACAAAGGAAAAAGAAGTAAAAGAACAACAAAACGAAAAAAAGTATAAAACAAAAGCAGAACTCCTAGAACAAAATAATGATAAAAAAATCATGGATTCCACTGCTGGAACAAGTGAAAAAACTGATTTCATCAAAGAACTCGACAACATTCCCCAAGAAGATATCCTAAAAAATATCCCGAAGGAAACCTACAAAGAATACCTAAAAGCCTTCATAAAAAGTCCTGAAGTTGAAGCTCTCAAATTGAAGACAGACAAGCTCATATCACTTCTATCAAAGCTCTTCATAAAAGATAAATCGAATCCTGATCTCGTAAAGCTTCAAAAAATTCGAGAAGAGAGCCCTATAAGAGAGGAGATGATTACAAGCGAGAGACAACAATTCCAACAGATCATTAAAGAAAAAGCAGAACTAACAGCCTTAAAATCATGAAAAGTACTGTTTGAGAAGCTAGGAATCTCAGCAATAAATTGAAAAGTAATACAAAAAGCTGAGGGGAAAAGCTACTACCAATATAGTGATGCCAATAATCCAAAAGTTTCCTACCAATTTACACCAATCACAGGAGAATTTTCTATAAGTACGAATAACATCAACGACGAAACAAGGTCCATAGATATTACAGGGACAAAACAAAAAAAACTCTTTAAAATCCCAGGGTTCACCGAGCTAATGAATCAAGCAGATCCAAAAACCATCCTCCCAGATAAAAGACTAGATTCATACAAAGAAATCAAACAAGTAATTGAAACTAAGCTTGGAGAAAATATTCAACATAACCTCTGAGATACTGAAGCAACCAGCATCAAGCATGAAATAGAAAAAGAGCAACTAGAAACCGGGATCATCACAAAAATCAAATCCGGACTTGGACTAAAAAAAGAACAACTTAATAAAAATACAGATCCTGGTTATTATAGCTTCTTTGCTCCAATCCTAAAAACATTCAAGCAACCGAACATCTCAACAAATCAATTAAAAATATTAAAACAATTTGCAGATCGTATCGGAGAAAGAGGACAATTTACCGAATGAAAAACACCAACAGAGACTAATGAAGTCGTTCAATATACAGATTTCAAAAAACACATTGAAACCCCAAGAAATTTGATTAAATATGCCCTCTCCTGAGAAAAAATTAGACAAGTAGAAAGTCTCCAAAACAATCGAGAAAAATCAAAATTTACCATAGGGAAAATAATGAATCGATTGGAGAAATCTTGAGGAAAAGGAGGTCCAAACGATAGGATCCTAGATATCGAAAAAGTCTCAACACTCGTAAATCTACGAGAAAGCCCAGATATCACAAGAAATAAAGAGTATCAAAGTAGCTACAATAAGCTTCTTAGCGATATCGAGAGCGAATATCTAAGACAAGTAGAACCAACAGTCAGAAAGCAAGAAGTCGCCTATGCAGATAAAGTGATTCTACCAAAAATCCAAAGTACACCTGCATAAAAAAACAAAAAAAATCTGATTTTATTCTTTTTATCAAACTTTATGGAAATCTTTAGTTGAAAAATCAAAAAACTCAATATCAGTAACTGAGAAGGAATCGTAGCTATGCTCAATACTCAAGAAGCTACTGCCTACGGAATCTCCCCTCAAGACAAAATCTCACTCATCAGAAATAAAGAAGAATATGTTGTTGATGTTGCATTTTCTGATGAACTCGAACCTGGAATTATCTGAGCAACTCAGGAATTACTAGATAACTACCCAATTATGGAAGGAGATAATGTCCTCGTTTCATTCATGAGGACAAACCCACTCTCTCTAGTAGCCATCAGAAAAAAACTCCTCTGAGAAAAACTCACTACCGAGGAAATTGACGCCATCATTGAAGATATGCAAAATAATAAACTTTCAGATCTGATTTTAGCCTATTATACCGCGACAAGCTTTTTCTATAAATCTGATCCTGAAGAACTCGCCTATACTACGAAAGCCACCGCTTATACTTGAGATATGTACCGTTTCCCAGGGATTGTTGCGAGTAAATATTGCATCGGAGGAGTATCAGGAAACGAAACCACAATGATCATCGTTCCGCTACTCGCTTCACTAGGGATCACAATCCCAAAAACCTTCTCTAAATCAATCACCTCTCCAGCTGCAACTGGAGAATGCGTAGAAGTGCTCATGAAAAGCGAACTTAAAAAATCTGAAATCATCAGACTGGTAGATAAGCACAAATGTTGCCTCGCTTGGAACGGAAATCTTAACCTTGCACCAGCAAACGATAGAATTATCAAAGTCTCAGCCCCACTTGGGATGGAACCCTATGCCAGAATGATCTCAAGCATCATGGCAAAAAATTACGCTATGGGAATCAACCATTGCTTGATAGACATCCCAGTCGGACCAACTGCAAAAGTCACAAACCAAGCCGATGCTGAGAGAATCGCAAGCCATTTCAGAAATATTGGCTCATCACTAGGGATAAAAACAGAAGTCGCAATCACGCAAGCCATTCAGCCAATCGGAAACGGAATCTGAGCCGTTCTCCAAGTGAGAGAGGTTCTTAGGATTCTGCAACAGCACCCAGAAAGAGCTCTTGACCTTCAAGAAAAAGCACTTGATTTAGCAGCTCAACTCATCGTAATCTGCGGTCTAAAAGAAGACTACTTCTGAGCTCTAGAACTTGCTACTTCAGAACTTCTCAGCTGAAAAGCACGAACAAAGCTTCAAGAAATCATCAAAGCACAAGGAGGAGAAAAACCTGATATCAACTCCGAAGAACTTTCGCTCGGATCAGAAACCTTTGACTATACTGCACCAATAGAGTGAGAACTCACAGGTATTGATATGAAGTATCTCAATATGCTAGCTAGAACGCTAGGAGCTCCAGGAGATGCCTGAGCTGGGCTCTTTCTACACAAAAAACTTGGAAACAAAGTTCAGAAGTGAGAAAAACTTATCACCTGCTATGCAAATTCAGTCAATAAACTCAATCTTACAAAAGAACTTTTTGAGGAAAAATCTCCTTATACCTTCAGCTAAGCGAGTAAATAAATACTTAAAATAAAAACTGATCTCAATATCTGAAATCAGTTTTTTTATTTTTGACATAAAATCCAAATTACTCAAGTCCAAAAGTTACATTAAGACTCGCTGTAATCTTTTCTTCTCCCGCAGAAATTAATTCAGAGTCAGCATTAAGACTCGCTGCTGCAACAGCAGATTCCTTCATCACCGCATTTGCATAATATGGCATTGGACCATCATAAGATGAATTTTCAGCCGAAATTGAAAGTACCTTTCCAAGCTTTTTTCATAAAAGTTTTGCCATTTGTTCAGCCTGAGCTTTCGCAGTTTCAAACGCCTTTTCTCTCGCCTTAAGTTTTGGCGTCTCCTGAGACGAAAGAGTATAATAAGTACTAGAGATCTCTACATCACCGACATGAGGCAAAAACTGAAGAACCTGATTTCATTTCTTCTGAAAATCTTCCCCCTCTAGCTTGATACTAAACAAAGCAACGGTTTTTTGTCCACGAAGCTCACGATCTCCATCTTTCCAAAAATAATCAGGAGAAGTAGTGAATGATTCTGTTTTGAGCTGTTCCGTAATCCCAAGATCAGTAAGCCCCTTTCTAAGCTGATCAATTTGCTTACTTACTAATTCTTGTGCAGCTTGTGTAGTTGCACCAGTCTGAGCAATAGAAAAGGTAATCGTCAACTGATCTGGAGTCGCACTCGCCTCACCAATTCCAACAACACTCACACTTTTTTGCTCAACAGGACCAGAAACATGACTATTCGTAAAATAGTAGGTTCCAGCTAGCACTCCAGCAATCACCAAAAGTAGCAATCTATCCATAGTTTTCATCGTTTCTACTCTTTTAAGAGATAAAAAAGCCTGAAATAAGCTCTATATCTATAGAGTGTAGGACTTCTGAAACAAAAGTCAAGTCAGAATTTAAGTCACAAAAATCCCCTTGAAATCAGCCTTTTTTCTCCTATACTCAAACGACTTTTATATACTGAGAGATTGAAATGAAAATCGCCTTTGTCAACTGTTGGACCATGCCATGAGGCGTAATGCAAGTGCTAAACGACCTTCTCATAAAAGCTCTCAGAAAAAACTGACCAGAAACACAGATCCAGCTTTTCACCCTCATTTCAGAACAAAAACAGCTTCATATCCCAATTCCCTGATCTCCTGAAAAAAGCTATACTATACCTATCATTCAAGCTCTACCAAATTGGCTAGCAAAGATTTTCCTCTATTTCAAAAAAAGAAAAGTCAAAATTCTGTCTTCGATCTTTGACTACCGCAATCTGATCGTTTTTTATCCCTTATTCATGAAAATTCTCTCAAGAAAGATAAAAAAACGAAAACCTGATGAAGTTCAGATTTCATCTTTCGCTATTGCAAAAAATATCGATCCAATCTGAGTCCCAACCTCACTCTACCTACACTCCCCAATGCAGTATATTCGGAGTCATTACGAGGAATACCTAGGCAAGTTTCATTGATGGAAGAAATGGCTTTTTAAAAAAATCGCTCCAAAGCTTCGCAAACGAGATCAGTCCTATACAAAATTTGACACAATAGTTTCTAATAGTCATTACACCCAAAAATTAGCAAAACAGATCTACGGTTTCTCATCAACTGTTCACTACCCTACTATCAGCGATCAGTACCGATATATGGGCATTTCCCAGACTCCAAAACCATATTTTGTTTGCGTAGGAAGACTCGTGAGCTTTGTGAGAGAGTGTGAAGTCATTATCAAACTTTTCAATGAGCTCAAATTACCTCTTCTGATGATAGGTTCTGGGCCAGATGAAGAAAAATTAAAAAACATCGCTGGAGAAACAATCATTTTTACAGGTCGAATGCAAGATGGACTCGCAGAAACCATAAAAGACAGCTCAGGACTGATCAATCTCACAAAGGAAAGTTTTGGAATAGGGACAGCAGAAGCACTTCTCATGGGCGTTCCAGTCCTCGGATTTGAAGAGGGTGCCAGCGCTGAACTTATTGATGAGGAATCCGGAATCCTCGTATCAGATAAATCCCTTCCAACCTTAAAAAAAGCAATGCATGAATTTATGAGTAGAGGCCGAGATAGAAAAAAAATCTCCGAAAATATCAGATATAAACTCCAAAATAATAAATAAAAATCTGATCTCCCAACTGAGAAATCAGATTTTTCATTTTCATTATTTCAAACTTTTAACCAAGCTTTCTCTTAACAGCAATCTTTCCATCTTGTCCAATCTGAGAGATCACAACATGAATCATATCTCCAACCTTGAAATGTTTATCCAATCCATCAGTGAATTTCTGACCAAGATTTGAAACATGGCAAAGTCCTTGCTTTCCCTTTGGTAACTGAACAAAAAGTCCATATGCCTCAACTCTTACAACCTTTGCATCAAAAACCTGTCCAACTTCCAAATCTGTTGCAATTTCCATGATCAGATTTTTCGCCTTTTCAATAATTTCCTGTTTGCTATGAGTCAAGAAACAAGTTCCATCATCTTCAAAGTCGATCTTAATATTATCACATTGTTCAATAATTTTATCAATAACTTCACCTCCTTTTCCAATAACTTCCTTGATTTTCTCAGGGTTGATCTTGAAAACATGAATCTTAGGAGCATATTCCTTAACAGCTTCTCTTGGCTGTCCGATAGTCTCAAGCATAAAATCCATAATCTCCTTATATCATTTACTTGCTCTGTCTATCGTCTCATGGATAATCTGGAGTGTAAGTCCCTTCAGTTTAGTATCAAGCTGAATAGCATTGATTCCTTCTTTGGTTCCAGCCACCTTAAAATCCATATCTCCAGTAAAGTCCTCTGTTCCCATAAGGTCATTAAGAATACGATACTTAGTAATTGTTCCATCTTCTAGATGCTCACTCATCAATCCCATAGCAATTCCAGCTACTGGCTTCTTAATAGGCACTCCAGCATCCATCAATGCAAGTGTAGAACCACAAACTGATCCCATACTGGTCGAACCTCCAGATCCTAGACATTCACTCACAACTCTAATTGAATACGGAAAATCTTCTTTACTCGGAATCATATTTTCAAGTGCTTTCTCAGCAAGTCTTCCATGTCAGATTTCTCTTCTTCCAGTTCCTCTCATAGCTTTCGCTTCTCCAGTTGAAAATGGAGGGAAATTATAGTGATGAAAATACTTTTGCTGCACATCATCATGTTCCATATCATCAAGCACCAAGTAATCAGTTGGTCCACCAAGCGTAACAGTACTGAGTACCTGAGTATCTCCTCTCCAAAAAAGTCCACTTCCATGCACTCTAGGCAAGTTATCAACTTCACAATAGAGTGGTCTAATATCAAGCTCTCCTCTATCATCTATTCTCTTCCCTGTTTCAATAGTTCTTGATCTAATAAACTTCTTAATCGCATTGAAAACTCCCATTTTGATCTTACTTTCAGTGTATTCACTCGCCTGCTCACTCTCAGCCTTTTCAGCTGCTAGTGCCAAAGCCTCTTTTTCATACTGAGAATAGAGCTCATTAAATGGAGTCTTAGTATTCCCAGCCATCGCCTCAAGTCTTTCAGCAGTCAAAACCTGATCTACCAATTGCATAGTTTCCTCAGATGGCTTATTAAAAGTGATTTCCTGAGTTTTAATCTCCAAAGTTTTCAAAAAGTCTAACTGCCAATCACATGCCTCATCAATTACCTTTTGTCCAAGGTCAAAGGCCTTTTTCATCAAATCATCTGGGAATTCTTTTCCCTCACATTCAATCATATTGATAGAACCTTTCTTTCCAGCCACCAAAAGATTTAATTCTGATTTTTCCAACTGTTCAAGAGTCGGATTTACGATAAATTCTCCATCAAGATATCCTATCTGCGCAGCTCCAACGGGACCATCAAACGGAATCCCAGCCGCCATAATAGAAAGTGAAGCTCCAATAATATGCATTACTCCAAGTCCCAACTGATGATCCAATGCAAGCGGAGTAATTGAAACTACCACATCATTGATCATTCCCTTTGGAAACATAGGTCTCAAAGCTCTATCTGTCAATCTCGCATACAAGATTGCAGTATCAGAAGGTCTTCCCTCTCTTCTTCTATATACAGCTCCAGCAATTCTTCCAGCAGCTGAATAACTCTCTCTCATATCAATCATTAACGGCAAAAAATCGAGTCCTTCTTTCGGATTTTTCTCCATAACTGTTGAGTAAAGCATCACATTTTCTCCCATCTGCATTCTAATACTCGCATCTGCCTGCACAGCTAATTTCCCCTTTTCAAGAGAAATTTCCCTTCCTTGCCAAGTCATTGATTGGCGAGCAAGCTCAAATTGTTTTCTTACTACCATTTTTTTATATTCTAAAAAATAAAAAAGTCTGAGAAAATCCGCCTCAGCACTCTTCTTCAAGATAGATTAAAAAGCAAAAAAATCTGATTTTCAGCCTCCTTTCCTGCTTTTTAATCCACCTAAATGTTGAGGGCAATCTTCACAGCAAAAGTATAGCTATTTTTTCAGATTTTGCAAGAGCTAACCAAAAATTAGGCATACTGCTCCTTGAGCTTAAAGAAACATTTTCAGCATACTGACTCATAACGAATATCACCACTTCCATCTATTGCTACCTGCTCTCCTGTAAACACCGGTTTTCAGTCTATCAGCCTTAAATTACATACTGCTTTCCTCCCGCAGCGACAAATCGTCTTTAATTCCTCAATACTATGCGCCAATGCTAAAAGCCTTCCACTCGCAGGAAAGGTCTGTAATAAAAAATCTGTCCTCAATCCATAGCAAATGACTGGAATATCTCTCAAAATCGCAATTTCAAAAAGCTGATCAATCTGTGTTTCCTCCAAAAATTGCACTTCATCTACCAAAATACACGCATATTTTCCCTGTTCAGAAATCCTATCAAGGATAGCATCAATCCTCTCCCCCTTTTCAATAAAAGCATCAACCTTTCTCTCCAGTCAAATCCTAGAAACAACACTAGCACCTCACTTACTATCAGTAGCTGGCTTTAAAATCAGCACCTGCATACCTCTCTCCTCATAGTTATATGCTACCTGCATGAGCGCAGTTGATTTCCCAGCATTCATTGCCCCGTATCTAAAGTAGAGTTTCGCCATCAAAGAATCAATCGTTAAAAATAAAAAAAGATAAAAGGCTGACTTCTCAGCCTTTTACAATCATTATGCACTTTGCTGAGCAACTTGTTCCACACGAGCAACCGCATCCTGCTTTGAAAGCGTCAAACGGATAATACTCTCCTCAAGTGCTTTTACATCATGGGGGATCCCCGCTTCCAAAGTAAGGATATCTCCCTTATGCAAATGATAAATCTGCTCCTCTACTCAAAATTCAGCTTCTCACTCGAAAAGTTCAACAACAATTGGAAAGGCAGTTTGATGCCTCTTCATTTCCTGCCCCTTTGAGAGACAGATACGAATTTCCTTTGAGAATGGAGTATCCAAAAGAAGCTCAACCTGTGGCTTATCCGCAGCGTATACCGCATTATGTATCAATGAATTAGTTTGCATTACTCATAACTAGAAAAATAAAAATCTGATTTTTTTATATTTTTTTACCTCTCAAAAACAAGAAAAAACTGATCCAAAAGATCAGCTTTTTCATCCTTTACATAGTCTAAAGGCAAAATTATCAGCACAAGAGAATAAAAAACTACTCTTTCACCTCTTGCATCTCATAAAATTCAAGAATATCTCAGATATCAAGTCTCTTTCCCATCTTCACCTTCATTCCACAATCCTCTCCTGCATTCACTTCTTTCACTTCATCCTTATTTCTCTTGAGAGACAAGATCTCCCCATTTGTCAAAATATCCTCTCCTCTATATACTCTAAACTTAAGCTTATTTTTCACCTTTCCTTCCTTAACCATTCCTCAAATCGTCATTTCTCTGGTCTCAGTATGGAAAACTCAAAGAATCTCAAGCTTCCCAACAACAACTTCTTCTTTTTCAATCTCAACCATACCAAGCAAAAGATTAGTAAGATAATCAGTCAATTCATAGATGATATCAAAGGTTTTCATCTCAATCTTGAGAGATTCAGCCTTCTTTTTAAGAGCCGCATTCATTGAGATATTAAATCAGAGCAAAATTGCTCTTGAAGCCTGAGCTAGCGAAAGATCACTTTCTCCAAAATATCCAACATCGCTATGCACAACCTTGATAGTAACATGCTTTGGTAGAGATATTCCATCAACAGCCTGTTTCAAGGCTTCCAAACTTGAAGAACCATCCGCCTTCAAAATCAGTCTTAATTCTGATATCTTTGACTGGTCTCCAGCCTTCAACTGAGCCAAGAACTGTTGCAAAGCTCCATCTCCCTTTGCCTTGGTCTCATTTTCCTTGATAAAGGCAATTCTCTGATTAGCCTCTTTTTCATTAGAAACAACCTCAACAATTCTTCCTGGTTCTGGCAACTCAGTAAATCCAAGAATCTGAACTGGCTCTCCTCCTGAAATTTTTGAAGCATTCTTTCAAATCCAGTTCTGCATTCTTCTAACCTTACCATAAGTATTATAAGCTACGATAATATCTCCATTTTTGAGTGTTCCAGTCAAGACAATCAAACTTGCAACTACTCCTTGCTTTGGATCTTTATAGGCATCTACAACAACTCAAACCGCCTGTCTCTCAGGATTATACTTCAGCTCTAGCATCTCAGCTTGCAAAAGGACATACTCTAGCAAAACATCAATTCCCTGACCAGTTTTTGAAGAAACCCCAACAAAAGGCGTCTCTCCTCCCCAATCCTCCGGAGTCAAACCATGCTTGGCAACGTCAGCTTTGATCTGTTCCATATTATTACCAGGTTTATCAATCTTAGTTACTGCAATAATAATAGGCACTCAAGCAGCCTTCGCATGATTGATTGATTCAATCGTCTGAGGCATCACACTATCATCAGCCGCAATCACAATAATCGCAATATTAGTAAGTTTCGCTCCTCTCGCTCTAAGCGAAGTAAAGAGCTCATGCCCTGGCGTATCAATAAAGGTAATCTTCTTATTATTATAATCAATCATCGAAGCTCCGATTGACTGAGTAATACCTCCAGCTTCTCAACCAGCAACACTCGTTTTTCTCAGATAGTCAAGTAATGAAGTCTTTCCATGATCTACATGTCCCATTACAGTAACGATTGGAGCTCTCTCAACCTGATGTTCAGCCTCCTTATCAATATCCAATATCTTCTGCAAATCTCACTCCATAAAACTCTGAGCATCCAAAGTTGCTTCTTTTTTCTTAAGCAAAACCCCCAAATCCTCAGCAATCAAAGATGCTGTATCAAAATCCAGACTTGCATTCAAACTTGTCATAATACCATTTGCAATAAGCTTTTTCATCACCTCAGGCAAAGGAACTCAGATCTTTTCTGAGAACTCTTTTACAGTAATATTTTCATCAATAGTTACCTCTGTTTTCTTTACAAGATTTGCTGAAGTTGTAGCTTCCTTATGTACCTTTGGTGCAGCTGGCTTATTCTCAGGTCTCTTTTCAACCCTTTTCTCAGGTTGTGAAGTATGATGTTTTTTAGCAACTCATTCAGAAAAATCAGATTTCTTTTCTGGTGCTTTCTCAGCCTGGAATCTCGCAAAATCAGCAGCAGTTGCCACAACTTTCTCCTTTGGTTTATAAGTTCCCTGTCCAATTGAAATATTCCCATGCTGCTTTTTTGCTGGAAATTCTTTCTTTTCTTTTGGTTGTTCAGGAGCTGAAGAAATCTTACGAGCCTCATATCTCTGCGTAGGTTGAGAGAAACTAATTCTCTCCTGAGAAACTTCCTCACTAGAAACCACAGGAATCTGAATATTATGCAATGCAAGATCATCTTCATCTTGCTCAGGTTCTACAGTCTTTTCCTCCTGTTTTGAAAATCCAAGTCCAGACAAAAATCCACCTCCGAATCCTAATTCATCAGATTTCAAAACTTTAGCCTCTTGAGCTGCTTTTTTAACAGGCTGTTTTTCCTCCTTAGCAGTTTTCGCTCACTTAGACGGCAATTGATCCAAAACATACTTAATCTTTTCCAAATTTGCATCAGAAATAGTCGCAGCCTTTGCACTGAGCGGCTTATCCATCACCTTTTCATACACTTTGGCAAAAGTTGCTTTATCAATTTTAAGTTCTTCGATCACATCTACAATACGAGGCATATCCCTGCTCTATTTAATAATAAAAAAGCTGAAAAAACTGACTCTAGTGTAGTGAAATCAAGCTCATTTGCAAGGAAAAGTATCCAAGAAAAACAAAAAAAGTCCTCACAATGAGGACTTTCTTTCTCCTAGTTAATACAAGGATTTTTTCAGCTTTTAAAAACTATTTTCTAAGTTGAATAGTATCAGCCATCCAAGCTCCGATCAAGTAAGAGAATGATCTCCAATCAGTTGGAGCTGAATAATAGTGAGGTCTATTTTCCTTAGTTGCAACTTTCTCATCTGCCTCATATGCAAGGATAGCATTAATATTAGATTTTACGTCATCTGAAGCTTTAATCCAGTTCTGGTCTCCAGAAAGTTTTGGAGATTGCTTTTTCAAAGTATCAACCAAATTATCCCAAATCTGACTTACAGCCTTTACTTTAGCAAGTTCATCACCAGTAAATGCATATTCTGATTGATAAGTGAAAACTTTAATTTCTTGTGTTCCACTTAGTTTTTCTCCACCTTCTTGTTGGATAGTAATTCTATAGAAACCTGGTTCCTTTACTCTAAGTCCTGAAAGCTGATAGCTCATTCCAGAATACACAGGGACAATTCCAGTCAAATGATAATCCTTAGGATCAAGAGCCTTCCATGTCTTAGGTTCAACAAGATTATTACTCATCTCAAGACTTACCTTGAAGTTTCCAGAGAAACTATCAATAGAACCATAAGCAGTAGTTGTTCCAGAGAAAAGAGTTTCCTTCTTCATAACACGGAATGAAACAGGCAAATCCTTTCCTACATGATAAAGAGGTCTAAGAGAACCTACTGGTTGTGACATAAAAATCTTATGTCCACCAATAGCTACTCCATCATCTTCATTCTTTGGAGCCTTATCTCCAGTTAGTGGAGCCTTATCTCCAGTTAGTGGAGCCTTATCTCCAGTCAATGGAGCTTTATCTCCAGTCAATGGAGCCTTATCTCCAGTTAGTGGAGCTTTATCTCCAGTCAATGGAGCTTTATCTCCAGTCAATGGAGCAACAACACCTGTAGTGTTTGCACCTGTAGTGTTTGAAGCAACAGCTCCAGTTTGATTTTCTGCATATACTCCTCCAAGAGTCAAAAGACCTACAGAAAGAGCAGCAACAATTGACAATTTGTTCATTTCTATCTCTAAAAGTAAAAATAAAAGACAAAAGCAGAGAATAAAGAATTCCTCCAAAATGTCAAGAGAAATTCTCTAAGGATTCTCTAATATATTTCTAAATCACTAAAATCCAAATCATCAACTAAAAAAATCTGAATTTAAGACGATACTCATTAGCCAAAACCTTGCTTTTCAAAAGAAAAATCATAATATAAACTAAACTTTTAATCATAGAAAATACTCAATGTGAAAACTTGACTTCAAAATACTGAAACAAAAAGGGAACGCCAGAACCTGAGAAATAACACTCAACGGTATCAAGGTAAAAACCCCAATTTTTATGCCTGTTGGAACTAAAGCTACGATCAAAGGTATGATCCTAGATCTCCTCCAAGACCAAAAATACATCTGAGATAAAATAGAGCCTATCAACCTTATTCTCGCAAACACCTTCCATCTCTATCTGAGACCTGGAAGCAAAATCGTTCAGCAAGCATGAGGACTTCATACTTTTGAAAATCGAAAAAACTGACTCATTTTGACCGATAGTGGAGGGTTTCAGGTTTTTTCTCTTTGATTAGCAAACCAAAAATTTAACGATAAAAAACATACTCATAAAGTCGGGATAAAGCTCACAGAAGAAGGTGTAAAATTCCGCTCTCCATATGATGGAAGCAAACATATGTTTACTCCAGAAAATGTTGTAGATACGCAATGTGAACTCGGTTCAGATATCATGATGGTACTTGATGTTTGTTCCCCAGCCTGAGCCGACAAAAAAACCATTCAAAAACATATCGCTATGACACATCGCTGGGCAAAAAGAGCCTTTGACCACTTCCAATCAAAATATGAAAACTCAAGAGGAGTACTTTTTCCGATCGTGCAGTGAGGGAGCTACCTTGACTTGAGAACTGAATCCGCACAGTACCTTAGCCAATTTGCTCGAGACGGAATCGCCATCTGAGGAGTAAGTGTCTGAGAAAGTAGAGAGCTCATCGAACAAGTCGTAGCTCACACAACTCCTCTCCTCCCAAATGATAAACCAAGATACCTTATGTGAGTTGGAACTCCTGAAGATTTGAGATTCGCTATTGAACATGGAGTAGATATGTTTGACTGCGTAGCGGCAACAAGACTCTGAAGACACGGAATAGCTTTTTCAGACCAAGGGAACATAAAAATCACAAATTCTAAATTTAGAACAGACTTTTCTCCTTTAACCGAAGGATGTGACTGTTATACCTGCAGAAACTTCTCAAAAGCTTATCTCTGCCATCTCATCAGAGAGCAGGAAACTCTATGAGGAACGCTTATCTGACTCCATAACATCGTCTATCTCAATAGAATTTTAGAAGATTGGAAAAAGGATTTCTAAAACGGGATCTTATGAAATTCTACTATCTTTTTTAAAACCTTAGTTTATCTATTGACTTTCTATACAAAAAGGTTATCATCTCATAACAAACAAAAAAATACCGTCATGAATACAAAAACACCCCAAGAAATCTTCAGAGAAAAGTATGAAGATATCATCACACCTTTAACTGAGTTAAAAATCAGGAGTACAAACACTGCGACCGCCACTATCGTTTTTGCCATATCCTTTACAATTGGGATACTAAGCACTGGCAATAAGAGAGTTGGCTGCCTAACTATCGCAGTATTTGTGGTCGCATGTACTATCGTAGAAGTTAGGAGTTTTTTCAAAAACTTTCGCTATCTCAGAGAAAATGAAAAAAGGTTCCTAGAAATGAAGTCAAACCTCTATCATATCGCTGATACCAAAGATTTCGAAGAAATCAAGGAACTCACCAATTTCTATGATGACTGCAATGAACTCCAAAAAAAACTAAAAAGCTCTCTACACTAGGGAGCTTTTTCCTAATTTTCACCTAAAAAAAAGGAAGAAATCAGATTTCTTCCTCCTTTATCATATACAACAAGAGAACTATCTCTTATACACCTCAATAGTCCAATTTCCTGCGGGAAGTTTGTTCGCTCTAATCCATGGATTCAAATTTCTTACTTCTAGATAGGTATATCCATTAGCGACAGCCCACGCTGCAAGATTGTCAGTTTTCCCAAGAGTAATCTTCTGAGTTTCTGGAAGTTGATATTGACTTCCCCACTTAGCAACATCAAAATACTGATCTAAATTCTCAAAAATCTCCTTCATCGCAAGAATCCTAAAAACATACCTATAGGTTTCATTATTCAAATACAGATCATAATAGTTATTTTGATATTGATACGCCATATCACTAGAAATACCATTAGAACCTCTATTATAAGCAGCCATAGCTAACCCCCAATTTCCAAATTTCTCATAAGATTTTTTAAGATATTCAATAGCTGCATTTGTTGATTTCTCCAGATGGAATCTCTCATCAATAAGATCATCTACTCTCAGTCCATATCCCTTAGCTGTTGAAGGAATAAACTGCCAAATACCAGCCGCATTTGCAGAACTCACAGCAGTTTCTCTTAATGCAGACTCTGCCAATGCCAAATAATACAAATCCTTTGGAAGACCAGCAGCCTCCAACTTTTTGTCAATAAAAGGCTTAAAAAGCGGAGCTCTTTTCCAGATAATCTTCATCTGAGCTTCATTCATCTGATTAACCGCAACCTCTCTATCAAATCTTTCAATATTAAACTGATGCGTCTTGTCAAACGGCACCTTCTCTCCAGCGAGGGTTTTTTCTAGCTGAGGACTAGCAAAAAACCACCCAAATGCATTCCCTGCCAAAAGTCAAATTCAAAGTACTCAAAAGCTAAAAATAAACACAAGGAAAAAAGATTTTAAAGTCAGATTTTTTTTCAATTTTTGAAATCAGATCTTTGCCATACTACTTCAAAACGATATAAAAATTATCTTCTAGAGTATAGATATTCCTTTTTATTTTACAAGAATTTTTTTCAATCAAAAAATCGCCCCTTTTCAAGAGCGATTTCTATAATTAAGATTCCAATCACTAATTATGGAGCAGGCGTATCCGAAGGCATAGCTCATACCTGTCAAAGCACTCGGAATATCATACTAACAATCAGCCATGAAACTGCGATAAATCAGAGTCAAATAGCAGCCTGTTTAAGAATAGTCATTCCAGCTCCAAACTTTTTATCATCTCAGTTGGCAGTCACCATCTGGAACCCTCACCAAAGAAGTAATATAAATACGATCAAACTAAGCATCCCAAGAATCCAATTAATAGCATTTTTGATAACAGTCTCTAATTGATTTTTTTGTTCAGTTCCACTTTTTGTTCCAGCAATCCCGTTAATTCCTTCAGCATTCGTAGGATTAACTCAAAACTTATACTCATCAGCTGCGGATGCGGATACTAATCAAAAACCTCCAGCCAAGATTCATAGCCCCATCATAAAAGCTGCAATTTTTTGCTTCATTTCCTGTTTACTATAAAAATAAAATTCTAATTTCAAATATTACCTTCACTTTGCGACCTCTGACAACACTCGGAATATCATGCTAACAATCAGCCATGAAACTGCGATAAATCAGAGTCAAAGAGCAGACTGCTTAAGAATAGTCATTCCAGCTCCAAACTTTTTATCATCTCAGTTGGCAGTCACCATCTGGAACCCTCACCAAAGAAGTAATATAAATACGATCAAACTAAGCATCCCAAGAATCCAATTAATAGTCTTCTTAATTACATTTACCAACTGATCTCCTTGCGCTTGCGTCTTATCCGTACCAGCGATTCCCACAATCCCACTTCCATTTGATGGATGGATACCAAAACCCATATTAGCTTTATCTCACGAAGCCGCCTCTACGACAAGGCCAGCATTACCAAACAATAGAACTCAAGCTCCCATTATCAACGCTATAATCTTCTGTTTCATCTCCTATTTAGCATAAAAAATAAAGATCTGTATTCATACTAACTTGTAACTCCAGAAATCACCCAGAAGATCATACTAACAATCAACCAAGAAGCAGCAATAAAAGCTAGTCCAATACCTGCCTGCTTGAGAATAGTTTGCCCTGCAGCGAACTTTTTGTCATCTCCAGCAGCAGTCACCATCTGGAATCCTCACCAAAGAAGCAATACAAATACAATCAAACTGAGCATTCCAAGAATCCAGTTAAGCGTCTTTTTAATTACATCAACAAGACTACCTCCTGCATCTTGACCAGCTCCAGCGATTCCACCAATATTACTAGTGTTATTATTGTTAATATTAAAACCAGCAGTAACATTTGGTTTACCACCACCTTGTGCTTGTTGAGCAGATACAAATCCTAAGCTTCCTACTAGAAGCCCAAGTCCCATCATAAAAGCTGCAATTTTTTGTTTCATTTTCTGTTTACTATAAAGAATAAAAGCAGATTAACACATTAAGTATATTCAGAAAATCAAATAAAGCAAATTTTTTCATCTTTTTTTCTTTTCAATTGCAAAGAACAACCAAATCTCTACAATAATCATCAGATTTATCTTTCTTTTTTCATAAAATGCAAAAAATCCTGAAAGGGATCTCTATCTATAAAATCGGATACGGAGGAATTGGAATCTGATCACTCCCAGATGGGAAAAAAGTTCTCGTAAAAGGGGGTGCTTTACCAGGAAGTATTGTAGATATCCGTGTTATCAAATCAAAAAAAGATTATATCGAAGGTCATCTACTCGCTATCAAAAAATATGATACTTCATTACTCAATGGGAAGCCAATTTGTACACATTTTTTTTCTCCATTTCAGGAAAATACAGTAGAACAAGCAGCTCATAAGATCTGATGTTGAGGATGTAAATGGCAAGTCATGAACTATGATGCCCAACTAAAGCTCAAAGAGAGTATTGTTGAAGACGCTTTTTCAAAACTGTCAAAAAAACAAGAAATCTGATTTTTGCCGATTATCTGATCACCACTCCAAGAAGGGTATAGAAACAAAATTGAATTCAGCTTTGGAGTCTATAAACAATTAAATGAAGAGTTTAGAAAAGCAAAAAAATCTGGTCAAACCGAAGAAGAACTTATCAAAACTGGATACACAAAATATGAAATTAATTCTGAATTTAACCTTGGTTTTCACAAGCAAGGTGAATTCAGCAAAATCGTGGATGTTGATCACTGCTGATTGATTAGCACAAAGGCAAATCAGATTTTTGAACATATGAAAAGCCTCTGCCTATGATCAAACCTACCAGTCTACGATCAGAAAAATCACCAAGGATTCTTTCGTCATCTCGTAATCAGAGAGGGAATAAATACAGGGCAACTCCTAGTGAATCTATCAGTCTCTGACGAAAACCTTAAGGATCAAGAACAATCTCATTACCGAGAACAGTTCCTCGAAACCATAAAAAACGATCCCCTTCTCAAACAGCGGGTTACCACTATGGTCATTAGCTATAATAACGGACTTGCCGACATTGTAAACGCACCAGAAGTTGAAATGAAAACATTCCGAGGAGACGGATATATTTATGAAAAACTCGATTTTACACAGCTCCAACATACCCAAGAAGAATGCCTCGTAAACTTCAGAGTTTCACCTTCTTCCTTTTTCCAAACAAACACTCTCGGAGCCCAAAAACTCTTCTCAACTGCGATAAAAATGACTGGACATATTGAAGGGAATATCCTAGACCTCTACTGCGGGGCAGGAAGTATCGGACTCTCTCTCCTAAAACAAGGACTTGGAGAAGAACTTATCTGAGTGGAAATCGTAGAAAAAGCAATCATCGATGCCAGATATAACGCAAAAATTAATGGAGTTGAGGACAAATGCTATTTTGTCGCATCACCAGCTGAAAAAATGCTCATCAACTTCCCAGAACTAAAAGAAAAAATTCAGAATATTTGACTCGTTGTCATCGATCCACCTCGTGAATGACTACATCCGAATGTTATCAAATACCTTTCTGATCTCAAAAAAGAATATGATTTCAAACTCCTCTACATCTCATGCAATCCAATCACGATGGCTAGAGATATAGAACTCCTAGTTGAAGAAGACTTTAAGTTTCAGAAAATCCAAGCGGTTGATATGTTTCCCCACACCCATCACATTGAATGTATTTCAGTGCTGAGCTAAAGGAGAAAACTATTACTAAAAAAGAGATGTATTTGCACATCTCTTTTTGTTTATGTCTGCATTAAAGAGTATCTCTCATTAGAGATGGTTAGTAACAGCAATAAAAATATTTTCACAGAAACACTTCCCGTGAACCAAAATGAAAAATTAAAAAAAATCTGATCTTATCAAAGTCCCCAACAACCTTTATTCTGCAATACTCATAGCAACAAACAAAAAAAGGTCCGTTGCCTGAAGAACAACGAACCTATATATATGTTATTATATAGTTTATTTACTTGTGGTGGGCATAGCTGGACTTGAACCAGCGACCAAAAGATTATGAGTCTTCTGCTCTAACCAACTGAGCTATATGCCCATACTAGTACCCAGAGTTATTAACATAATTAATGGTGGGTGATATAGGACTCGAACCTATGACCCCCTGCTTGTAAGGCAGATGCTCTAGCCAACTGAGCTAATCACCCATTAAAATGGCGGTCTTACGGGGAATCGAACCCCGATTAGAAGATTGAAAGTCTCCTGTCCTAGCCGTTAGACGATAAGACCACTAAAGTTAGAAGTGGCGGGATGGAAGGGACTCGAACCCTCGACCTCCTGCGTGACAGGCAGGCGTTCTAGCCGGCTGAACTACCACCCCAACTATAACTATCATCTAACTTAAAGTACAAATGGAGCCAGCTGTCGGAATTGAACCGACAACCTACCGCTTACAAGGCGGTTGCTCTACCTATTGAGCTAAGCTGGCATAAAGTCCAATACTGGACTTAGATCTCTATTTCTTCAAAGTATCAAATGCTTTTGAAATTCTAGACTTTTTTCTTGAGGCATTTCTCTTCTTGATAACACCAACCTTTGCAGCCTTATCAATAGCCTTGTAAACATTTGCTAGATCCTCAACAGTCAAAGCCTCTTTAGCTTCAACTCCCTTAAGGAATTTTTTCATAGCCATCTTCATTCTAAGTTTGAAATCATAGTTTCTCTTAGCAAGAGTTTGAGATCTATTCATAGCTTTGATTGCTGACTTCTTAATTGGCATTGAAAAAATTATCAAATATAAAGAGTATCAACTCTCCGAGAGTGGGACTCGAACCCACGACCCAGTGGTTAACAGCCACTTGCTCTACCGACTGAGCTATCTCGGATTGGCGATGTTGATGACTATACTGAAATCAGACCCATTTTCACTAGATTTTGTACTTTTTATACGACTTTTTTCATTCAATGTCGAGTTTCCAAAGTCTGAGACTACCAAACTACGAAGTTCAGATTTTTATACCCTATGATAATCAAGTACCGGGAACAGGACTTGAACCTGCACACCGTAAGGCACTTGGTTCTAAGCCAAGCGTGTCTACCAGTTCCACCATCCCGGCATAACTGATTACCTTATGTATAAAAATCAAGATACTCGGGAGATAGGACTCGAACCTATAACCCTCAGATTCAGAGTCTGATGCTCTACCAATTAAGCTACTCCCGATTAATTTGGTTGCGGAGGATGGAATTGAACCACCTATCTTCGGGTTATGAGCCCGACGAGATACCGTTTCTCTACTCCGCAATCACACTCCCTGGGGAACCAGGATTCGAACCTGGACAAACGGAGTCAAAGTCCGGTGTCCTACCATTAGACGATTCCCCATCCACATATGATGACGATTTGCTTTATATCTTTTTCACTTTGTTTTTCAAGAGGAAGTGATAGTTTTTTTATTCCACTTGTAAATACCTAGTCAATCACTACACTATTAAGCACTATTGTTTAATTTTAGACTATTTTCAATGAATTTATCAGCAATCATCAATAAAGTTCAGGAGCTCCATTCAGATTTTTCTTTTGATGAAATTGCAGAAGTTTGCTATGAATACCTAGCACAATTTTCAGAAAAGACCAAGGAAGAAACGAAAGAAAAAAGCCTCAAAAAATATCTTACAAAAGAATTTTGAGTTGAGCGAGAAAACTTAGCAGAAAAAAATTCTGAAAAACTGAACTCATTTTCCTCTATCCCAAGACATCTTTTTAATTATACCAACAAAAAATCTGCTGATTATCTCATAACCATCAAAGGCCTCTGCAAACAGCTCGGCCCAACAATCCTCTTTGAAGACGCCGAACTAAGAATTAAACCTGAAGATAAAATCGCACTTGTAGGGAAAAACGGCGCAGGAAAATCAACTTTTCTCAAAATACTTCTCAATCCAGAACTCGCTGATCACGGAGAGATTGATATTTTAAAGGATACAAAAATCTGATTCCTCTCACAAGATTTATTTCGAGAATCCAGAGAAAGAACAGTAGCAGACGAGATGCTAACAACCTTCCCAGAGATCACAGCAAAAGTTCAAAGACTCGAGGAAATCAAAAAACTTTTGGACGAAAATCCAGAAAACTCAATCGAACTCATTGAGGAACAAAATGAAATTATCGAGCGAATGCTCCTCAATGAAGCCTATCAAAAATACGACCTCCAACAGGAGATTCTCAAATATTTCGGATTCAGCAAAGAACAACTAAGTTTCAAAATTTCGCAGCTCTCCTGAGGAGAACAAACAAAAGTCCAAATCGCCAAATTTTTACTTCAGGATGTCGACCTCTTAATTCTTGATGAACCAACAAACCATTTAGATATTGAGGGAATTCTCTTTATTGAAGCATTCTGTCAAATGCGAAATAAGGCACTAATCTGTATTTCTCATGATAGAAAATTTCTAAGTTCTACCTTCAATAAAACTGTAGAAATAAAAAATAAAAAACTGAATCTCTATTTTTGTTGATATGAAGATTTTCTGCTAGAAAAAGAAAAAAGAGAAGAAATTCAACTTAAAAACTATACCGCCCAGCAAAAATACCTCGCTCAGCAAGAGAGATTTATTGAAAGATTTCGTTATAAATCGAGTAAAGCCTCACAAGTCCAAAGCAGAATTAAAATGCTTGATAAAATGGATAAAATCGAGGCTCCAGAACTAGAATCATCAGCCCACAAACCAAAACTCCAGGTCACACGGAGACTCCCAGAAACACTAATCAGAATTTCAGAGCTTCAAGTTGGATACTGAGAAAACCCACTCGTCTCTTTACCAAAAAACCTTGAAATCACAAAAACAATGAAGATCTGAATCATTGGAAAAAATGGTGCGTGAAAAACAACGCTTTTAAAGACAATTTTATGAGAATTAAAACCTCAATACTGAGATATTTGGATCCATGAAAAAGTAAAAATCTGATTTTACTCCCAGATTGCAGATGATCTAGACTTTAATGCAACCGTCACAGAAGAACTTGTCTGACCTGGAGTTTCGTTCAAAGAAGCAATGAGCTTCCTCTGAGCTTTACTCCTCGATCCAGAAAAAGCTGAGCAAAAAATCTGAAGTCTCTCAGGAGGAGAAAAATCAAAAGTAGCACTAGCAAAAATGCTACTTGCACACCCAGATATCGTTGTAATGGATGAACCAACAAACCATCTAGACCTCGGCTCAAAAGAAGCAATAAAAACAATGCTTGCAGATTTTAATGGAGTGAGCTTGATCGTTTCCCATGATAGAGATTTTCTAGAAGCAACCTCAGATCTCCTCCGAGTCATCAAAGACAAAAAACTCACAGTTTTCCACTCTTTTGAGAGAGGCTTTGATGAAATGAAAAACTAAAAAAAATCTGATTTTTTGATTGTTTTTCTGATAGAGATCAGTATGGTATACTATAATAGTTTATATCCAAAACAACAGTATGCAAAAGGGAAAACTCATCGTCCTCTACGGTATCAATAACCTCTGAAAAACAACACAAGCCCACCTTCTCATCGACCGATTGAGAGAAAAAGGACTTCAAGCCGAATATCTTAAATACCCGATTTATGACTTAGCTCCCTCTTGACCATTACTCAACGCCTATCTCAGAGAAGAAAATCCAAACCAGCTTTCTTCATCAGAATTTCAACTTTTACAAGTCATCAACCGCACGCAGTACGATTCTACATTAAAAAATAAGTTAGAAAGCTGAATCTGGATCATCGCAGAAGACTACACTGGAACTGGCATCGCACGAGGAACTGGAGCCTGATGAGACCAAGATTTCCTCGAAAACATCAACTCTCACTTACACAAAGAAGACCTTGCCTTCTTCTTTGATGGAGAACGCTTCAGCTCTGGACTTGAAAAAGTTCACCAACATGAACAAAATAACGAACTAATGAATAAAGTAAGACTTGTCCATCAAAACCTCGCTCAAAAGTTCTCTCGAGAACCAATCAATGCAAATCTTTCCATCGAAGAAATTCAATCCCAGCTGCAAAAAATCATCTCAGAAAAATACTTGTAATCAAAAATCCCTCAAATGAGGGATTTTTATGTAGAGAAACACTAGAATCCTTTCTATCGCTTGAGAAAAAGAGTGGAACTAAACCTCCCCTATCTCAATTCCAATCGGACAGTGATCAGAACCCAAAACTTGATCGTAATGCACCATTTTTCAGATCTGATCTAAACAATTTTCACTTACCCAAAAATAATCCAATCTCCATCAAACATTTCTTGGCCTCGCTCCAGCTCTATAGCTCCACCAAGTATACTTCTCTCCTAAATCAGGATTCTGAAGCCTAAAAACATCAATAAGTCAGCTTTCTTCCATTTTGTCCATCTCAGCCCTCTCAATTGGTAGAAATCAGATTGAGTTCTCATTTTCCTTTGGCCTCGCAATATCAATCGGACGATGACAGATATTAAAATCACCAGTTGTGATTACCTTTTTTCATTCTTTAACTTTCTGAGTAACAAACTCTTGATACTGTTTATAAAAATCGAGCTTATAGCTAAGCATTTCTGTTCCATCCGCCCTATCTCCTCCATTGGGAAAATAAATATTCAAAAGCAAAAAATCTGACCATTCAACGGCAGTTACTCTCCCATCATCATTAAAACATGTAGGATTTTCAAAAGCATTATGCTTTACTGAAATTGGAAGCGACTTTTTATAAAAGATAGCAGTTCACGCATATCCAGGCCTCTCTGAACGATGCCAAATATACTCATACTCCTGCATCGCAAATCTTACCTCAGTTGGCAATTGATGTTCAAAGGCTTTTACCTCCTGTAGACAGAGAATATCAGGATTTTCCTGCTTTATAAAATCAAGAAAACCCTTTTGAAGCACAGCTCTAATCCCATTAACATTTCGAGAAATAATTTTCATATCAAAAATATCTAATAAAAGTAAATTTGCCTATAAACATATACTCCTACAGTTTTCTACCAAAAATTTCAGTAAAGAATATATGATTCTCTCATAAAAATGCAAATAAAGAACATTAATAATATAAAAATCTTTGAGCTTGATTTATAATTTTTCTTTTGTAATATATTTTCATTTAATTTAAGGTAAGATGATGGGAAATATTAAGTAGTTTTAATTTGTTAATTTAAAGATCATGTCTTTTCAAGAGATTTTGTTTGTCGGTACATGTTGTATATGTTCTATTATACGACGAGAATATTTAGAAAAAAGAAAAAATAAGGGGAAAGATAAAGCAGTTTTAACTAATACAGAAGAGAGATTACCCGACTTTCATGACATCAAATATAATTTGTCTATTTCTATAAATAAATATCATTATAAAAACCTTTTTGTAGATTTGATATGATTAACTAATATTACTTCTGAAGATAAGGATCAAGAAATAAATAGATATATAGATCGTTTGATTGATCGATGATGAAATTCTTTTAGGGAAAAAATTCAAAAACAATTAGAAGAGGATGAAGAAGAGTATAACATAAGATATAAAGATATATATGATTATGTTTTATATAGAGGATATTATGGAAAGTTAATAGATTATACTTATCCTATATGAACTTGTCTAAATTTAAATTATGATAATCATGAAAGAATCAATGATTGGTTTATTTGAAATTGATTTTTTGAATACTTAAAAGAAAATAATATATATCTTAATCTTGATGATCTTTTAAATCAAAATTATATATGGATAAGGTTTCTTTGTCCATTTATTGAGGATTTATTAAAACATAAATTATATGAAAGTTGACGAAGGTGAGTTTTTTGTTTATGAGAAACAATGCAAACTTTTTTTGATGAAAATAAAGTCGGAAAAGCAATTGATGACTGAGAAAATAATGATAAAATAGCATATAAAATATATAAAGAATTCTGTGATAATTTTGATAGAAAACTACTAATGTATATTGTATTCAATGCTACTTCATTTAATATTGTTTATGATAAATACCCACATCTCCCTGATATTTTGCTCCGTAGAATAGAGGATGCTAATATTGAAAAAAAACTGTTAACTTTTGATATTAATGCTTTTATCATCTGAATTAAAAAAATAATAGAAGATATTCCGGAATCTATAAATGAAAATATTATTCAGCATTATGAAAATATTATATCAGAATATATTGAAAGAGCTATACTAACTTTGTCTAGTGATTCAGAAATATATTGAATTGCTAAGAAATGTGAAGTAATTTTATCATCTTATGCTTACGATAATAATTGGAGTTGATTTATGCATATCTATAATATAGATAAGATTACTATCTTTATTTATTCAAAACTGCTTACATATTCTTTCGTTATAGATATAAAATCTTTTAAAACCATAAAAGTAGTATCTAATTAAATAGATGTTTTACTCATACTAATTAGCATTATGCACCCAATTTATCATTCATTTGAATTACCAACTGATACTACATGAATGGAAATTCCTGAATTTTCTCCTCATGCGTATGAGATAGAAGTTGCTGAATATAAGGGAACAACAAATAAAGTCGTTATGATTATTGTCTGAAAATGAGGGACGACCTCAGGGTATCAAAATAAATACATTACGATTGCTTCAAATCTAGCTGAGAAATATGGAGTGAACGTATTCGTGGTTGAGAACCCATGAATATCTCGAGATGATCCAAAGCTTTTTATTGAGTGTGCGATGGGCTTTGTTGAAGAACAGATGAAAAAAATTGGTTTTGATGATTGGGAGATCTATGGGATGGGGCATTCAGCAGGGGCGCATTTTTGGGGGAGATTTTGATATCTTTTCACTAGGGTAAAAAAACTTCTTTTAATCAATCCTGTATTGTCAGTCAATTTTTTAAAGCTCAAAGATGCTCTAATTGCATATTCTTGAGAGCTTAAAATTATACAATGAAGTAAGGATCATGATTCCTTTTATATCCCTCTTTTAGATCCGATCAAAACTGATCAAAAGCAAGTCATTATCTTGGATTGAGTAAATCATGAATTTTCAAACGAAGGAGGTTTTGATCTCTTTCTTTCACTTCCAGAACATTATCTTTTCTAACAAAAAGAAAAATCTGATTTTTGAGTCAGATTTTTTTTATTTTAAAGTGTTTTCTTACCTTTTTAATACCAATCTTCCTGGATTCCTGCCAAAATTTCAGGTCCATTCTCAGTAATCAAAACCGTATATTCCCACTGAGCTCCTAGATCTCCCTTTTTACAATACAAATTCCAATCACTTTCATGATAAACCACATCATCAGACTCTACCGCTGTAATAGGCTCTAAAGCCACAACCATACCAGGTTTCCACTGGATTTTTTTCATAGCAGCAGTAGGATGATTCATGAAATAAGGCAGCTCATGAACATCTGTTCACACCCCATGTCCACTCAAGCTTTTCAAGACGCTAAATCCTTCATTAGTAATATGGTTATAGACTGCTTTAGAATAGTCGTACGCGAAACCTCCAGTCTTGATAGTCGCAACTCAACGATCCAGTGCTTCTTTAGTAACCTTAATAAGTTGAGCACCCAAAGGATTTGCACTTGCATCACCAACAATCAAGCTAATAGCCGAATCAGAAACTCACTTTTTATAAATAATTCCAGCATCAATTTTAAGCAAATCTCCATTCTTCAAGATAGTATGATCAGGGATCCCATGGACCACACAGTCATTTACAGACAAACAAAGATTCGCAGGGAATCCTTCATAGCCCTTAAATGCTCAAATCAAATTCCTTTCATCAAGCCAAGCCTGAGCCAACTCCTCAAGTTCCAAAAGCGTCATTCCAGCCTTAGTATGCTCCTTAAGATAGTAGAGATGCTCATTGAGATATTTACAAGAATCAGTGATATTCCTGATTTGTTCGGGAGTTTTGATCAGATTTTTTATCATTTTTTAATACAAAAAATAAACACAAATGGGAAAATAACGCTTTAATGAGAACCTGTAGAACCGAATCCACCAGTTCATCTCTCAGAACTATATACTTGATCAAAAGTATCAAAAAGCTGACTATCAACCTTGATCTCGACCTGAGGAATCTCAGCAGTTCCATACTGTGCTACTCACCAATGATGTGGAGCAAATTCTAGTTGACAAAGTCTGGTATATTGTTGAATAGTTACTGGATTTTGAGTAAAATTATACAACTGCATCAAATACTCTCCTCTATAGTCCGAATCAATCAATCAAACACTATTTGCTAGCAAAAGCCCATTCTTAAGCGGAAGAGAACTTCTCGCATACATCTTAGCACACCATCCTGTAGGAATAAATGTCTTAATTCAGCTTTTTACTAATTTAACCTCTCCAGGCTGCAGAGTAAAAGTCTCATCTGACTTAATATCCCAGCACATCGCTTCAGGCGACTTTTTTTCCGGGATCAATTCCTCAGCAGAAACACAAATAATAATAGACTGCATCAAACTTTTATACTTAAATAAAACCTTCCTCATTCTACAAAACTCGATGCCTAATACAAGAGGAAAACCGATCAAAAAAAGGAGAGGTTAACCTCTCCTTGAATTTCGCATTGTTTGCGATTTACGAATGCCTTTAGGAACAAACTTCATTCTTTTTTGAAGTTCAATCGCCTTAAGAGATTCAACTCGAAGCTGTTTCCTCAATACAGCGACTCCATCAGGAATCCCTTTGTTCTGTCTAATAATCTGCCCATCGGAGAATACCTTTCCCCGCGCTCCGAAAATAAATGTTTGCCCCAGAACCGGGTCAAACACAGACGGAATTGCACCTTGTTGGATCATGATTTTTAATTTTATGTTTAACTTACTTAATATAACTCTTTTAAGAGAAATGTCAAGACTTTTCTCCTTGCATTCAATAAAGCAAATCACTATCCTAATAACAATCAAAAAAATCTGACTTTTCATCTCCTTTTGTATACATTCTCATGCTCATCTATCTTGAAAAAAAAGCAAAATCCTACCCACAAACCCAGAAAATCCTAAGCAAATTCCCCAATGCTCAAATCCTAGAAATCGACCACTACAAAAACATCTTTGATAAAAATATCTGAGATCAAAACCTCGCTCCAGCCTTCATCATTGCAAAACAGGAGCATATCCCACTTTTACCAGTCCCAGAAAACTACGGACGAACTGGGAAATCCTTCTTCTTCAAAACAAGCCTCAACTGCGTTTATGACTGTGAATACTGCTATCTTAAGGGGAACTTCAAAACAAAGTATTCCGTGCTTTTTATCAATTATGAAGAGATAAAATCAGCGATTAGTGAAAAAATCAACTTTCTCAGAGAAACGGAAAAATACCAAGGACCAATAAGTTTTTATGCAAGCAACTATTCAGATATCCAAGGAGTCGATAGCTTAACTGATTTCAATCAGGCTTTTATTCCATTCTTTGAGCAATTTGAGAACGTACTGATGGAGACTAGAACTAAGTCTCCAAATATTTCCTCAATCCTGAGCTGCAATAATGGGATTCCTCCTAAAAATACAGAATTCTCATTTTCTCTCAATCCAGAATCCATTATCAAAAGATATGAGAAAGGAACCGCAAGTTTAGAGGCGAGAATTTCTGCCATCAAAACGCTTATAGAAAAAGGCTACAGAGTCTGACTCAGATTTCTTCCTCTTTTACCCGTTGAAAATTATGATTTTCTTTATCGTGAACTACTAAAAAGATTAAAATCTGAACTCAATTTTAATCAGATTTCTTCGATTTTTATCGCGTCTCTCATCTACAATCCTTGAGATTTCAAAATTATGCAGAAAAAGAATCCAAATTCTGACCTACGACCACTTATCAGTCCTCAAGAAAACTGACTTATCAAGATCCCTACATCAACTCGAGAACACTTTCTCAAAATCTTTAGAGAAGAACTACCAGATCAAGAGATCCTCTTTGATTATGTATAAAAAAGCAAATTCTTATTTGACTTTTCAGAACATTTAGATATAGTAAAAGATAACAAACAAAAAATAACTTAGCTATGATATTTATCATTATTATAGGCATTATACTTATTGCTCTATTTTGGTATGAGCAATTGGATACCGCACTCTTTATCACTAATATGTACTTTACCTATCTCATCTATGAGCTTTGGGCAATAAGCTTTGAAAATAAGCTTTGGTCCCATATGAGTAACCATACAATAGAACTGCTTATGCTTATAGGGCTTTCTGCTCTATTGTTACTCCTCTATCTAGCAAACATCAAAGTAGCTCTCGACATTCACCAAAAGAGCAAAAACAAAGGCTCTACCTAAGTATCTTATGGTAGAGTTTTTTTAAAAGAGAAAATCTGACTCTCCTCTTTTTTATAAAAAAAACTCCTGTCCAATATTTAAGACAGGAGCAATTTCTCCATCAACGCTCTGCTTTTACTAACAAAGCAACAACTTCATTTTCCTTCTTCAAAGCATTCAAAAGACGCGTCTCATCATGTATAGGTTCACACTCCTTATCCAAAAATAGGCAATGAACCTCTACAAGATAAAGAAACTTGTCTTGTGCAAGCTGATACCACTTACCACCAGACTGAACAGAAACCTCCTTTTGATCGTAGAAAGAAGCTTGATAATAAGCAAATCCTTTTTCAGTCTTTTCCCAGGTGCAAGCTATACGATACACCTGTAGCTTTCTCTGAAACTCAAGATCTAATTGCTCAATTTTAGCCTGATACTTTTTAGGAAGAGTCCATTCCTTAACATTTCTCATAACAACGAAATAGTTCTCAAACTCTCTAAAAAAACGAGACACTCTAAAAACCGCATATCTTCCAAAAAGATTCCGATCTTCATCACGCATTTTTTTGAGTCTTGAAATATCTCTCCTAAGATGTTTTTTTAACGAGCGCTTACGGCGAGAATACGAAGACCTTTCTTGAATAATAAACTTAAAATCCTGAAAAGCCTCTTGATCCAAAAGTCTCTGGAGGAAAGAAGCTTCCCCCTTGTTTTTGATTGGCTGTCCTTTATGTTTCATATGATTAAAATTTTTTATTTCCTCAAAAACAGATAATACATATCTAAGAGAAAGAGTCAAGAGAAAAATAAAAAAACAAGACTATATAATAAAAAAGAAATCTGACCTCAGACTCCTTTTTCTTGTTTTAAAACTATTTTTCTTCATCTTCTGAGGTAACATCTTGATTTCTAGCCTTCATAAGTGGGAACATCACAACATCTCTGAGATTCTCCTGTTCTGTCAAAATCGCTAAAATCCTCTCAAGTCCCATACCAAATCCTGACTGCGGTGGCATTCCATATTCCATCGCCTCAACAAATGCATCATCTCCACTTGTAGCCTCGTCATCTCATTTTTTACTTGCCTCGGCCTGGAGATCAAAGTTCTCCTGTTGCAAAATCGGATCTACAAGTTCAGAATACGCCTTACAAATTTCCCATCCATTCACCAAAAGCTGAAATTGCTCAACGATCTGCTCATCAGCATCTGAAACTCTCGCCAAAGGCTGCATAATCACCGGATAATTATAGATGAATGCTGGACCTACAATCTTTGGTCTCAACACCTTTTTGTACAAATAGTCAATAAGCGTAGTGGTTCCCATATTTTCCATTCCCTCAAAAGTAATTCCCTTTGCCTGAATGTCTGCTCTAAGCTTATCTGCATCATCAATCCCGTATTTAGAGATATCAAGTCCACTAGCCTCATTTACCCCTTGAGTATAATCAATTTTCTCCCAAGGAGTTGTAAAATCAACCATTTCCTCAATTCAGTCTTTATCTTTTACCTTAAGCTTCTTTTCTAGCCCAAGATGCTCAAAAAGATAATCAAACATCTCCTCAGTAAACTTCATATTATCCTCATAATTCCAGTATACAGCGTAATGCTCTACCTGAGTAAATTCCTGAACATGAGAAGGATCAGATCCTTCATTTCTAAAATCCTGACCTATCTCAAAAACCTTTTCAAATCTACCAACAGTTGCTTTTTTAAGAGAAGTTTCAAAAGCAATTCTCAAATATACATCAGTATCAAAATCATTATGATGCGTAATAAAAGGTCTTGCCGCAGCTCCAGAAGCTGCATTATCTAAGATTGGAGTTTGAATCTCAGTAAATCCTCTAGATCTATAAAAATCTCTCAAAACCTGATAAAACTTTGACTTAAACAAAAATCTCTCATAGGTTTCAGGATTCATCGTCATATCCAGATACCTCTTTCTATAAAGCTCCTCCTGATCATTGAGTCCATGGAATTTTTCAGGCAAAGGTCTGATCGCCTTAGACAAAAATTTAAATTCTGAAACAAAAATTGTAAGTTCTCCCTTATGTGTCTTGAAAACTTCCCCCTTTACTCCGATAAAATCTCAGAGATCAACCATTTTCTCCATGAATTTATATGCTGAAAGTTCTCCTGATTCAGTATCAGCATTTTCAAGCACATCAACAGCAATATCCTCACTTTTCCCATCAGAATTGGTAATCGTCTTAAGAATCTTACAATGATCTCTATGAAACATCAACTGAATCTGATCGCTACTATCCAAAATCTTAGCAAACGCAAGCTTTCCATGAGAACGATAAAGCATTACTCTACCCGCAGTCTGAACTTGCACCTGAGGATTCAAAACAACCTCCTCACTATCACGAAGTGTTTGCCCCTCATACTGTGCAATAATATCGCTAATAAGATCCTTCTTCTGGAAACTCTGAGCATAGGGATAAATCCCCATTTTTTTCATTTTATGAGTTTTCTGTATTCTCACTTCCTTTTCTGACAAAGTTATTTGGCTCATATCATTACAATTATTAGTAAAAATCCTAAATCTGAGCTTAGCTATTTCCTCTTTTTTTTCAAGGACTAATCGAAGAAAAACTACAAAAAGCTAATCGTATCTATAATATTTTCTATTACTCCACTCGCATAACCATCAAATTGGAGATATAGCACTCCTTTCACATTCCAAAAACAGAAATAATAATGAGCATTTTGATCAGATTTCTTAATGAGTTCCTGCTTTGCATCTATAGTATCCTGCAGAAATATAAAATAAGGAACAAGTTTATTATCAATTATTCTTTCCCCTGTAAAAACCTGCTCAATACGATCAGATCAAGGGATTATTCCCGTTTTACATACTGTTTCAAGCTGCTGTAGAACAGATAAGTCCTGTCAGATTTCATTTCTGAGTGTGATCCCCTTTTGATCATCTAAGCTAAAAAAACGCAATGAAAAGCTTTCGCCATAATCTGAAAATTTCACATCTTTTAGTTCACGAGGGAGCTCAAAAGAAAAAAAATCTGAAACCTTAACTACCGGAGAATCGAGCTCAATAAAATAATTATTCCATAATATAACAAGAGGATTTTCGACTGCATATTCAGAAAAACTTCAAATTCTAAGGTCTGATTGGTGTTTTTTGAACAAAGGGAAGAAAGAAGAAAAAAAAACAATAGCTAAGATTCCACCGACTCCAAGGCAAATTTTTCGCATATATAAAGATAAAAGAATAAAACAAATGGAGAAAGTAAAAACTTTCTCCATTTTCCCATTAACTAATGGGTATATAAGAATTCAGTATTAAAAATCAAGCAAAAAGAAGAAAAGGCAAAAAAGAAAGAAATCTGATTTTTTTCTTTTTTCAAAAAAGAAGACATTGACATTCCCTCAAAAAATATTATAAAATACAAAAATAAAAAAGAAGAAATCATGACAATAGAAACAAAAAACAAACGGAAACAAAAGAGAGGGGAAATGATATTCACAAAAAAGTCGCAATGCTACTTCTAGAATCACCGCTCGAAACAATCAGCATGATGAAAATGCGAAGTAAATTTGAGCAAGCACTCTACCAACTACGGTTAAACAAAATTGCACTAGTTACAGAGTATCGTCTCAACTCGAAACAGTATCTCAGTCTCCTAGAAATGGAATATACCCAGAAAAAGGAGTACTTTGAGAGTAAAATCAATCATATTCCAACGACAAAGGAAGAATATGAAGAGGGAGATGCACTTTTTGCAAAAATCAATCAACTCAGCAAGAGATTTGACATTACAAAAGCCGAAGAAGAGCAACTTTTAAGAGAACAGTTAATTACCATTGAGGTCATCTACGAAGAGAAAAGGAAGGATATCCTTGCTCAACAAGAGTTCTGCGAACTCATGCACAAACAAAACTGCTATTGGAAGTTAATCGACTCAGGACGCAAACTCTTTTTCTACAAGACAGTTCCCATAAGACTAGAACCAGGATTGCAAAAGATATCATATTTACCTGATGAAATTATGGCTAGAGAGCATAACAATTATGGAGGAATACTCCTCCCGCAATCCAGCAAAAATAAGCTATACCTAGCACTTCCAGACTGGGAAGATGTTCCTATCAACCTCATATCAAGTGATTCGCTTTACGAGTGGATACTTAGGACCCTAGAAAGGAATGCACTAACAAAAGAGGTAATAGAGATGGAAATCGAGTATCTTATACAAAAACATTAAACAAATCAGACTCTTCTCTGAGATTCAGAAAAGAGTCTTTTTTCTTTATCGCAAAAAGCAATATTCCCAAAGAAAATTTGCTTTTTTTAGAGTTTCAATTATAATTAGATATCTTTTATTTGCTGACCAGTCTGATGAAAGCTGTCTTTCCAAAGAATATCCAAAAAGGAATCTTAGCAGGGATGAATTTCAACATCTGACCTTTTACGGTATCAGTCTTTCAGCTTTTTATCTTAGCAATCGGGATTGCCATAGCTTTTGTCGTATTTAATAAATTTGCTCAGAGTAGTAAAGCTGTAGGAATATTTTTTGGAATTCTAATTTTTCTCTTCTTTGCAGTCATTGCATTTTTTAAGATTTCAGAATTGAATCTTCTTGCCTTCATCGTAAAGTTCGTCCAAAATCAGTTTTTTGACACTACTAAAAAATATCAAACTAACTATACCAAAAATGACCAACTCGCAATCCTTATCGAGAAATCAAAAAGTCAAAATACAAAACAAAAAATAGAATACAAAAGCTGAATCGAACTAGAGAATATCGATAAGCTTGATACATCCTGACTCCTCTCCTAAAAAAATCAAAAATACAAAAAAATGCTGAGGAAGGGACTCGAACCCTCAAGCCAAAGGCATACGCACCTCAAGCGTACATGTATACCAATTCCATCACCTCAGCATATAACAATTCAAATATACCGATTTGCTGATCAATTGCAAGAAAGATTTGTATTTTTGAAAGGATTGGGTATATCTAGCAAACATAAAATATAATTTATCCTATAGAAAACCGTACTCATGTTTGAAAAAATCCAAAATGACTACATCCAAGCAATGAAAAACAAAGAAACTCTCAAAAAATCAGCTTTAAACTACTTGATCGCACAGATTAAAAATAAAAAAATTGAACTCCAAAGGGATCCTAATGATGAAGAGATCATTTCTGTTATCAAGAAGGAGGTCAAATCCCTAAACGAGGCAATCAGTTTTCTAGAAAAAGCAAATAAACCTGAGGAACTTCAGGAAGAAAAAGAAAAAAAGCTGATCCTTGAAAACTATCTCCCAGCAACTCTTAACGAGGAGCAAACAAAATCACTTATAGAAGCTGCAATTAGAAACCTGAATATCACAGACCTAAAAACTCAAAGAGGACTGCTCATGAAAGAACTTATGGCAGCTCACAAAACAGAATTAGATCCAGCATTCCTCAACTCACTTATCAATACAATGCTCTAATCCTTTATCTAACTAAAATACAAGATGAAAAAAATAAAAATCCTGACTATTTGATTATTGTCACTTTGATTGCTCGGAAATATTTTTTCTGTAGCAGATGCACAAGGCAAGCAAAGACCAAACTATACAGAACTAAATAGACAAATAAATGAAGCAGGGAAAAAAGCATACGAAGAAATAAGAAACAAGCAAGCGAATGATGTCCAAAAAAAGATTGGGGATATCTCAAAAGCACAAAACGATAAGGCAAATGCAATAATATGAAAGGAGGCAGAAAAAAACAAAGAGAAACTTGAACAAGCAGAAAGGAACAGATGTAAATGAATAAAACTCAACACAAACTTCCCATTTGTAGGAAGTTGCATCGGTCTTGAATCAGGGGGAACTAATCAAATCAATGTCTTTCCTAGAATGGTAAAAAGTTTAATGAAACTGATTATCTCCGTTATCATGCTTATGTCACTGATTATTATCATCATAGCAGGAGTAATGGTAACCTCAAGTGGATACGACTCAGGAAACTATAAAAAAGGACTTGATCTCATCAATAAAGTTGCTACTGGACTCGCTCTCCTCGGAGCATCTGGAGTTATCCTAAAACTGATCAATCCGAACTTTTTTACTTAGTTGTCCTTGCAATAAGCGACCAAACTCCTATACTAGCACAAGTAAAAACAAGAAAAAAATCAGACTTTTTTATCTTACAACTAGTAAACTATGGGAGTACAAATCAGAATTGATGGAGGATATCAAATTGAGAAGGAACTTTTCTTTTGATATACCTATACACATACCGGATTGATCAACCTTTCCTCTGAACTCGGAGAAGCCATGAGATACAATGAACCCGAAATCATTATCATTGATTATCCAGGAGAGTATGATGTTAAATGACGATTTATCAAAGCAGTACTAGGAAAAAATAATAAGCTCAACTATCTAATTCAATGAAAAAATAAAAAATTCTGAATCATTCAATCAGCGGATGTCCTAGAACTTGACGAAGTTTGAGGAATGGATACTTGGCTTTACCTCTGAGAAAATATTGAAAAGAAATTTGAACAACTGGAAATGGAATGAGATCTTATCAATCTTGAAACTATTGAAAAAGAGTCAGCTTAAAGCTAACTCTTTTTTGTTTATCCACAAAATTCATAATTGCAAACACGGTGAAGTAATCTAAATAGTCCTAGATAACTGAAACTTTCCTCTATAATCCCCAATACTTCGCCAATTCTCCAATCTTTGTCGTTGGGAATACACGGATCGTTGGAATCTCAAACCTCTTTGCAAAACGGAAGAGATCACCTCATTTCGTACTACGAGCAAACAGATACTCCTTCTCAACCTCCCTCAAAACACGAGCATCATACCTCCCCATCGGATAGCAAAAACTAATAATCGGAAATCCAAGCTTAGCCTCAAGTTGCTTTTTTGAATCAATCACTTCATGACGAACCCCAGAGAGAGAAAGTGTAGAAATTGCATAATGATTAACAGAATGTGATCAGATTTCTGAGCCTTGTTCAGCTATTTTGCGAATCTCATCCCAAGTCACAAATAGCGGATCCGTATCAGCCTTCCCAGAAATGATAAAAAATACAGCTTTGAGATTATACTTCTTGAGAAGAGGCAAAACCGTAGTATAATGCTCATGATGTCCATCATCAAAAGTCAGTATCACAGCCCTCTCTGGCAGCATCATCTTCCCTTCCAAAATCGCCTTCATATCCCAGAAAGTCAGCGTTTTTATATTATTTTTATCTAAATACTCAAAAAGCGCCTCAAGTTTCTGTGGAGCATACGAAAGTTTGTATCAAAGCTGATCATCAGTATTTGAGGGAATATCTTTGATATAATGAAACATCAAAATCGGAATTCTGAATTTCATCTTTTTCATCTCAGGAGTACTCTGAAATTTCGCTTCATCAAAGCTAGGGAAACGCACTCAAGAAAACTGCCCTCAGCTCAATGTATTTACTCCAGAGAAATCTAACTCATGATCTATATTATTCTCATTTCAGTCTCCTCAGTCCATCTCAAATTTCAATAAAAGAAAAAAGCTGAATGCAAACAGAAATCCACTTACAATCAAAAGAAAAATCGCACGAAAGTTTTGAGAAAATCAAAAAAAGACCATTCCAACTATACTATCATAAACCAAAGAGAAGTCGAACGCTCCTCATCAAGCCCAAGATCCCCAGTATTGATCAAATGTTCAATTTCCTGATTACATTGCCTCTGCGCTAGTAAACTACTCAAACATGCCAAAGCTGGATACTCATATTGTTGTTTCTCAGTCATTGACTGATGTTTACACGAGGCGATCAACTGAGCCGTCTTCTCCTTACAAGATTCCATAGAAAGACCTGCATAACAATCATTCATCACCATCAGAGAGTATCACTGTTCCAAAAGTGGCTTAATATGCTCCAATAAAGAACAGATTTTTGCTCCTGTTTTTACAAATATTACTACATGCTCCTGATGCATATTGATCACTGCCAAATATGCAAACAGCTTGTCCAAATAAGGATAAAAATTCTGATCAGTTTCCTCTAGTTGAAGTTTACGAACAGCAGACAAATCTTCAGAATTTTGATTCCACACCCTACCAAAATGAGGTCAAATCTGACCTGTATACACCATAGCATCATGAGGGAGCTCCTCGACTTGCACCAAAAAGATAATCGGTTTATGCTGATCAAAAGCCAATAATGCACTCGCCAAAAAAAGCGAAGTATGAAATTCTAACACACCAGGGCACACCCCATAACGCAAATCCCTCTGTGGCAATCAAATCAATTCCTGTGCAGAAACAGTATTTACCATAATTTCATCAAGTAGCTGTTCATAATTCATTCTAGATACAAACTTGTGATATGTAAAAAAGTTTTTTGTTTTTTCTAATGCGTATTATAATGCCTCATTACCTGAAGTACAAACCTATCTGCTAGTCTATACCTCTTCTCTCGTTCATCAGCCCCCATAAATACAACCGAGACTGACTCTATTCGATACTCTCTAAAGATCTCACTAATCGCAGTTTTCAAGGCATCAATATTTCATTTTTTCTCCTCATCATAGATCAGGATAATATCCATCCCAATTGGCTTTCCAAACTTATCTCCCCAAAAATACTGCAAAATTCGTTCCCCCTGCTCTTGAAACTTATCAATCAACTGCTGTTTTAATGCCAAAAAAAACAACTCTTTAAGTAGAGATCAAAATTCGCTTCTTAAACTAATTGACCGTCCAGTAGACTCCTTAAGAATACTAATCAACTGAGCCTCCTCCAAAACATCAACCTGTTTTTTAATCGCTGGGAAAGTCCATCAGAGATCTGTCTCTAACGCTCTCATAGATACTCATTGTCTCCTAAAAATCAGATATTTGAGTATGTCGACCTTGGTTTTGCTTCAAAAGAGTTTTTCCAAATTCATCTACCCGATCTATGGGCTAATAAAAGTCGCCTCCGTTTTATAGTTTTTGGGTAAAAATGCAAGTCTGATTTAGTTTTTTTTGAAGAAAAAAAAGAAAAAACTGACTTTATCAAAGAAAATCAGTTTTCTTCTCCAGAGAAAGAAAGAACAAAAAAGAGAAGTCTGATTTCTTCTCTTTTTATCAATAAGTATTTTCTCTTGACTTAGTTTCTAAACTTAGTATCGTTTGATTATACTTCTTTTATTTCATACGAGAGAAAAAAGATGAAAAAAAAGCTTC
>CAUQBS010000004.1:0-68533 GCA_963516485.1 uncultured bacterium
CAGCAATGATATGGACAATTCAGCTATCAATAGAACCTTGATAGTCCTTCTTAGGAAGCTGTGATTTATCTCAGATTAGCATTGCGAGCAGGAGCCCTCAGTTTCTATCTGGAAAAAGAGAAGAAATCAGATTTTTAAGATTTAACCTCGTATCTTGAATAAGCCCCTCAAAGCCAGAAATCGAGGTCTCTTTTTCTAAAATAACTGAAAAATTGGAATAGAGACTCCCATGGTAGCCCTTCATAAGGAGCCGCTTATCGTAGTTAAATTGGTAGTCAAAAAATCATGAGAGAGAAAATCAGTTTTCTGAGTTATGTTTTGAAAATTGACTGTAGGTGTTTGCGAGATCGAGCGGTTTATATTTTGCTCATATCTGATAGGTTTTTCAGATTTCTAATAATTGCTCTGATTTGAGGAGATAATTTTTTCAATCCGATGATGTTACGAGGTAGGTATCAGGCTTTGTTTGTTCAGAAATAAGATAGTTTCAGAGGAGCGTTGCTCGTTGCGAAGATTTTGATTGAGCTTGAAAGTGAAAAAAAACTGAACTGATCTCAGGAGCTGTCCTAAACCAGAAAATAAGACAGCTTGCATTTGCCAGTAGAAATGCTCAGCTTAAAAGAAGTAGTTGTTTTTTTAGTGAAAATTTTCTTTTTTTCATTATTCGGATTCCCGTTATGAGAACGCCAAAAAGAATAAAAAAAACAAGCCCCCAGAAAAAGAGTTGGAAGCTTGTAAGAATAAGAATAAAAAATGCGAAAAAAACAATGAACATTTTCTACTCTTATAGGTTTAAAATCTAGTGACGAACAGTTCAAAAGGTGTTTACAACCCCAGTTGGAGTTTCACTAGAAGTTTGTGTTTGTTCTGCTTGAGTGGTAGTTGGCTGAGTTGTAGTTTCAGGATTTACAACAGTTACGCTTTGCAAAAATGCGATTACTTGGCTAAGATTGTTTTCCAAGATTACAACTCTATTTTGAAGACTAGCTACTTCAGCTTGTAGTGAAGGAGATTCCTCATCAGCAGAAAGGTTCCCCGTTCCTGTGTTTACGCTACTACCAGTAGTTACAAGGTTAGAATTCTGATCTTGTGTGGTTTGGACAGTGTTTACTTGATCTTCTACAAGATTTCCCTTGTGGTACTCACTTACAAAGCTTTCTTTAGTCGCAGCTGGCAAAACAGCGTTTAAAAATTGGGCTGCATGTTTTGGATAGAAAAAACTTGCAATCCATAGCCCTAATACAACGAGCATCCAAAATAGGGTAGTGAAGAAAAGTGTTTTAAAGATTTTCATGATATTTTTTTTAAGGATAAAAACTAGTTCAGCGCTTCAAAATCTAATGGTTCAGGCGCCTCAAAGCTGAGCATCTTCCCATCCAAATCTTGAAACTGATACTTCCAACAGTGTAATAATTGTCTTTGAATATGCAACTGTTTATTTAAGATTCTATTGATTACTGGCTTCCCATAAATGAGATCTCACAAAACAGGATAATTCTCGCTAGAGAGGTGTATTCTGATCTGATGCATTCTACCACTATAGAGTTTTACTTTAACAAGTGATATCTCTCATAAAAGAGGGTGCTTTTTGCTCTTTACTAGCCAACATTCAGTTTGTGAATCAAGACCATCACTCTCGTTGAGCTGCATCTGAGCCCTTGCAAATTTAGAATTATATGTTTTTTCAATAGCCTTATCAATCATCAAATGTTTTGGAAATTTCCCTGCCACATAGGTCAAATAGTTTTTACTAATTGCTCTTTCTCTAATGATACGATTGATATATTGCAGCGCTTCATAATTCTTAGCAGCGATCAAGACTCCGGACGTATCTTTATCAAGTCTATATCCAAAAGAAGGCTTAAAAACCTGATTTTTGTTGGTATATCATTGCTTTTCACAGTATCGCTCAAGATAGTCATTCATACAAAGATCATTCCAGTGTTTATTGCTCGGATGAAGCACAATCCCAGCTGGTTTATTGAATACGAGCCAATTTTCATCTTCATACAAAATCCAGGTATGAAGCTCGTCAATATCAATTTTCTTGAGTTTTCTTTCTTTTTGGCTTAGCATTAGATTTTTATCTTTCTTTCCCAAGAGTTCCTCTGAAAATTCCAAAATATCTCAGAGAGAAAGTCTGGTTTCTTCTTTAACTCTTTTCCCATTTAATCTGACTTCTCCTTTACGAATTCGAGAATAAATATCGGAAAGTCTTACTTGTGGATAGGGTTTACAGTATTTTCTCAAAAATCTATCACATCTTTGATTTGCTTGATTTTCGTTGATAATGATTTGCATTGCCTTTATTGCGACTAAAACACCTCATAGTCTATGGAAAATCCCCTTTACTTCAAGCGAAAGTAAAAAATATAACCACGGCAAAATAAAAACTTGATTTGTCAAGAGATAATCCTATAAAAGACAAAAAAAATCTGACTTTTATCTTTTTTTAACTATACTTATTCTAAAGACTTTTTATCTTGTTGTAGCGTTTCAACATGGCAAGACCTAACGGAAACAGAACGCCTCGCTCTCCACACGAATCTGCATACAAATCTCCAGAGAATAGAGCTCTACTTTGAGCGAATCTTTTGCCAGTAGTTCAAGATCTCTTTAATATCCTTAGATCTCCAGATCCAACACAAAATATTGATGCGTTTACTAGTGATCTAGAAAATAAAATTGATGTGAATGCTGATAGAGGAATTCTTACCCAGATTTCTGCTACAAATTCTATTAATTTTTCATTTCTCTCTACCGAGGTGATTCACTTAGATGAAATTAAAACGAGTGATCTTACAAATATCCCTGGTCTTCAGGATCCAAATCTACCCCGTACTTTTGAAACAGCATTAGTTAAGCTTATCAAAAATAAGCTCTGATCTGCTGTGCCAGGAGCGGTAAAAAGGCCTTTTAACCAAGCAATCAGCTATCATACTACTTTGATCCCACTGATCAATGCTATTGAGCAGTTCGCAGATACTTTCAACAAAGAATCAGAGAAAAATGAATATAAAAAGCTGATTTCAGATTTTAAGTTTACCTACGAAGATATCAGGCAATCACTAGCATCAGAGGGATTTGATACTTCAGCTTTGCAAACTGCAAACTTTCAGTCACGAACTCCAGACCAAAAGAAACTTTTTGATACAATGTTGAGTAGAACTGTAGTCAAAAGACTCCAAAATCGTGTGAACCTCATGGATAGACTTATCACTGATACGAAAGATGTTTTCAATAATGTTTTGCCTCCATTTCATGTGATTTTTAATCAGTATCCTTTTGATAGAGAGCAGTTAAAAGTCAAGTATCCAACCGAATTTCAGGATATTGAGCAGATGGAAACTCAACTCTCTACAGAAGAATCAGAAGAAGGTCGTAAGCTCTTAAGTGCACAAATTGAGCAAAAATTTCGAGAAATATATCTTCATGACTTGCAGATATCGAAACCAATATTAGCTAATACTCTACAAAAACTTTATACTCATCAGTTTGATTTCTCTACACTAACTCCAACTGAATCTTCAGAACTCTTTTCTGAACTCGCAAAAATGAGACTTGAGCAAATGCTTTCTGAGACTCAAATCAGAGAGATATTTGACCTTAATGTTGCAAATTTTGAACACTTTTTTATGAATCTTTTTGATTTGAATAGTTCAAATTTGCAAATTGGAGGATATAGCTTCCCGATACAAAAAACTGTTCTTGGTGGAGCGAGATGATCTCTCACTTCTCCGTGGGATATGCTCAGCGAGAAAGACCTCCCTCTTGAATTCAAAATTTCAGGTCTGAATAGTGATCAAATCAGTCTAGAAAACCGTCAAATGATTCAAAAACTTTTTAAAAACCAGATTTCTGATGATTTAGATTCTGTAGTTTTAAAGGGGAAAGAAATTTGAAAACTGATATACCTCTATTTGATGGGGAAGTGAGATATTTTGGATATTTATAATCCAAGAAATGCCAAGCCGCTTCTTGATACATTTACGGGAAAAACCGATGTAGACCCAAATAAACCAGCAATTTATAAGCCAACTAGAGAAGAACCTCCAAATCCAGAGAATCCAGAAGAGTCAGAAGGAACTCCTTTAGGAAAAATATTCTCAGCCCGAGATGCTATGGCAGGAGAAACATCTGAAGATCCAGATCATGGACTTAGACCTTGAGCTATTATTTATTTCTCGAAAAAGGACAGTTTTTTGCCGCCATATGGGGATCCAAGTAAGGAATGGGTTAGAGCTGAGATTACAAGTGTTGATCTCAATGAGGTGGATCCAAAAATTATAGTAAAGTTTTATGGAACTGAAATGTCACTTTGAGTAGAAGAGGGAAAGGAGCTTACTTTTAGTCAAAAAGATTTTAAAAATTTAACCTCCAAGGGATGAGGGGGGCAGCTTTCTACAGATTCTATTAGACTGCTTGGTCCCAAAAGAACTTTTAAAGAGGCACAAGAAGCTTTCTCTCAAGCAGGTATCAAACCACAGATTCTTGAACAGATGCAGTTTGAAAACGGAAAATTTGTTATGGATGTAAGTGATGAAAATTGAAAAGTGAGTAAGCAAGAGGTAAGTTATCTGGTAACTACTGATGAAGTTCCAGACCCAAACGGTTCTGCAATGAAAAAAAATCTTGTAATCTATAAAATCAAGCCGAATGCTGATGGAACAGTGATGGTCGAGTCAAACTTGCTGGATATGGAGTGAGAAGAGAAGAGATATGAGAGGAAGATGTCGTATTCAGATTTTCTCCTTTTCCTCAATGAAAAAAATCTCACACCAAAAACCGAAAAACAGGTTAAAGCTGATCAAAAAGCATTTGAGGACATTCCATCCACTACCAAGAGAAACTGGAAGCGAGTTAGTGTGCAGTCTATGATCTATAGTATCAAAAATGTCTGGAAAAATTTGACCTCAAAGATTGATGAATATTATAAGGAACAGGACGAAGCTTGTCTTGATTGGTTAGTATCAAGTGTTGGAATTTATAAAATGGTAGGTAATAGCCTCTCTTGGATTCCATCGGTAAAATCTGCTGCAGATAAACTCCATTATGACCAACTTTCAAAAGCTGAAAAAAATACGCGAAAGTCTATTGAAGATTGGATTTGAAAGTTTAAGGGAATGCAGGATTTCTCTGCTTTATTTGAGACTGGAGTTGATCATCCAAGTGGAATGACCATTGATAGTGCTATTGGAAAAGGTAATACGCTCAAAAAAATCCTTCTCAGTGGGAAAAGTGTGGTTGAGGATGGAAGTTTGAGACCAATTATGGCTGCAGCAATGATAGCTAATATTAGACAAGGAAAGGGGCTTTATCGTTGACTTTCAAATTATGATAACCAGGGACTTTGGGTGAAATGTCTTCTTGGAGATCAGCATCATCAAAGATATATGAAGATGAGGCAAGATGTACTTGATAGGATTAAGAAGCCAGGGACTCCAGACGCTGATCAGCTTCAAGATAGACTCAAAAAATCTGAAATTGACTATATTGTAAATAATATCAATAATGCCAATGGAGGTCAGGATTTTGGATCTGTAAATGATGGGAATAAGCAAGTTCTCAAACAGCTGTATTCATCAAATTTTGCATGAGAACTTAATAATGCAGCAGATGAAGCCTTTTGAAAGAGAGCTATTGATGGTGCATATGGTAAAATTACTCACAATAACTTTAATCTCGCGGCCTGAGATTTTAAAAGATTTATTAAATCCAGTAGAATTGAATCAGCCCTTGCAAATCTCAAAAAAATGGGAGATCTTGCAAAAAGTGAGCAACATAAGGATCAGCTCAAAATGGCACTTTCCTATATCACTTTGAGTGGTATAATGAACAGGTACGGAGATAAGAGTGTGAGAAAGTGGTTCGATGCACTCGCAAGAACTTATATGGTTCCGACTGCATTTTTTGCAAAAAAACGAGAAAATCAGCATAATGCATGGCATCTTTTAGATAAAGTGAATGCTGTTCCTCCCTTTAGAGAAGCTATGAAATCTAAGGAAGCGATAACTGAAAATTGACCAGCTCAAAAGAGCCTTCAGGAATCAGATTTTTCAATGAATGCTCAATCAGTTGAATACTGAGCTCTCTTGGATAAGCTTCGAGCTTGGTGGGGAAAAAATTCAGGAGAAATTGATAAATATTTTCTTGGTCTCAAGAGTCAAGGATCTTCTACAGATCCTATTGAGAGAAAGGTGCAAGATCAATATCGAGAGTCAAATAGAGATAATATCGATAATGATTGGGCCCAAAATTCTGCTATTACAGGAAATTATGCACTTCTGGCTTCGCCAGCAGTGATTGAACAAAATAAGAGCTATGATAGAGATGGGTTTCGCGGTCAGAGTATTGATGAAAAAAATGATAAAGCAGACTTTCGAAATAAGATTCGCTCTTCCCTTGAGTGTGCAGAGAGTATGGGGCCAGAATTCTTCCTTAGGCAGTTTCTGGTCTGGTTTAAGGACGATGGTTTTTCCCCAACAAATTATCCAGAGATTGTTTCTTGGATATATACTGCAAAGGCGGTCGCAGAAAAAAAAGGCTGAGATTTGTCGTTTGGGATGCCTGGAAAAAAATGAGACATAGTAAAAATCAAATGAGGTTATCGTGACAGTGATGTGAGAGATATTCTGTATTATCTTTTTAAATGAAATGTGTTGAATGCTAGAGGATATCCGCCTCCAACTGAATTTGAAAAAGTGCTAGACTTCTTTGTTAGGTATTTTACTGATAATCTGAATAAAATTAACGATAACGTACTAGCCTCAGTTTTTTCTGAGAGCGATCTTAAAGCATGAGAAGCCAAAAAATATTCACTCGTTCCTCGGGATGAATATAATGCAAAAGTTGATAAAAATTCGCTTGAGAATTTTTGAAATACAGATAAAAAAATATCTGATGAGGATAAGCGAAAGGCGAGGTTTTATAAAGATGAAAATCTTTTCCTTAATTCAAAACTCGTTAGACTTGAAAAGGCACTGCTTGGAAAAAGAATCAATCCTCCAGTGCTTTCATGAGCTGATCAAAATATCTCAGCTGCTATCTTTAGTGATATGTATGGTGGAAATAGATAAAAACAAAAAAAACTGAAAAAAGAATCTTCTCTTTCCTTTGAAGGTTCTTTTTCTTTCTTTATTTAATCAGACTTCTCTAACCTTTCACTTGCATTCTGCTAGCAAATAACTATACTCGAAATTAGCTTATTTTTTTATTGCTTATATGTTAAGAAATGCTAGATTTTATCTATGATAGTCTTGATACTGTCAAAAAATTAAAGTTCCCTACATTCAAGCAAATTACGAGATTGACCCTTGGGATTTTTGCACTTGTGATTATTGCTGGGCTTTATCTTATCTTAGTGGATACGATTTTCTCTGATGGGTACAAGGGGTTTTATGCTTTGATGACAAACCAATCTCTAGACTCTCAGCAAACTAATGGAGGACTGATCTCAGGAAATACTAATACTTTCTCTGGAATTGATCTCTCAAATATTCAGGCGGCAGTAGTATCATGAACTGCAGAAACTTGAGTTCAGGAAGCTTGAGTCGCTCAAGTAGCTGAGTCTACAGGGGCTGTTCAAACTACAGGAACTCAAAACTAGTACTATTAACGCTAAATAAAATCAGTTTTATCTATTCTTTTTATGCTTATGCAAAAAGAGGTAAATACCAATGAAATAAAAAAACAAATTGAGGACAATACGTATAGATGGTATGTACTCAGTGTAACTTCTGGTCAAGAAGCACTTGTAATTGAAAATCTTCAGGAAAGAGTAAACAAGCAAGGGCTATCAGAGGATGTTGTTGATTACCTTAGCCCACTTGTGAGTGAGGTTGTGATGAAGAAATGAGAAAAGGTAGTCAGACAAAAAAAGCTCTACCCTGGATATGTCTTCTTTAAGTCAAAGATGAATGATAAAATCTGGTATGTTGTGAGAAATACACCAGGTGTGAGACTTATTGTAGGAGCTGAGACAAAGCCGATTCCTTTGACAGATGAAGAATTTGCTCAAATGCAAAGCCAAATCCAGCAAGCTCAGGAAAGATCAGAGTTGACAATCCCTTATAAGGTTGGTGATGTAGTACTTTTAAAACATTGAGATTTTAAAGGTATGAAATGAAATATTAAAGAAATTGATGCAGAAAAGTGAGTAATTGTGGTAAATGTTGAGATGCTTGGTAGACTCACTCCTGTGGCAATTGATGCCGATAAGGTAGAACTCACCAATTAGTTATTTATCTCCTTGATAACCTATGGAGAGAGAAAAAAAACTTGTATCACTTTGTTTGTGTATCTTGTTTATAGCGTTTATTGTGGTGTATTCATTGCTGTATCAGGTAAAGGGGCAAGAACTCTTGGCTAAGATGCAGGCAGATTTGGAAAAAAAGACGATACAAACCTGAACAACACAAATATCTACAGGAGAAACTCAGATTTTCTCTTTGGAGCTTGACAAAGTGAATACTGGCAGTAGTACTGCCGAATTAACTTCGTGAGTGAATAACTCAAATATTGTGACTACTGGAGCTGATGCAAAGCCAGTAGTTGAGGAGCAAAATCAGAATGCTTCAACTGATGATGCTTCAAATCCTCAGGAACAAGAATTCCTTATGCTTTCAGGGACTGACCTTTACTTTTGAGTAGTGGATAGTTTTGAAAAGTTGGGACTTAATCCTGAATATATTCTGAAAGATCGTAGAGAAATCTATTATGCTTTCTTTGATAAAGAGCCTACAGATCTCAAAAAAACAGTCCAAAAGCTGGGTGGAAACATCTATGTGATGGCTACTGAATCTGAGATCCTGAAAAATGAGCTCTTTTGAAATAAGATTAGCTATATCAATCTTCCAGAATATAAAACCAAGCTTGTTGTACTGCTTTTGGAAGTGGATCAGAAGTATCGATTGCTTCAGATACCATATTCAAAGTATCATACAAGTAAATCGTACTTAAAAACTTTATTTATCTAATGTAAACAACATTATGGCAAAAGTACAGAAAATTCTTAATATCGAAGTTCCAGCTGGAAAGGCTACTCCAACTCCACCGCTTGGACCTATGCTTGGAGCAAACGGAGTAAATATCGGACAATTTACAAAGGAATTTAACGAAAAGACTGCTGATTTGATGAAACAATTTGGTGGAATTGAAGTTAAGATCAAGGTAAAGTTGACGGTATTCGTAGATAGAACTTTTACAATGGAAATTGGTGCGCCAATTACCTCAGGTCTTATTAAATGGAGAATAAGTCAAAACCTTGGTTCAGGAGAGCCAAACAAGAAAAAGGTTGGAAAGCTGACTCTAGCTGATCTAGAAGCTATCTATGAACTTAAAAAATCAGATCTTAATGCTAATGACAAAGAAGCAGCATTCAAGATTATCGCTGGAACAGCAAGAAATATGGGAGTTGATGTTGAAATGTAATCAGCATTTTATGCCTTTTGACTAATTACTATTTACTATTTACTATGGAGACACTTAAAAAGTATCTTCCCTACATTATCTCAATACTGATGATGGTGGTTGGGGGAATTGTGAAATGGCAATATAAACAGTCAAAACATGACTCATTTCGAGAACATCAAGATCAGAGTATGAGCAATCTCAAGGAATCATTAAGAAACCTTGGGTCTTGAAATACTACCGTGAGAGCAAAGTAGCACTCGCTAACCGGGAGATACCTCGTATCGTTTGAACCGATTTTATTCTTATTCAATTATAATCATGAAACACGGAAAAAAGTATGTAGAAGTGAAAAAGCTTGTAGAAAAGACAAAAATGTATCCTTTGACTGAGGCTGTTGAGCTTCTTAAAAAGGTGAATTATGCTAAGTTTGATGCAGGAATCGAAATTGCTGTAAAGACTAACGCTAATCCAAAGTACAACGATCAAATGCTTAGAGCTACTACAATCCTTCCTCACGGAACTGGAAAAACTAAGAAGGTAGCTGTATTCATTACAGAAGACAAGGTTGATGAAGCGAAGAAGGCTGGTGCTGATATCGCTGGGCATGATGCTCTTCTTAAGGATATTAAAGAAGGGAAGACTGACTTTGATGTTTTGATTACAACTCCAGAATTGATCAGAGATTTGGCTCCAGTAGCTAAACAACTCGGACCAAAGGGACTTATGCCATCTCCAAAGGCTGGTACTGTAACAATGAATATTGCTCAGGCAGTTGAGGAAACTAAGAAAGGTAAGATTGAATTCAGACTTGATAAGACTGGAAACATTCACGCTCTTGTTGGAAAACTTTCGTTTGATAATGCAAAACTTATCGAAAATATTGAATCTTTGATGAAAGCTATTGAAGAAAATAAGCCAACTGGAGTTAAAGGAAAGCTTGTAAAGAAAGTAGTTATCGCTACTACAATGAGTCCAGGTGTACAGGTTGAATACTAATAATTGAGAATATAAAAAGAGGAGAAATCAGATTTCTCTTCTTTTTTGTTTGCTTATCGTAAGTTGTTCTAAAAGATTCTTATCGCGAGGCTCACTTTGTAAACTTTGCCTCGTTAATATGCATGCTCCCGCAATGATAGTCTGTTTTTCAACAACGATTTTTTTGACAAATAAAAGAATCTGGCTATACTTAAGCAACCTTTTATTCATTCAAAAAATAATGAAACAAAAAACAGGATTAAAATCTACAAAAACAATTAAAACAACAAAAAAACAAACAAAAAAATCAGATTTTTCTTCTCTTTCTCAAAATAGAGAGAGTTTCTTTCAAGCGAAAGCTAATATTCTTGATATTAGAGATGGAGAGAGACTTATCGTTCTCCTAAACCTAGAACAAGCAACAGCTTTTGGGATCAATCTTCACGATAAAGTAACACTCAAAAGACAAAATGGAGAGAGTATTGTAGCAGATGTAGCCATTTCAGATACTGTTCCAGCTGGAGAAATTGGAATCTATCTTGATATTCTTGATAAGATAAAATTTACCTCAAATGAGGTAATCTCTGTAGCGTTGGCTGAAAGCTCAACTGCTTCGTATGACGCTATTAGAAAGAAGATGAGAGGAGAAAAAATCTCCTATGAAGAAATGTATTCCATTATTAAAGATATTTCAGAAAATAAGCTTGATGATACAATGATGACGTATTATGTTGCATCAAGTTTCTTCTACCCAACTACTGATGAAGAGATGTATCTGACAGCAAAGGCGATGGCTGAATGTGGGGTAACCTTTAAATATCCAAAAGGAGAGATTATCGCAGATAAGCACTGTATTGGTGGAGTGCCAGGAAATGAAACAACGATGGTCCTGATCCCACTTATTGCGAGTCTTGGAATTAAAATTCCAAAAAACTTCTCTAAATCAATCACCTCTCCTGCTGCAACTGGTGAATGTGTAAATGTGCTGATGGATATCAACTTTGATAAGAAAGGAATTGAGAAGCTAGTGAAGGAAGAAGATTGTTGTTTAGTGTGGGGAGGATCATTAGATCTTGCACCTGCTGATGACAAGCTCATTAAGGTGCAGTATCCACTTTCTATGCAATCTAGAGCCAAGGTGGTGAGCTCAATTATGGCAAAAAAATATGCAATGGGAATTACTCATTCACTTATTGATATTCCAGTTGGGCCAACTGCAAAAGTTACGACGATGGAGGAGGCGAAAGACTGGAAAAAGAAGTTTGAATATGTAGGTAAAAAACTCTGAATGAAGATGTCTGTCGCAATTACCAAGGCTGATGAGGTGATTGGAAATGGAGTAGGAGCTGTTCTTCAGGTAAGAGAAGTACTTAGAATTCTCCAGCAACATCCAGAGAGAGCAAAAGATCTTGAAGATAAGGTACTTTACCTTGCTTCAAAAATTATTCAAGATGTAGGTCTTGCAAAAGGTAAAAAGGCTCTTGAGTTAGCAAAAACTCAGCTTACTTCTGGAAAAGCTTGGCAAAAGATGCAATCTATTATCAAGGCTCAGCACGGAGACCCAAAAATTACTTCAGAGACATTGAAACTCTGAACTCATACTTACGATATTCTCGCAACCAAGGACGGTCAGATGAAGGTGATTAACCTTCATGATGTCAATGCAATCTGTAGAAAGCTTGGATGTCCAGTAATCAATGAAGCAGGAATGTATCTTTACAAAAAGCTCGGTGATAAGGTGAAAAAATGAGAAAAGATCGCAACGCTTTATGCGCTTGATGATACGAAACTTGATCTTGGAATCGAAAGATTCAAGGAGAGAAGTCCATTTGAATATTAAGATAGACACAATAATAAAAAAAGAAAGCCTGAATCAGTTCAGGTTTTTCTTTTTACTTTTCTTCTCAGCCAACAAAAAAAGAGAAAAATACTCCCTTTTTTTATGTTTATCATATTATAGTCAGAATTTTTTTGGATTTTTGAGCTTAAATTCCCTTGGTGAGAGGAATCTCTCAATAATTGCATCGAGGACCTTATCTACATTCTCTCCTGTTTTCCCAGATACACAGATCACTTCGTCTTTTGAGAGTCCAATCATATTTTCAATTTCTCCAGCAACTCTATCTGGATTCGCAGCGGGGAGATCAATCTTGTTCAAGACTGGGATAATATCTAGCCCCTGATCAATTGCTTGATACAGTGTTGAAAGCGTTTGAGCCTGAATTCCCTGAGAGGCATCAACCAACAAAATCGCCCCTTCAACCGCAGCTAGTGAACGAGACACTTCGTACTGAAAATCAACGTGTCCCGGAGTATCAATAAGATTAAGTTCGTAGCCCTTCCATTGCATTCTAGCTGGCGTAAGCTTGATCGTAATTCCTCTTTCCTGTTCTATATCCATACGATCCAAAACCTGAGAATGATTGAGTTTTCTCACAGTCCCAGTGATTTCAAGCATTCTATCTGCTAGTGTAGATTTCCCATGATCAATATGCGCGATAATACAAAAATTCCTAATCTTGTCCATCTTTTCCCTCAGGTGCAAAAAAATTAAAAATCTGATTTTCCTTCCCTTTTTGTCTCTATAATCTATCGTTTTCCTAGATAAAAACAAGTGTTTTTACTCCACGCAAAAGAGACCTGAGACTTTCTCTTCTTCGTTAAAATTAATCTTATGCTTCGCTTTTGTCCTCCATTTCCTCAAAAAGCTCCTGTATCAGCTTGATCGCCTCTTTCTGATCTAAAAAGAACGGAGAAGTGGCAATAGTTACCATTTTTGCTCAAGAGATCAGCTTTCTTGTCTGCTCAAAGGTTCACTCTTTATCTTCAATTCCCATCATCTTCTCCCAAAAATCCATATCAATATCCAAAATATAGTCCTCATCAGGTTTATGATAGTGGAGGAGTCAGTATTCGCTCCTGAGTTGGTCTATAGATCCGAGTAATCCACTTCCTAATGCTGGAACAATAAAGTTCCCAACATTACACTTCTCTTGGACAAATCAAAAGATTAAATCCAGATTTTTTTCATCTATTTTTCCCTCGTTAGGTTTCATATCCGAGTGCTGATCTATATGAATGAGCTTTACCCCTTTCGAAAAGCGATTTTGAAAATATTCCTTATACCAGAAATATAAAGCATGATTGTGATTGTCAAAAATATAGATCGGCACTCCTCAAACCTCGAAGGTCAAAAATTCCTTTAATCCATAAAAATACTCTAAAGTCCCATTTGTTCATTTTTCACAAAAAACTGGCTCTTCTCAGAGTTCTAGCTCAGAGATTCCCTTTTTTACAAGTGGTGCAATCCAAAGTTTTACAGGTTTTCACTCTTCTTGTGATCAAAAAAAACAGTTCCCGTTTACTCATTCAAGCCAAAAACCTTTATAATTCTCCATCTCTCGATCAAAAATAAAAAAAATCAGATTTTTTATCTTATTGGTTCTACTTAACTTAATCCCTATTTCAACCTCTTTTCGATTTCTTTCCCTCAATCACAAAAAATTAGGACACTCAGTAGCTGAAAGCAGAGATTTTTTCTCTTTATATTGCTAAGCAAAAAACTATACTAAAAAACAGTTTAGTTTTGCGAAACGAATGTCCGGACATAAACTCGTGATAAAAGATGCTCTCTGGCAGCTAGCCGGGAGAGTGATCAGCGCATTATTTTGATTTGTAATCACCAAAATTATTGCCTCATATCTTTGACCGTTAAGATACGGAGATTATGGGACAATTTTCAGATTTTTCGCTTGGTGGACTGCACTGGTAGACTTCTGAATCTATGTCCTTGCAATCAAGCAGCTCTGAACTCTAAAAAAACAAATACACTGAGATAAAGAAATAGAAGCTGACTTAAATCCAGCTTCTCCTTTGGCACAAGACTACTGAAAATTTGTTGGAACGAGAGTTTTCCTCATAGGAATTGTCTATAGTTTGGCAATCGCTATTGCCTACTTGATACCTGCCTATACAGAAAATCCCTATATCATCCGAGGACTTCCTCTGGCAATGTGCTATTCTGCAAGTAATATGTATGCAGGTATTCAGCAGATACCGCTCCAACTCTTTCGAAAGATGAAAAGACTGACATGGTCTTTGATTATTGCAAGACTTTCGCAGCTGCTAGTGCTTTTGCCGGTAGTGTATCTGTTCTTTACTAATGTTGACTTCCAGTCTGCTCAAACACCAAACCTTGTGCTGATTTCAGCTTTTTGTCTAGTGATCTTCTCGGTAGTTGCGAGTTCCCTTGGACAAAATGTGGAAATGCATCTCAGAACCAAAGATATTCTCCCTCTCAAGATCAGATTTGACTTCTCTTTTATCAAAAAGATTTTAAGTCAGAATTGGAGATTTGGTTTCTCTTACTTTTTTAGTAGCTTTCATACCTTATTGGTATTGATTTTCCTAGGATGGTTTTTCCCAACAGCTCAAAACTTTGATCATGCGGGGAAGCGAGCTCTGGCTTTGTCTTTGATAGAGATTTTACTAATCATCCCATCCTCATTAGGAAATTCACTTCTTCACAAGATCCCAAACTACAGCAAAACACAAAAACAAAAATCCCTCTGAAATCTGATGACAATGGTTGTCCGAATTGGAGCCTTGATTGCACTTAACTTCTGGATTTTCGCAGATGATATTATTCTGCTTGTCTCCTCAAGTAAATTCCTTTGAAACCGAACCAATACTATTGACCGATGAGCCAATCAAGTACTTCCTTTCTTGGGGATTGTACTTGTGCTCAGCTTCATCAAGCAGGTCTATAACTATATCTTCGTAGCTATGGAGCAACAAAATAGACTTTTCTTGATCAATCTTATCGGAGTAGTACTCGGTGCACTTGTTGGGATCTACCTTATCCCAAGATATGGACTTCTTGGATGAGTATTAACGCAGCTTTTGATTGAGTGACTTTTCACTGGAGGAGCAATCCGAGTTGCTGCCAGAAATCATCTTACCCCCCACTTTGATACAAAAAAAGTTATAATTCTGATTTCTTTATTGGTTGGAGTTGGACTCCTCGGTGCTGGACTCCATTATCAAACAGGAGGAACCTCGCTTTGACTCTGGAAGTTTTTCCTCATCGCTGCGCTAATAAATATCCCGGTTCTACTCCTAGCTATCAAGCCAATGAAAACCGTTGCAAAAGGACTTACACAAGAATAATTTTTTTATCTCTCTAAGGGAGTATGTTTAGACAAATTCTATCAGATTCAGTCACTGTCCTCTTTCAAAATCCTAAACTCATTAGGCTCTCTTTTTTGACGCTTGTGTTTTATTCAATAGTTCGTATCTACTTTATCGTTTATTATTTCAATACTTTCCTTCTCTATAAATATGAAAGCTGAGTTCAGCTCTCTGATGCCTTTATCTATGTTCTTGATAAGCTCAATAACCAGTGAATTCTCCGAGCAGTGATCTGAGTTATTATCGTACTGATCTGATATCTTCGGTTCCATCCGATAGGAGAGGCATCAGTTGTTTCAGCGTTGGATAATCCTCAGCAGTCAGCCTTCAGATCTTTTGTCAGAGGAAGTGGAAAGTTCTTTCCAATGCTGGAGTATAGCTGACTTTCAATTCCTTTCTGAGTATTTACCTTCTGTACGGTAATGCTGAGGCTCTATCTGATGGATATTTTTGATAATATATTTATTACAATTATCGTGGGAATCCGATGATTCCTCGTGCTCTTTGCCAGTGTTTGTTGGTCGTATGCTAGGATTATTATTGCTCTAGAGGGCTGTCAGGTTTTTGATGCGATCAAAAAGAGTACAAGTCTCGCGATGAATAATCTCGGTCTCTCAGTTAAACTAATGTTTGTTGAGCTCCTCTTGATGCTCAGATTTATTGTTATTGGTCTTCTTATCGTTGGAATCCCGGTACTTTTGATCTATATTGCAGTGTGGTTGGATGTAATCCAAAATTCCTTTGTAGAGACCACGATCCGAGTAGTTGCAGCAAGTTTGCTTCTAGTAATCGCATATCTCAACTGTATTGTTGAAGCATTCTTCCTCACCTATTGGTATCAAGCTTATAGAAAAATCTCACCAAAAACATAGAAAAACCTGAAATCAGACTTTTTATCTTTCTGTCTCTTTCTGATGGACAGACAAGCCATCTATGAATATTTAACGAAAATACCTTACGGCAAGGTCACAACCTACAAGCATATCGCTCAAAAATTCTGAATTCATCCAAGGGTAGTCGGAATGATTATGAAAACCAATGATCATCCTGATAAATATCCCTGCTGCAAGGTAGTCTGAGCAGATGGAAAGTTGACAGGCTATGCTCTCGGACTTGAGGAAAAGATCCGTAGGCTTGCTACTGAGGGAATCCCAGTTCAAAATAATAGAGTTCCTCTTGAATATCTTTGGACTTGAGTAGAGGAAAAGAAGATCAGATTTTAAACTTTGTGATATGCAGTATGAACCTAGAGAATCTTACTCCAGCGATGAAACAATATCTTCAGATGAAACAACAGAATCCTGATTGTATTCTGCTTTTTAGAATTGGTGATTTCTATGAAGTGTTTTTTGAGGATGCAAAGATTTGTGCTAGCGTGCTTGACCTCATCATCACTTCAAAAAATAAAAACTCAGAAAATCCTATTCCTATGGCGGGTATCCCTCATCATAGTATAGAAAAATACATTCCGAGGCTGATTGCAAAGGGCTATAAAGTCGCAATTGCTGAGCAGATGACAGATCCTGTTCCTTGAAAGATTGTTGAGAGAAGTATCAAATCAATTATTACGCCAGGAACGTATATTCAAGAAAATCAGCGTGAACTCAGTACTCTCTTAGCTATTACAAGGTCTTCTGAGAAGAGTGGAACAAACTATCATCTTGCATGGTGAGATTTTACGATCGGAAACTATCAAACCAAAACACTTTCAAACTTAGAACAGGCTCAAAAGCTGATTCTATCATTGCGTCCGACAGAGATTATTCTCGACTCAGACCTAACCAACAAAGAGGAAATCATCGGTCCCATTCAGAGTTATTTGAACTGTCTAGTCTCTGTATATGGAGTTCCCTTTGATCCTGAGCATACGATTTTGACCGTTTGCAAGGTACAGCAGTTAGCTAGCTTTGGAAAGGCATTGACAGAATGAAGAGCTTCCGCTTTAGCTCTGCTTTTTGCCTATATTCAGCATACACAGCAGCAAGTCCTCAAAAATGTTAATACGATCAGCTACCATGCTGCTGATGGACTCGTTCTGATGGATGAAACTACAGTCAAAAACCTAGAAATATTCAGTTCAAGTTATGAAAATTCTAGTAAATATACCTTATTTGAAATTCTTAATACTACGAAAACTGCGTGAGGAGCTAGACTTTTGAGGGATATTCTCTCAAATCCAACAAACAATAAAACTGAGCTCAACTGGAGACTTTCTCATCTTGAGAGACTCTTTGATGATACAAAAACCAGTGCCATTCATCAGTTTTTTTCTGCTTTTTTTGATATCCCAAAGCTTTTAAGCCTTATCCTCTATAGAAAACTCAATTATATCCCGTTTATAAAGTTGAGAACCACACTTTGACTTGCATTAGAGGGACTAGATGGAGAAATACTAACTCAGCTGAAGACTATCGGACTTGAGCAATCAGAAGTAGAGGAGTTAAGAGAGATTTACAACTATTTGCTTGCGTTACTCAAGGCTGATGATCAGCTTATCGGTGATAGTGACTATATTGCTGACTGAAGAGATCCACAAATTGATGAACTCAGAAAGCTTGCTTATCATAGTGATGATCTGCTCCTGAGTTATCAGCAAAAGCTCGTTGCAAGCTCTGGAATCACCAACATTAAACTCAAGTTTATCACTAATCAGTGATATTTCTTAGAGTTGACGAGCAAAGATAGTGAGCTTTTTGATCAGTGGATTAGCGAAAAACTCAGCTCAAGTCTCTCAGAACAGGAAAAGAATGAATTCTGAATTCTCCGCAGGCAGACCTTAAAGTGAAATCAGAGATATTCTAGTCCGCTCCTAGAAAATCTCCAGTGAGAGATTATCTCATCAAGGGAACAGCTTAGAGCTAAGGAACAAGCTCTCCTCCAAGAGGCAAAGTCTTTCCTTGAAAAAAAAGTTCATGTTCTTGCTGTTGTTGCTGAGAAAATTGCTTGGGTTGATCTGTTGACGTCTTATGCGTTACTTGCAAAGGAGCAACACTATACTAGGCCACAGCTTTTAGACCAAGAGATAATTGCTATCCAATGAGGTCGTCATCCAGTGATTGAGGCTTTTCTTCCAAAAGATCAGCCTTTTATTCCTAATGACCTCAAGATCGGAAAACAGCCAAACCTTCCAAGTGATGATGGTATAATCCATATCATTACCTGACCAAATATGGGAGGAAAATCAACCTATCTCAGGCAGTCCGCTTTGATTGTACTTTTAGCGCATTGTGGACTCTTTGTCCCTGCTCAAAAGGCTGAAATCTGACTTGTTGATGGAATTTTTGCTAGAGTTGGAAGCTGAGATATTATCGCTAAAAACCAATCTACTTTTATGACTGAGATGATCGAGGTTGCGAATATTCTCAATAATGCAACAAAAAAAAGTTTTATTATCTTTGATGAACTTGGTCGTGGAACCTCTACGTATGATGGACTAGCACTTACCAAGGCAATTTTGCACTATATTCTCCAGACACTACAAGCGAAAACACTTATTGCTACGCATTATCACGAATTGATTGCTCTAGAGCAGGAATCTCCACTCATCAAAAATTTCTCAGTTAGTGTGTATGAGACAGACAAACAGGTGATTTTTATGAAAAAAATTACTCATGGCTGAGCAAATAAAAGCTATGGAATCGATGTTGCAAAATTGGCAGGTATCCCTTCCTCAATTTTGGCTGAGGCGCGTGAGAATTTAGCTGCCCTCGAAAAGGATCAAAAAGATCAAGAAAATCAGACTTCTTCTTTTGCTTCTTCAGTACAGGGATTATTCTCGCTTCCTAAGGAGAAATTTCTTGATAAAGCTCAATACGAAAAAATAAAATCAATGCTCAACGGCATTGATCTTAATAATATTACTCCGCTTCAGGCACTCCAGCTCCTCGTGAAAATTAAAGAGGAACTCTAGTTTATTGTCCGGCATACATGCGGTCAATACTTGAAGATTTATTCGCAAGATAATCGCTTGCAGTTTTTCAAAAACTAAAGCTTTTCCCATTTTTCTCATCAAGATAGGTAATTATTCCTTTTGACTTATCATACACGATCGGCTTTTGAGCAAAGGCATGATCAATAATAATAGGTTCCTCAGATGCATTGATTGCTCAGATAGAGAGTGATTTATTTGGTGTCTTATCTAAAATATCTTTGATCTGTTCGTAGGTTTCCATGTCTAATATCCCGTGTACATCAGGATGTGGGGTATTATTCGGAGTTGAAAGCACGTGATCATCATATTTAAATTGACCGGTTTTCGCATCTTTTGACATGAACTTTCCAGCTATCGCTTTGGCAGCTAGAGAAGGAAGTCAGATATTGAATTTCTTATCAGTCGTTTTCATAAAGTCTGAAATTATTGCGAGATTGTTCTTATCATTACGTGAGGTAATTGAGGGGAAAACAAGCATTGGACCCTGGGATGGATCTCCAGACTCTTTTGCTATTCCTTGTAGAAGAGTAATAATGTCCTCTGGTCTCATATCATGAAAATGAAGCTCTGTTCAGTCCTTTTTCATCTTATTATAAATCTTTGGGAGATTGATAGAGAGATCGGTTTGATTGATATTTTCTCCCCAACGCTCACTTGCGCTATTTCCCAGTCCATAGCACTCCTTCAGAATGTCTTTGGGATTTGTCCCATTTCTCAATTTCTCAACAACGACACTATTTCTACGGCTAGGATCATTGTAGGGGTGTTCTTTAGCAAGATTGAGATTCTTTTTTGAAGTATCTGCTCCTTTCTCTACATTTACCTGTTTTACGTTGCTTTCTTTCCCTTTAGCGAGAGGTTTAATCTCTTTTATTTCATCTCTGTTTCCCATATTTTCCATACTCATATTGCTAGAATATAAAGATTATATTCAAGTATACCCTTTTCTCTAAAAAAGTCAAAAAAGCCAGATTTTTCTATAAGTTTAAAAAAAGCTTCTTCCTGTAAATCAGGGAAAAGCTTTTTAATTAGACGTAGGTCTAGATAATAGTTTCTGCCTCGTAATTGAGAATCTTGTCCTTAAGTTTTAATTCTCTAAGGATCTCTCGAGAGTGATTCGTAGCCTCTTCCAAGGCCTCATATGCTCTTTGTAGTTCTGTCAATTCTTTACCAACAACACCTTTATCATTTATCGCTTCTAGATACCTTTTTCGAAGTTCTTTTGCTTTATCAAAAGAGCTTTTAAATTCCTTATCTAAGCGCGCGAGCTGTTCTCTCAAGAAAAGAAAATATCTTTCTCGATAGGTTTCATCAGAAACTTTCTGATAGTTAGGGGATCTTTCCATGACATTTATTTTTTTTATATTAGACACCAACTATACATATAATATATACAAAAGTCAATACTTTTTTGAAAAAAATACAATAAAAAAAACTGACTCCATTGAGCTGAAGTCAGATTTTTATTATTTGTAGTCTTAAAGAGCAGAAGTCCTAGGAGTGAGATCGTTATAGTACAAATCTCCATTATACTGATTCTGAACCTGAGAATCTTTAATAAAATTTCCAAGTTTTCAAAGATGTCCAAGGATTTTTCCCATATAAGTAAAAATCTGTCTCGGAGTATAGTTTTCTGCTCCCTGGAGGTGCATAAATTTCAATAGTGATGGAGAAACAAAGATCAACATTACTGTCAAAAACATACCCAAAATCATGTATCTAATGCTATCCCAAGCAGCTTTGATCTGCTTTTCATCTCCTTTTGAAAAGATAAAAAAGAAGATTGCTCTAAAAAACGCATAAATACATCCTCAACAAATGACCAAAACAAGTCCTCCTAATCCATAGAGCACTACTTCCTGAAATCCTCAAACATTATCTAATCCGATCATTGATCATCAAATCAAAAATTAAAGGTAAAGAAAAAACCCTCAAGGGATTTTTCAGTACTATAGCAGAATTACTTGTCTGCATTCTTTGGAAGGCTCTTTCTTTCTCTCATTTCAAAGAATTTTTGGAAAAGAGCATCATTTGTTTCTTTATAAAGAAGTTTTGCAACTCTTTCAGACATCTGAGATCCTTTAGCTACCCAAGCCTTGATAGTTTCAACATCAGCCTGAAGGATATGATGAAGAGGATCATAAGAACCCAAAACTTCCTTGTATCCAAACTTTGCTGGCTTAGTATGTTCAGTCAATACGATTCTATAAAAAGGTCTTTTGGTTCTACCGTGTCTAGATAATCTAATAGTCAACATTCTAGAATGTACAATAAAAATCTAAAAAAAATCTGAATTCTTACTTAAGTTTTTCCTTTGAAGTGTGTTCAGTATGCTTTCTACAGTGCTTGCAGTATTTGTTTTGAGCAAGCTTTGGAGTAACAGCCTTGTTGATATTTGTAAAATAATTTGTAGCTTTACATTCACTACATACCATTGCAACCTTTACAACTCCTCCTTTCTTTTTTGCGGCCATAATACCTTAAAACAAACAAAATAAAATATGAATGACTTTTGAGATGATCTTTAGATAATTGGCACTAGGTAGACTCGAACCACCGACCTCGCCCTTATGAGAGGCGCGCTCTAACCTGCTGAGCTATAGTGCCATAACAGTCCATCAATTTCTCAAATGAGGTATGCAAAATCGGTGAGGGAGGGATTCGAACCCTCGAGACGATTTCTCGTCTGACTCGTTAGCAGTGAGTTGATTTCAGCCTCTCATCCACCTCACCAAAATTACAATAGTCATTGTATAGTGAATTGGGTTTGAATTTCAAGGCAAAAACAATAAATTAAACTCTGAATTTTTATCTTTTTTCACCAGAATGGCAGAAATAATAGGCGGAATAGATGATTTTTGAACCCCGAGAAGCAATATTGATCAGGTGAGTGAGGAAGCCGTCCAAAAAGCCCAAGAGGAAAATAGAAAAGCCAAACAAGTGGCTCAGCAAATCCAAGCTGACAAAAATCTCAATCAGCATTTTGCAGCCTTTCTCTCTATGCTCTTGAAAAAAATCAGCCATGAGGAACTGATAAAAGCGATTTATGATACTTTTTTCAAGACTATCAATCCTCAGAATAATATCACCTATCTGAGAAAAGATGGAAATACCAAGGTAATTGCCTGATTTTTTGTACCTTTTTTTATCAAAGAGGCTCAAGAATACAAGATTTTCCCTTTCTATGAAAAGCTTAGTCCTGAGGAATCTTGATATTCTATCAGGAGATATGTCAATTATCTAGAGCAGCTCTCAGCAACTTATCATGATAATATCCCGATCAATCAGTCAGCATTTGTTGAGCTTGTGGTACTGATTATCCAGTATTTTATCCTCACTGAAAAGGGAAAAACTACCGAAAAATATACTCCAGAAGAACTCAAGGCAACCGTTCTCAACTATCTCTATTACTCAAAATAAAGTATTTTACTCTACCAAAATGATTGCAAATGAAAATAAAAAATCTGATTTTAGTCTTTTTTGCTCTCTTAATTATCACTGGATGTGCAAAATCAAGACCAGAACTCACTGCTCAGGAATATAATAATAAAATCATCTCATTTCAGATTCAGGCTGTAGATGCAGTAAATGAGTATTTCACAACTTTAGAAAAAAAATATGACGGACAAAATCTAGCAGAGCTTTATATCTGACTCAGAGATCAGCTGAGATCCCTCCAGGATAAAGCTAGTCTGCAAGAGGGGCGACGCCGTGAAACAATACTCAAAGATGCCGTTGTTGATTACATTTCTGGACTTCAGGTAGCACTAGATAACTATGAAAGACCAGTAGTTGAGCTGATTTGAGCGTATTCGGGATCTGCTAGTGAGTTTTATCGTAGAGATACTCAGATTTTTTTAAACTATACCACTCAGTTTTCTCAGTCTCTCGCCAAGCTCGACGCTCAGATGGAGACAGCACAATCTCAATTCTCCAAAAAATACAAGTTTGAAGTAGAAAAAAAATAAAAAGCTGATTGCGGTGATTGTATCACTCGGAAAATCAGTAGAAATTGATTAGAAATCAGATAGATTTGCTTTTCTTTCTCTTGAAAAGGGGGAAAGAATAGCTAGAGTACATTCAGTATTTACCTTAAAATTCTTGATATGCAAAACATAAATTGAGAACTCAGTAAGAAAAAAACTCTTGGTGGGTTTACTCTGATAGAAGTGCTTGTTGTAGTATTTGTACTCTCAATGGGAGTTATAGTAATTATGCAAGGAATCAATAAGACTACGACCTATATTTCAGAAACAGCACAAAGGACCATCGCTCTCAGTCTTGCAAAAGAGGGACTCGAAGCAATATACAATATTAGGAATAGTAACTGGAGAAGGTGGTCCGATAGTAAGAATATGTGTCGGCTCAAAGCAGATCCGATGGTTGATTCAGGTAATGACTGATGTGCCAATGATGAATGGATTCGTTATGTTAGAGGGTATATTTCAACTAAAGAGATCGAGGGAAATCAGTATTATGTATATATACCCGCAGTAAATGGTATTAGAAATCCTATTGTCTGACCAAGTTGTTGATGGTTTGAACATCTTCAGAGAAAGGCAAACTTCCCATTTTGGATAAAAACATTTTTCTTACCTTGAATAGCTCGTAAGGATTGACATCGTAATTTTTTACTTCATTTTGTAAATGGAGAATGGATTGATGAATTTACATATCAGAGAAAATATTGATCTCCTCTAAATCCTACGAAGCCTGATACTTCAATGGGGGGATATGGTAGATATATTCAGGTAGAATGATTATATGATAAGGGAGAAAATGATCCGTATGCCTGTTTAGATTGTGTTGCTGGAGTTGATCAGCAATGTTGAGATGATAGACCAAAGGAACTTAGGTTTTGTAGTTTGGTTTTTTACTATCAACCATACATGGGGTATGTTGAGGTCTGTTCAATCATGACTAACTTCCTAAAATAAAAAATCTGAATCCTTTCTGCTCTTGTAGTCTAGAGGAAAATCATTACAATCCCTATCAGAATTTTACCCTTTTTTCAATCAATCACATGACAAAAGTAACTCTAGAAATCAGTCAAGAAAATCATGATGCTTTCGTAAAACTAAAAACTATGATTGAGCAAATGTCAGGTCAAAGCGTATCTGATGATGAAGTGTTAGACTTTGTACTTAGAGCCGTAACTGGATCTCTTGAAATGCCAGAGGAGGAGTGTGAAGGCGGATGTTGCTGCTGTGGGCATGATCACGGAGATGATCAGCATGAGGGCTATGAAAATTATGAAAATACCTTCCATCAGCACGAACACCATCACCATGGGCACCATCATCATGAACACCATCACGGACATAGTTGTTCTTGTCATGACGATGATACTCAGTGCCAGTGCAAGCACGATTAATGATATCAAACTTTTTTTTGACAAAAGAGTATTGGCTTATTTTGACTTGATTTTTGTGGGAAGAAAAATATGGTAAGTCTGATTTATCATATTTTTTTCTAATGACAACGCATATCAAAACATTCACTACCATTGGACTTTTGGGCTATGAGATTCTTGTAGAGGCTGATAGTAATAGGGCTTTGCCAAATATTGAGATTATTGGGCTACCCGATGCGAGTATTAAGGAAGCTAAAGAGAGGATTAGAGGATGTTTTAGAAATGTTGGGATAGATCTTCCAAAGAGGAAATTTGTGCTGAATCTTTCCCCTAGTCATCTCAAAAAAGTCTGAACAAGTTTTGATCTCCCAATGGCGGTTGCCTTGCTCGGATTGATCTATGATGGAAAGCTCAATCATTATGAGAGGATGAGTGAGTTTCTCTTTTTTTGAGAGCTTGGATTAGATGGAAGGATCAAGAGAGTAAATGGGCTCCTGCCTAGTGTAATCTCTGCAAAACAGCAAGGCTATCAAACTTTTTTTGTGCCGAGAGAAAATCTTTATGAACTAGAGTATATTTCAGATATTACGATTATTCCGCTTTCGCATTTTTCTGAGCTCTTAAATTTTTTCCTCAAAGGAGAAAAACTTGCCTATGCTCGCAATACCAAAGCACTCGGAGAATTAAAAGATGAAAATACTGATGATAGCTATGATTTTAAGTATATCAAAGGTCATCTTTTTGCAAAAAGAGCCCTGAGTATTGCGGCGGCTGGACTGCACAATGTGCTGATGGTTTGAGCTCCCGGTAGCGGAAAAACCATGCTGAGCAAAGCTTTGACAACCATTTTGCCTCCCTTATCATCAGATGAAATCCTCGAGGTGAGTCAGATTTATTCTGTAGTCTGAAAGCTCAGTAAGGATCAGCCACTGATTGTTAAAAGGCCTTTTAGACAGGTCCATCATACTGCTTCCAAGGTTGCAATTATCTGATGAGGGAGTAATCTTACCCCAGGAGAAGTATCTCTAGCTCACAAATGAGTTCTCTTTTTTGATGAATTAACCGAGTTTCCAAGAGAGGTTCTAGAAGTTCTCAGACAGCCACTGGAAGATAGAGTAATCAATATCTCTAGAGCTCATGGTAGCGTGAAATATCCAGCAAATCTGATGTTTGTAGCTTCAATGAACCCTTGTAAATGTTGATATTATAAAGATCCAGAAAGACAATGTACTTGCGGAATTTGAGAAGTAAAAAGGTATCAGAGTAAGATTTCAGGTCCCCTTTTGGATAGAATTGATATGATCCTTGAAATTCCTAGAGAAAATATTTCTACTATTCTTGAAAAAACTCAAAATCAATCTTCAGTAGATTTGCTCAAGGATATTCAAACAGCTCGAGCCTTTCAGCAGGAGCGTTTTAAGGGAACTGCCATTCAAAATAATGCCTCTATGCAGGCAAAGGATATCGAGCAGTTTATCAAACTTGATAGCGCGAGTAAGGATTTTCTTGCTCAAGCGACTGAGAAGTTTACCCTTTCAGGGAGAGTAGTGCATAGGCTTCTCAAACTTGCGAGGACAATCGCAGATATGCAGGCTAGAGAACACCTTACGCTCTCAGATGTGATGGAAGCACTCCACTACCGCAGTAGGACAATGTTCGTTGAAACGAGTTAATACAAGAGAAATCAGATTTTTTCTTCTCATATTTTATAAAACGCAAAAGCTCAACAGGGACTCCTATTGAGCTTTTTTGAGAAACAAGCTAATCAGGATAGTATTCCTGATACTGATTTGGAAGGTGCTCTTTGAGTTCCTCTTTTGAGAACCAGACCTTGATTTCCTCTTTTGCTTCCTCAAGGGTCGCAGAAGAGTGGACAACATTGCGGATCGGACCCTTTGGATCTATTTCTCCAAAGTCTGCACGAATCGTTCCTTTCTTCGCTTCCCAAGGCTTGGTTTCACCGTTGAGTTCTCGTACCTTTTTGACGGCATCCTCACCAACGATAATCGCCTTTAAGATAGGACCTGACATCATATATTTCACTGTCTCGTTAAAGATTTCCTCTCCTTTACGAGTGAGCAGTTGTCCGATCTCTTCATAGTGCTTATAGAGCTGATCTCCAGTTGCAGTAATTTCATCACTGCAATTGATAACTTGAAGAAATGCTCTACGATAGCGAGCAAAGACGTCTTTGTGAACTCCCTTTGCAACTCCGTCAGGTTTAATCAGCACAAGTGTGCATTCAATGTTCTTTTTCATGCGTTTTACTTTTTGTATTTGTGAAGATATATACTATACATTTCTTGTTTAATGTCAAGTGAATATAAGAAGCTATGTCTGGAGAACATACTATGAAATAAAAAGTAAAAGTCTGATTTCTTTTTGAAGTCACTGATTGCTAGCAAAGTTGAACGTTTTGAGTCAAAGTTTTCCGAGTCAGAGCTTGGAGAACACTAAAAGACTAGTTTGCTTCTCTAGAATTCTTTCAATTAAATTACAACAAAAAATCATCTCCCTCACTTGTCAAGGACAACAAGAAATCTGATATCAGATTTTTTTGTTTTTTCTTATTTTTCAACTATACTTAAGCTAAGAAATTTACTCTTAAATAACTAGCTCATGCAAATAGCAGATAAAACTAATATTCCACTCATTAATATCAAAGATCTTACTTGGGGATATCCTGAGAGCAAAAGACAGCTTTTCAAAAAGTTCAATCTTCAGCTTCAAAAGGGGGATTTTCTCGTTATTACAGGGAAGTCTGGAAGTGGAAAATCAACATTAGTAAAGTTTTTGATTGGACAGCTTAGACCTCATAAAAATACTGTTTTTTACAAAATGGAAGATCTTGCAATACTTGGTGAGAGTGAGATTCAGAGATATAGAAGAAAAATCTGAATTATTTTTCAAGATTATCAGTTGATTCAGAGTCTCTCTCCTCAGGAAAATATTATTTACCCATTGCTCCTTCAGGAAGCTCCACTTGCAGTGATCAAGAAAAAGTATGAAGCGGTAAAAGATCTCCTTGATCTCTCAAGTATTGAAATTAAAGATATCAAAAAACTCAGCTGAGGAGAAAAACAAAAGGTCGCAATGGCAAGAGCGATTATCCATTCACCAGACTTTATCATTGCTGATGAACCTACAGGAAATCTTGATCCAGAGAGTACATTTCAGATGGCTGATATTCTTATCAAGGCTAATCAAATTGGAAATACTATTGTTTTGGTTACTCATGATGAGGCATTATTGCAGTACCTCAAGCTTAATACTCAGCTTAAAATGCTCTCACTCTAGAGCAAAAACAAATTTCTCAATTTTTACCTAGACATTAGCAAAGATACCAATGACCAAAACAGAGGAATTGCTCGAGAGCCTAACGCAAGAGATCAACGAGCTTTCGATCGCCTGATATATCAAGGAAGAAGCTATCTCTTCTCTAAAATATCTTCATCGATACAAACTAAAAAATATAGAAAAAAATCTGAATTCTTTTCGCGAGTACCTTGTTTTTCTCAATACCCAAAATACTGAAAAAATCAATAAACTCTGTCCGCTAGAAGACAAAAAATCTGCAAAAGATCTCCTTTCAGATTTATATTATTTTTTCTCACCTCAGAAGAAACTCACTAAACAAGCTGAAAAATCCACTCTTCAAAAAATCAGCAATCATAAGTATGAATTGCTGACTTTAGTGCAGGGGATAAAGGGTATTCTCGTGCTGAGTATTGATGAGTTTTGTAATGCTTCAGCGACGAGAATGAGCATTCATCAGATGCTTATGAAAACGACATGATGAACTTGCCTTTAGTTATAGAGTTTATCAAGGATAATGCGGGTAGACTGAACCTCTCAGGTTTCGTCTGCTTTTTTTGATCTTGGAAGATGCTCATAGAGCCATTTTTGATAAAGTCCAGGAACTCTGATACAACCATGCGATCTAGGTTTTCCATCACTTCGTCCTTGGTGGAGAAAGAAACCTCAGGTGATATGTAGAGCATAGGGCATTGGTGCATTATCATATTTTCTCGATCTGCGGAAAATCATATCATGCTGAAGATCAAAAGCTCCGCTTACAGTTTTACGGTAAGGGAGTCCAATAGATACATAAGTTGCAAGTTTGAGCACTCAATCCTCATAGTAGGCAAGCGCATGTTTTCAGTCCTCAACTTTTGTGACCACTAGCATATGATCAGCATTCTCATCTTTATATTTCAAAAAATCCTCATTTTCAAGAAACTCTTTCCACTGAGCTGGAAAGACCTCTTTTAAGTCTGGATAAATCAATGGGAAACTGAGCGTTTCCAGATCATCATATTTTTGTATTGCCTGAAATTGCATTGGACTTGGATAGTTATTTCGCTCTCTCATAATTTTCTCAGCCTGTCCATATCCGAGCACATTTCCAAGATTTGATCCAATCATTTTCCCTCTTCCTTTTACCGCAAAAGGTGTATTTTGAAACTTTGTAATCGAATCCGTATGAATGAGCACCTCATCAGCTATTCCTTCTTTGCCTTTAGCTGTTGATTCAGCTGTAGGATCAACTTGTTCAGGAGTATTTAAAGTATCAAAGAGCCTGGCTCTTTGCTCTTCAAGATATCAAGAATGCTCATCTGGACCACTGGAAACAGAGATCCCTAGCGCTCAAATCAAAAGTCCTGTTTGTAATTTATTCATATTCCAAAAGATCTGAAAGATAAATAGCAAAATATTTTGAATCAATACTATAAGTATTAAACGATGAATGTCAATAGAAAAGACGGGAAAATAAAAAACAACCAGTTTTTTGTTTGCTGATTGTTTTTCTGTCTAGTAGTGCTTATTAGCTTTGAAAATAGAGTTCTGCATATGGAATAAACACTAACGCAATTCTAATAAAAATCGCCAATATTACCAAGAAGCTCAAGATATTCAGCTTTCATTTTTTATAATTAATTGCTTGAGAGCCTAGGAATAAGACTACGAGAACTCCTAATCCAAGCGCTGCTGCTTGGCTAACTGCAAATTGTAGGTGATAACTATACTGGAGAATATCATTTCACAGTCTTTCAGCATCTCAGGTTGAAAGTGTTTTTCCAACCGCTGACAAAAGGCTGAGAAGATATTCAGTATTCGCTCTAAAAGCACCCTGCACAATATGAAATACAGCAAAGTATCCAAGTGCTAGCCCAACAGAGATAATATTCCATTTGGAAAGGAGTTTTAGAAGTGATTCAGTCATCCATTTTCCCTGTTCTGGGAAAATAAAATCATGTGTCTCTGCTGTTTTTGCCTTTGCTGGGGGTACCTCTTTTACTTTCTTTACCGATTTAGAAAGCTGTGATGGTCGCTGGCTTTTTTTTGTTTTTACTTCAGATTTTGTTGCTACTTTCATACTAGTCTCCTATTGAAAACTAAAAAGATACCTAAGTATACCTTCTTTCTCACCCAAAAGCAAAAAAATCTGAAATTTCCCCTTATTTTCTCTTTACATTTTGATTATTCTATTTTATGTATAATCTTCTTAGTTTTGCAATTTTCTATTTTCAAAAATGTTCCCTTAGCATCTGAAGTCCATAATCATTGACTAGTCTCTCCTTCCCCATGATCATTACAAGAATATCCCCTGGCTGATTTTTTAGAATATCAGCCAAAAGCTGGATGCTTTCGAGATTATCTGGTAAATTCGAGATACAGAATGGTTCTTGATCAGGTGTTGTAGGTCAAAGAGGCTCAGAATTCTGATCTTCATCATTTTCCTCACCTATTTCAAGCATTTCATCGTCTTCTTGATCAAGTTGTTCTAGGTTTTCCTCTTCCTCAGTCTCATTATCAGCAAAAATTTCCCCTGGATTCATCTCTTCTGAGCTAAATTCCTCCTCAATTCTCTCCTCGTCATCTTCATGAGAATGTCTGCTCGGTTTTTGCTCCTGGATTGCACTATCAGCACTCTCTGACTTGATTTTCTCAATCTGTTTGCTCTTTTCTTCACCGTATCTCTCTTTTTTCGCTCTTACAACGGTCCATTCAGGATCGTATCTGCTTCCTGCGAGTTTGATTAGCGTCTCATAGTCAGTTTTAATAATCTTATCCAGATATACTCTACCATTACTCTTGCTTCCATAAATGATCACAAGGTCAAATTTCTTGAAATCTAGAGCATCTCTAGTAAAAAACTCCCAATCTCCAGAAATATCCTCAATCTTAATGAAAAATCATTTCTTCTTTGCTCTTTGAATTTCTTTGATATATCCGTGAATGATAAATTTTGGATAATCGTTTTTTTCTAAGACTTGATTGAGGAAAGATCCTTTCTTGATATATTGGTAGAGTCCATCCAGTGGATTTCCAGAGATAAATGCCTTAAAGGTTTCCTGTTCCATCATGAGCCTCTCCAAGAGGTTAGAAGGCTGAGCTGGTCTCATTTGGATTTTTGTATCGACCTGAAGCCCACCAAAGAGTCCAAAATCCGCTGTTGCAATATTCTTTGTCCAGTCAATTAAATTCTGAACATTTTCTAGTAATACATTTCTATCTCCAAAGGCATCTAAGGCACCAGCCTTGATCAGGTTTTCTAGAGATTTTTTATTGATAATACTTGCGCATCTCTTCAGAAAGTCTTCTAGAGAAGTAAATTTCCCACCTTTTTGTCTTTCTTGCTGAATAGTTTCTCACACATCTTCACCAATCCCTTTTGTAGAAAAAAATCAAAGTCTGATGACATCTCAGATCGCAGCTACATGATTGAATGATTCATTGACATCAGGTCCGAGTACAGAGATTCCCTTGTTCTGAATTTCTGAGATATAAAAGCTCTGAGTATCCGTGTCTTCCTCAACTGAGCGAATCAATGCCGCAGAAAATTCAAGTGGAAAATGTGCCTTGAGATACGCAGTCTGATAGGCAATCATCGCATAACATACCGAGTGCGACTTATTAAACGAATAAGAAGCCGCAGGCTCAATCATCTTCTCATAGATATTAGTTGTTGTCTCAGGTTTATATTGTTTATAGGTCTCTCCTCTTGTTACAAATTCTTTTTTGAGTTTTTCGATTACCTCTTTTTTCTTCTTACCAACTCATCTTCTGAGCATATCTGCCTCACCTAGTGAAAACCCTGCCATTGCCTGTACCAAAAACATCAACTGCTCCTGATATACCGCAATTCCATAGGTCAAACTCATAATAGGAGAGAGATCTTCAATCAGTTTTCTATTTTCTTCTTCTGCAACTTCAGCTCCATACTTTTTTGTGAGTTCAGTTCTTAGTTCTGCACTCATATAGGAAATTTCCTCCCTACCATGCTTTCTCTCAATATATCTTGGGATAAACTCCATTGGACCTGGACGATAAAGCGCATTCATAGCCACGAGATCATTGATTGAGTTTGGCTCAAGCTGGATCAAAAACTTTCTCATTCCTTGAGATTCAAACTGGAAAATTCAGGTCGTATCTCACTCCTTAAATACACTCTCATAGGTGAAAGTATCGTTGATATCTGGCTGAAACGAGGTAGTTTCCAAGAAATGTTCAAAAATCGGATCTAGAGTTTTGTTTTCTTGTTCGTGTCTGGCTTTTATGATTTTGATACAAGTTTTGATGATTGAGAGGTTTCTAAGTCAGAGAAAATCCATCTTCAAAAGTCAGATTTGTTCTAGTGTTGGTCCATCATATTGACTCACAATAGTGTGATCATTTTCCTTGACATATTGAGCTGCAGTATAGGTAGAAACAGGCTCTGGAGCGATGATGATTCCACAGGCATGAACTCCAAGCTGTCTGAGGTTCCCCTCAATCCCACAGGCAAGGTCAAAGGCCTTCTTCACATTATCTTCAGTATTATAGATATTTTGCACTTCTTCAAACTCTGGCAAGGGATCATTAATCAGGCTTCTGAGCCCAACTTTATCAGGGATCATATTAGAAATCTGATTAGCCCTCTCAAAAGGTACTCCAACCGCTCTAGCAGAATCCTTGAATGCCGCTTTTGTTGCAATCTTCATAAAGGTCCCAATCGAGCAAACCTTTTCCTGTCCATATTTTTGTGAACAATAGTCAATTACTCTCTGTCTCTGCGTATCCTCAAAGTCGATATCAAAGTCGGGCATTGATATTCTCGCTGGATTCAAAAATCTCTCAAAAAGGAGATCAAATGGAAGCGGATCAATATCTGTAATTTCAATCGCTCGAGCAAGGAGAGACCCGGCACCAGAACCTCTTCCTGGACCTACTACGATCATTTGTTTTTTTGCTCGCCTCACATAGTCTGATACGATCAAAAAGTAGGAATTAAATCCCATTTCTTTGATCACTTTAAGTTCGTATTCAAGTCTATCAATATACTCAGCTAGACTATACTTAGAGGTTGCAAGGGGGTAAAAATCTGTATATTTTGCGATAAATTCTTTTTTGAACTGTGTATAGCTCTCATGCGTAAATCTTTTTAGGTCCTCAGGGGAAGTCTCCGGTACTGACTTTTCAAGGACTCCTTTATTTGATATTTGGCTGAGTGCTATGAGCGTATCATTATCCCAATCTAGTCTAAACCTCGTCTTAAGCCCTCTATATGATAGAAAGCGAAGTTCAAACTCATATTTATTCATAGTAGGCATTGCAGATAGTCTTGATTGAGAATAAAGTCAAATAGTCAGTTTTGAGTGTAGTGTTTTCTTCTCCAAAATCAATTTGAAAACAACCAAAAAACTGACTCCTAATATAGAAGTCAGCTTTCTCTGCCAAGTATTACGACTAAAACGTCATTCTCCTCCATTTCCCATTGATACGAACTTCTCCATGGAGATAGCGAACGCTTGCTCGTTGATATTCTCCAACTTGCAAGGGGACAGTATATATGCCCTCTAGCTTCCTATCTTCATTTGCCCAGATAAAATCTGACTCTTTAAGATTTAAGGTATAGGTTTTATCTCGGGTAGATATGGTCCACTCACTTTCAAATCTTACGAGCTCAATGAGCTCAGATGAGTGAGCGAATGTGATCATCAATGAGGATTGCTTTGTGATTTGGCTCGTGAAGATCCCAGTTTTCCAAGAAATAGGTTCTTGATAGCTATCTTCACTCTTTGAACATGCAAATAAAAGCATGCTCAAAACTACGAATACTACGATTTTTTTCATTTTCTAAATGTTTTTTTATGTTTGATACTCTCACTATAATGATTCCCTCCCTAAAATCAATTCAAAATATTGACAAAATAAATAAATATAAAAAAATATATAAAAAACTTGTAAAAAATAAAGAAGATGATTAATAAAAATATAGTTTAAAACTAGTATTTTAATGATTCTCAAAAATCTTTTCAAAAAATTGACATTTTTAAAAAAAGATATATAATATTGTTGTCGCAAGAATGATAGTAATCTTGTGATAGGAAAAATCCACTTCCTTTGGAGAATAAAGTTTTAGATAGTACCTTTGAAATAAGCCATAAAAATCAGATTTTTTCTGATGAGTTTTTCAGAGTGTGAACAGTATTCTTCACAAATTGTCTTTGTAAACGAATAAAAAGGTTCTACACACAAGCCGTTTTATTCATAAAAAAAGACAAGATGAAACAACCTTCAAGAACTCATTTTGGAGGGATGTGGAAAGTTTTAGCAGTGATTGTGATCTTTTGATACACTGTTTCTAGTGTGCTTGCCTCAAATATTACAAGTATCAAGAATACAGAATCAAACGCAATTACTCCAGCTTCTAGCCTCCAAAAGGAAATTGAGACTGATGTTGCCTTGAGTGCTAAAAAGGTATGGAACAACTTGGTAAATTTTATGCAAGATGGTATGGATGGTGCTTCAACTGGGACCGAAAAATCTCAGAAAGAAAAACCTGATTCAGCTTCTGATATAAAATATCCAATCGTTCGTAGCGTTTTACCTCAGACAGAATCAGCGCTCTTGCCTGCTTTTTGAGATATCAGTACTGATCCTCATAAAGCAAGTATTGAAGCTCTCGCTAGTATTTGAGTTATTCAATGATGAGCAAGTGGAAAATATTATCCACATAACTTTGTTCGTACCAGTGACTTTATCAGAGTTGTACTAGATATTTATAGATACAAACTTGGATATTCACTAGAATCAACTAACGGTCTTTCTGATCAGAGTTTTTTCAAGCAAGGTTATGGAAATGCACTTCTTCTCAAAAAACTCAATACCGCAAAAGCTTTATGATTTCTTGATCATCTAGGGACAATTGAGCTTGATGCTCTAATTACTCCTGTTCAAGCGATGCAGATCCTTAACACTATTTTAGATCTCAATCCATATATCGGTCAAAAAGAGAAGGTAAATCTGATTTCTTCTTCTGATACTCAGTTTACTAAATCACAGATGGCCTGATATTTGGCAGATATTTTCCAGTTGGAAAAAAGTATCATATCACCGGTATTTAATGATATTAGTAATCATAGATATCATGCGGCAATTACCAAATTAGCACAGCTCGGGGTAGTAGCTGGTAAGAATGGTAATTTCTATCCAGATAATGATGTCCTTCGTGCGGACTGAATAGTTATGCTCGCCAATAGTTTACTGGCTCAGCAGTGAAAAGCACTTGTTATTACTAATTTTACTCATTTACCAAAAATCAATGATACAACCTATTTTGCAGCCTTTGCTCCCCATTTGGAATATTTGCTTACAAATGAGATATGAGATTTTCTACTTCGTAATGAACAGTCAGGATATCTGTTTTTACCTCATGCTCAGCTTACTAAGTGAGAGGCTTATCAGCTTGTTTCCCAAGCTACTAGAGCTAAGTTGCTCAACATGGATCAGTGAGAGACCTCCAAACCGATCACGAGAGGAGAGCTAGCGGATCTAATCGTTCAGGCTTTTGATTTTGCTCCTAAAGAGTCTACAACTTCAGCCTATCAACCTACTTCTGAACCTCAAAGTGCTAATACTAAAAACCAAGCACTCAGAGAGGAGAAGAAATGATTTCTCGCTACTTTACTCAAAGATATGATGGATACACTCTAGTTGATACCAGTACTTGGAAAAAATAAACAAGGTTAAACCTCACAAAAAAATCAGACTTTTTTGATCTTTTGCTTAGTATTTAAGCATTTTATACTTAATCATATAATACCATGAAAAAAACAGACACAATTAGATATAATAGTTATGAAAAGGATATTGTTCAAGGACTTGAACCAAATGAAGCTTTATACCTTCAGAAGCAGTCTGCGAGAATGAGAAAAAATACGCAGCAAGCAGATATTTTGAGATCTCAGGAAGCTGAAATCAATGAATATATTTCTCATACTTCAAATGCGCTTTCTAGCACATTGAATCTTAGCGATAGCTTCTCTTCTCAGATGAGAAATCAGGTTTTGAACACCAAACATGACTTGCATCATCTCTTTTCTCTTGAACATTAAAAGTTCTAGATGACAAGCGAGAAATCTCCACATTTTTGTGGAGGTTTTTTTGTTATCAAAAGGTGAAAAATCTGATGAGAAATCGCTGTTAGTATATGAGTAATCCTTTGGTTTTGAACGAAACAAAGCCTCCTTATACCATCTCTCCAATCTCACAAAAAAGGTGAAAATAGAGGTTAAGATTAGTTTTTCTAGTTGTTGTTCTTGGAGTGGGTTTTTGAGGTGAATTCCCTTTCTTCTTAGAATAAAACACAAGTCAGTCAAATTTTCTTTAGAATTTGAGCAATGAGTGCTAGGGAGGCTTAAATAGTTCGGAATTTCTTCTTGATAATAGAAACAATATCGGTAGATTTACCATGATCAATAAGTATGTCGTAAGTCTACCGTCACATAGATGACTATAGGTAGATACTTGGCGGTGGAGCCTATAGTTTTTTATGTTTTTGGGGGAAATATGTGCCAGACTGTGCCGGGGCTAAAAAATGATATAAAGCAAAGATTGCTTATATATCGGCAGTATGTTCTACTAAATAATAAGGAGGGGAAAACAGATATCAATAGAGATACTCAGGATTTTTTTGTTGAATTAGGAAACGAATTATTTTGATTTAATCTAAAAAATGCAGACTATAAAAATAAGAATCAAGACTCTTTTGACCTAGAGAACTGTGATAAACTGTTTGTTGTTCAGGTTACCTCTACAACTACTGCAGCTAAAATCAAGTCTGGACTAGAAATATTTAGGGATAAATATAAAGCTGAATTTTCCCGTTTTAAAATGCGGTTTATATGACGTAGAGGGAAAAATAGAAGAGATTTTAGTGAACATAGTGAGTACTTTGACACAAGAACAGATATTATTGACATAGATACTGTATCAAATGAAATTAATAAAATTCTTGATGAGGGCAGACTTTTTAAAATATTAAATATTATTGAAAGATATCAAAGCCTCTCTAGATTGGATTATCAGAAGATTAAGAATATTCTAAAATATATAAAAAAATATTTACAAAATAAGAATGTTTATAAAGAATTATATCAATTACAAATAGACAAAGAAAGAACGAAAAGGTTTGATTATATGGAGGAAAAGAATAAACTTAATAAAGTTGATAAGGTCATTTATCAAGAGTCTATTATATTTAATCAAAGTATAGAAATGCTATTAAAAATGGATGATAATACAAGAGCTTTATATAATTCAATAGCTAAATCAATAAATAAGCTTTTACATGCTTGAGACAATGTTTTAGTTGATACCATCAAAGAAATTGTTGATAGCATGCCACTTGATGAAAGGATAGATAGGCATTATGAAACGCTTATGATAGTTCTATGTAATATGTATTTTAATTGTGATATCGGGGAAAATCCAAAATGCTTCTAGTTGATAAACATGAAAATATAGATACTTCATTACTTGTGCTTAGTATGAGGATTTTTAATGAGATAAGAAAGCAGAGGTATATTTCTTATAGTAAGTTATTAGCTAAAATGAGATTTATAGAAAAAAATAAAAAGATTAAAAAGCAACATATTAGTGTAGAAAAATTTATTTGAGCCTTGATGTTTCTATATGCTTGCAAAAAAATTATTTATCATAAAGATATAGACATTTTTACATTAAATCATTGTTTAAATGAAACTCAGTAGACTATATACAAATAATTCTGATTTTCAAACAATAGACTTTAATCCATGATTTAATGTTATTTTTTGAGATCATGAAAAAAAAGATAAGCCATGAGAAAATGGAGTAGGGAAAACAAAGCTTTTACAACTGATAGATTTTATGCTCTGATGATCTCATTCCAGTTTCAATAAACAAATAAAAACGAATTTGGATTGATGGGTCTTTTTTTTGGAGCTCGAAGTTAAGCAAGACCATTATATAACTATTTCTAGATTTCGAAATAGTGCCAAGATCTCTATAAAAAAACATAGTATCAATAAACAAGATTACAGCGATATTTTGGATGTAGAGCAAGAATGGAATGTGTGGAAATGTGCAGAAAAACAAGGCGTAGAGATAATAAATTCATACTTAAATTTTAGTACATCATTCCCCTATAGGACTCTTATACATTATCTATTAAGAGAACAAGATGACTATGTAAGTCCTTTTACTACATCAAAATATATGAAGCATAGAGATTGGAAACCTTATTTGTATGAATTACTTTGATTTAATGGTATAATATTAAAGAGAAAATATTTATTGGAGGATGAACAGGAACAACTAAAAAAACAAATTGAAAATTTAAGAAAAGATGTTTCAGAATCTATTAATGAAATTTATGTTCAAAAGACAGAATTAGAGCAACGTGTCCAAAAATTAAGGCAGTCTTCAGATATCTCCCCCTTTAAATCACAGGATTTTGATGATACTACTATTAGAGAGCTTGTTCAATGAATAGAAAGCGAAATTTATCGTCTTAATCGTGATCAGTATAGAATATCTACAGAACTTGAATTGATTAATGAATCTTTAGAAGAGACAACAATAACAGAATTTCAAGAAAGACAATTTAAGGATTTTTTTTGCCAATTAGAGGGCGTACTTTCTGAAGAGGGAGACAACCTGAAACAAAGACTGATTGATGTGAAAAAGTTCCAAGAGACTCTTACTTTAGAGAGAAATAAATATCTGGAGGAAAGAAAGGTATTATTAGAATCAGATTTAGATGCAATAGCTAAAAAATATAAATCATTGGATGGTAAAAAAGAACAGTATTTACGTAGACTTCAAGAATCAGATTTGTTTAAAAAATACCAATCACAACAAAGAGAAATCGCTGAAAATCTAGAGAGGATAAATCAATTAGAAAGACAATTAGCGATCCATCACTTAATAGAAGAATATTCGAAAAAAGAAATAAAATTGACGAAGAAATTAAAGAGCTTATTTCCGAAATAAAGTTGCAAAATTCTTATACAAATTATCCGGAGTTATTCACTAAAATTAGTAACTTACTAAAAGATACTTATTCCAAAGTATATGATCAAACAGAAAAAGCCTTGATTTACCTCAATACTAATCATTCTTGAAATCCTGATTTTGAAAATAAAATAACAGATCAAAAAGATAATCCTTTGGCAACTGATGATGGATATACTGCCAAAAGAATCCTATGTGCCTTATTTATACTATCCATAATGGCTATTTATTCTGAAGAAGGTTTTAATTTTTTTAAGTTTGCGTATTATGATTGAGTTTTAGAATCTGCCTGAGAAGGAGTGAAAAGGAATTTTATCCGCGAGACTAAGGAACTCTGTAGTAAGTATAATATCCAATATCTTATTAGCGTCATAAGAACCGATTTGCCAACAGACAAAAGTATTACAAATCAAGATATTATAATTACTCTGAGTAAAAATAAAAAGTTATTTTGAAAAAATTTTTAACCGCTATGTTTTCAAAAAATGTCTGAATCTACTAAAAAATGCCCATTTTGTGAGTCTGAGGTGTCTGAAACAGCGGTAAAATGTAAATATTGTTGAGAGTTTATAGATGGTACAAAAAAACAGATAAACTTATTTATAGAGACGCATTCCAAATATCAGATCCAAAAATTTTTTGTCCTCAGTGCTGATATGAGGGGAAAAACTCGAAAATAGAAAGAAAAGGAAGCTCTTCAGTGTGATGCCTTTTATTTTTGTTCTTTTTTATACCAGGAATGATTTATAATGCACGAAGAGGGAGACCATATTTTGTATGTCCAGAATGTGGTTATAAGCATATTAAGAAGTTAGAAAAAAATAATGATAACAGAAATTAAAATCTGACCATACTATGGTCAGATTTTTTTATTTTCTGAAAAAAGAAATCATGAGCGATACAGATTACAAACCTAAAGTCAGACTGGAGGTTGAAAATGCCATAGATAGGAATAAAGTCTAATAAGAGCTAGAGGCAATCCTATAAGAGCAAAAGTAGTAGGATTAAAGTAAAACCAGTATCCTAAGAATACTAGAGAACAAATAAGTCCTAAAATTTTTGATACTAAGAAAATTGTCTTCAGCATTTTTGCTTATTGCTATAAATTAAAGAAGACCAATACCGACCTATATTTATATAAAGTTTTTCCTAATTCTTTGCTCGAACTACTGCGAGAGAGAAATATAGGAAAGCGGGTGAGTTAAATTCTTGGGTAAGAATAAAAAACAACCTACAGTATATAATCCCCGACCTTGGCTAGAATGCCTTAGCTGTGGCTGGGTAGACCAAAGCGGGGATTTTATAGTGTAAGTTATTTATAGCTAATTATTCTAGTTTCACTACCCCGTGTATTGGCTAGTTAATTGATGTTTCAATAGGCACGGCCAATACTCAGTAGGACATACAGAAAAAGCCTATTATCATCACGGATAATAAGCTCTACAAGTGGTAAAAACTAACGTTTCATAATGCCCCAGCCCGGAGTCGAACCGGGATTCCAGTCTTCGCAGGACTGTGTCCTATCCATTGAACGACTGGAGCATTGCTCCATGCAGTATATGAAACTCTTCTCAAAAAACAAGCTTTTTCTTGCAATCTGCAATCATTTTCATATAGTATACCAAGCAAATAACCAAAAGAAACTCCTGTTCCTTTTGTTAAAAAAGCCACTTTTACCTTGAAAAAGGATCGCGTGAATACGAAAATAAAAACCGAGCTCGCAAAACACATCAATCTCGCCTCAAAGACTGGAGTATTTTTCTCAGCCTTTGACTCAGCGGGACAACTTTTGGCTGCAAATGGGGTGATCAAGACAGATAGAGCAGTGGAGTTGCTCGTAGATAGCTTCTGCACTGGAATTCTTAATAAATACTGAGAAAAAATTAAAAGGCTGATTTTTGATCTTGTGACTGAAATTAGAATCCAAAACGACCCAAATGAACTCATCAAAGTGCCAATGCATGAGCGAGGAGTATTCCTTGTGCAGTGAGAGGATCACAAGAGCTGAGTTCTTCTGCCAAATACTAAGTGAATAGATACCATCCAGCAGGCACTCTCCGCTATCAAGCAAAAATATGGCCTCTCATCACAGGTCTCTGTCTATCTTTTCAAGACTATTAGAGTTGAAATTCCACTATAGATCAACTATTTGACATAAAAAAAATAAAAAAACCTGAAGCATGACTTCAGATTTTTCTTTATATTTTCTGAGATATTAGATATTAACTATTCTCTCGTAATCATTTTAACAAAAGTTTCAGTAGGTACCTCGACACTTCCGATCGCCTTCATTCTTTTCTTACCTTCTTTCTGCTTTTGGAGGAGCTTTCTTTTTCTACTTACATCTCCTCAGTAACATTTAGCAAGAACGTCCTTTTTGATAGCAGAGATCGTCTCACGGGCAATGATTTTATTTCCAAGTCCTGCTTGGAGTGGAATCGCGAACAGATGCTTTGGAATCAGTGTTTTTAATTTTTCTACTGCTTCACGACCAAGGTAATATGCTTTATCATAATGCACAACCCAAGTTAATGCCTCAACCTTCTCGTTATTGATAAAGATATCGAGTTTCACTAGATTATCAGGTGTATATCACTTAAATTCATAGTTCATGGTCGCATATCCTTTGGTCGCAGACTTGAGACGATCATAGAAGTCAACGATAATCTCTCCCATTGGCAACTCATAATGCCAAACAACTCTGGTTGCATCAATATATTCCATATTTTTGAGTTTTCATCTATATTCCTGAGAGAGCGCCATGATATTTCCCGCATATTCTTCTGGTCCTACAACCTCAACATTCGCAATCGGTTCCAGAATCATTTCAATCATCCCTTGGTCAATCATATCAGATCCTGATTTTACTACGATCCAAGGATTCAAAATCTCAGCCAGCTTTTTAAACTTTGGATTTTCAAGCATAGTTCCAAAAATTCATTCTGAATGTTCTAGATGTTCGATCTCGCTTGTGGTCAGTTCAAACTTCTCCATTTTCAGGATTTCGCGATAGAGTCCTGTTTGAACGAGTCATTTGATATTCATTCAGGTTTTGATCAGAGGAATTGAGAGGTTTTTAGATTTGACAAGATACATTACAGTTGGTATCGTGAAAATGGTATCAAGCCCATACTCACGGAAAAGTCTCTCCTTGATAATATCCATATGGAGCATTCCCAAAAATCCACAGCGGAATCCAAGTCCCAAAGCCTTACTATCTTCCATTTCGTAGGCAACGGCACTATCATTGAGTGAGAGTTTTTCTAGACTATCCTTGAGTTTGTCGTATTCAGTTGAATCAATGGGGTACACTCCAGCATATACATAGGGAGTAACCTTTCTAAAACCAGGAATCAAAAACTGATGATACTCATCTTTTGTCTCGTTTTTTCAGACCTTTGCTTTGATGATGGTATCTCAGATCTGCACATCTCTCACTGATTTTTGCCCAGTCACAATATATCAGATTTGTCCTTCATTAAGTGATTTATCTGGTGTATATTCTGGCGTGAAATATCCCACTTCAGTTGGGAAAAAGCTTTTGTCCGAGTGGATCAAATATACTTCATCTCCGGCAGAAAAAGAGCCATCTACTACCTTTACATAGGCGAGAACTCATTTATAAGGATCAAATACTGAATCAAAAATCAATGCTCTTGAAACTTCCTGCATACTGCTCATCAATGATAAAATTTACCTCAAAAGGTACGAAAATCCTCAATCTTTTCAAGTCAATCTCTCGCTCTTGCTTGGAAGTGGAGTTCTCATCTAGAAAAAATGAAAAACTGACTTCATGCACTGAAATCAGTTTTTTGATTTACTTCTCAGTCTCAACTCAGAGATCTGCTGCTTCTAAATAAAATACCTCTTCAATACTGCGTTCAAACCTCCTTGCGATCAGAAATGCAAGTTTTAGTGAGGGATTGTATTTCCCTAGCTCGAGAAATACGATCGTTTCTCTTCTTACTCCGACCTCATTTGCGAGGTCTTGTTGGGTTAAATTATACTGAGCTCTCAGCTCTTTGATACGATTCTTCATTTGTTTACAAATAAGATTAAAGTCAGATTTTATCTGGATTTTTTGAAAAATATCGTGAATTTAACCCTAGTAATACAAGTCACAATATCCATACTATCCTTAATATATCATTAGCACTGAATGTTTCTAAGAAATGAAAATGTCCTTCTAGTAGAGATACTAAGAGAATGATTCACATTAGGAGCTGAAACGATGCTGCAAGTGAGGTATAGCCGATTCTCTTAAACATCTCATCAGTTTCAACGGATCATGTCTGCTTTTTTATCTTCTCCGCATGATAGAGCGTGAGTATTGCTCAACCTATTAGGAGAACTACAAAGAGTAGTAAAAGTCAATGTGATGGCGTTAAAGGGTTGAAAGGAATTTGGCTTAGAAGGTTGATGAGAGATCAGAATCCCCAAGCCGCAAGGATGATACCGATAATCCTTAAAGTTCTTGCTTTTCCCATTACAATCAGAAAAAAGATAAAAAAGTTATAAATATATAACAATATGTTATATAAACATAACATATCAAAAATCAAGAGAAAGTTAGAAAAAAATAACAAGTCTGAAAATATTCAGCTGGAAACTATAATTTTATATATAGGATTTTCCTTGTAAAGTGCTAGAATATCTGTATGATAAAAATATAAAGGTAGGTTGTTTTTAATATATGTATTGATTTCAAATGACTGATTCAAATACTTCAAAAACCTCAGCTTCTGAATCCTCAAAAAAAACTCATGCTGAACAAAATAATGTTTCTCTTTGGACTTCTCTCTGAGTAGTTCTATTTTGTGGTATCCTTATGCCTTTGTGGATACTGCATTCTCGTCCCGCTAAACTTTCGAGTCCTGAGGTAGAAACAGGAGAAAATCAGATTTCTTCCGCTACTTGAATCCAAAGTGCTATAGCCGTAACTTCAAATGCTGAGCGAGAAATCCTAAAACCACTTTTGCTAGACTGACAAATTGATCAAATTATAAATGACGGATCCTCAAGTTATACCTTTATTTCAAAGACTGAGCAGATTTATCAGGTTAAAAATCTTCCATCAGAACAGCTAGGTGAAGCACTTGAGAAATGTTCTACAAAGTGCGAGCATATCCTAATTTCCGATCTCTAAAAATATACGAGCTTGCTTTCTACTTGACAAGAGGATTTTTTCCTACTTGCATTTCTAAAGTAAATCCATATAGTTGCCAGCAGATTATTCTTTATTTTTTCTAGTAGAAATAGTATGAAAACCCTACTCCTTATCGGACTTATCCTTGATGGGATTATCTTTATCGCGAGTGTTTTGCTCCAGTCTCCAAAAGGAGGTGGACTTGGTCTCGGATTAGGAGGAGCTTCTGCAGGAGGAAACGAATATGGAAGCAAAAAAACAATGGAATGAAAATTACAAAAAATAGCTATTATTACAGGTATCATTTTCGTAATAATCTGCCTGTTTTTACCTTATGTTAAATAATGCGATATCGTTATTACGAGATTAATTCCACAAAAAAAACACTGACCTATTTTCTTTATGTGATTGTAGTGCTCTGGTTTTTTGCTACTGTGGCTCTTGGTTATCAGTTTCTTGTAAAAAACTCGAAATCAACTTCTAAAAAATGATGAACTTTTGTGGAAGCAATTTTTGATCAGGTTTCTTACCTGCCTTACCTAAAAAATGACTGACAGAGTATGTTTTATCAGTCTTTTTTGTTTGATGCGTGTGTGGGATATGCTACCCTTAACTCCGAAGGTCTTAAAGGGGAAACTTGTAAAATTACAACTCAGGACTATCAAACCTACTATGTAAACCTTGCGACAGGTGGAAAAGTATGGAGTGATGGTGTTCCGATGACGCTTGATGATGTGTTCTTCACTTATGATCATATTATTCGTCAAAATGCTTGGGATATTAAAACACTCAAGACCTACCAAGAGATACAAATCTCTCAGGAAAATGATAAGCTCAAGATTGTTTTCCCAACAAGTACAACTGATAATAATTACTTTTTCAGCTTCTATATTTTGCCAAAGCATGTCCTAGAACATGCAAATAGTGATATGTATAAGAAGATTTTCGCTGCAAATCCAGTGACGAGTGGTTGTGGAAAAATTGCTCCAAAATCAAGCGATAGTCAAAGTCTTGTCTTTGATCTCACAAAGTGTGAAGATACTAACCTCGCTTTCTATCAGATCAAAAACTATAACGGATTTGATACGCTCGCAAAGTCGGTTTTAGAGGAGAAAAATACCCTTGTAGATACCTATGCAAATCAGGTGACTCTTGAGGGATATCAGAAGCTCAATATCATCAAAAGTCAGATTTTGACTCTTTTCTTCAATACAAAGTCTGAAAGAATGAAGGTAAGACTTAGAAGAGCGCTCTGATGATTGATCAATGCTAATTTCTATACTGGAGATTATAAGCAATATCTCAAAAAATACAATGATCCACTGCTTACACTCTTTTACTCAGATGGAAGCAATATCAAGGAGTTTATCAATCGTCTCTCAACAGCTGATGAATGAGAAGAGGCAGTTCAACAAAAAGATCTTCAAGATAGTGGAGTTCAGCCACTCAAGAAATCAATTTCTATCAATGGAGTAGAGAGAAAGTTCCTTTTCTACCTTCAAAAGCCAGAAAAGACCTTCAATCTTGATATTAAATTCTCAAATCAGTTTGAGATAATCAAGGTAAAAGATGCTTCAGGAAATACTTTCAGTCCAAAAAACTATAAAAAAACTGACAAAAAGATCACCTATCCACTTGAACTTGGAAAGAATCTAAAAGATGGACTCAATCAATATACTATTGAGTGAACTATCAAAGGTAAAACCTATACTATCGCAAATATTGATCTCTATCTTTTGACGACAACTGCACCAAAAGTTGAGCAAAATACAGATGCATCAAAGATTTCTGTTGTATATTACAATAATCTTGAGTCAAATTTTGCAATCAAGCAGCTAAGAGAACTCCTTACCAGAGCTGGTATCTTAGAATATTTCCTCTTTGAGCAGGTGAGTAGTCCAGAGGAGCTTGAAGCAAAGCTCGTTATGGGAAATTATGATATTCTGCTTAATACGATCAATATTGGACTTAAAAAGGATATCTTAAAAATCCTGACAACAAGCGATGCGCTAGTAAATCCATCAAAATATACCAATCCAAAACTAACAAATCTCTTCAAACAGTATACAAAAAGTCCGCAAAAAACTGAACTTTCAACTGAGATTAGTAAGATATTCGCTCAAGATATGCCTTTTGTAGTCTTGTGATATCCGTTTGACTTTGTAAATGTGAAGTCAAATTTGCTAGAAAATGGCTTTGCTTATACTGGAGATTTGTATGAATACAACTGGAGAAACCATCTCTATCATACCGCAACTCTCGTGCAAAATACAGTTCTCGATTTCTCAAAGCTCAAGGATATCTCTGGTTTTATTAAACATATCCAGCAATTAACAAATCCTAACCTCTCTTGAAATCTCAAGACTGAACCTGTAGTTTCTGGTAGTTGAGAAAACCTCTCAGGTGCACTTCAAACAATAACAGAAACCTGAAATCAGAATTCATCTCTTGAAACTTCGGATCAGAGACCTCAGATCAATACGGATAATCCATTTGAAGGACTTGTTAAACCTGCCTAATACTTATATTTATTCTCTTGTTCGCTGTATGGTACCGATTTATTCGTATATCCAGATTGGAATTATCTTTATCGTATCGGTGAGTTTGCATGAATTTGCGCATGCCTATGCCTCATATAAACTCGGTGATCCGACACCAAAAATCCAATGAAGACTGACTCCAAACCCAATAAAACATATTGATCCTATCTGATTTATCCTTATTTTCTTGATCGGATTTGGTCGAGGGAGACCTGTACAAATTGATCCTAGCTACTACAAAAAGCCCTATAGAGATGAACTGATTGTTGCCCTAGCTGGACCGCTGACCAATGTGATTTTGGGAATCCTAGCGATCATTATTATGATGGTGTATATGAAAACATTTGCACTGGGACTCAATGCACTATCTACGCAGGCAGATCTTGTAATTCAATTTTGGATAACATTTGCAGTGACGAATTTTGCACTCGCAGCATTCAATATGATCCCTTTGCCACCACTAGATGGATATAGACTGATAAAAGTCTTTAATCATAACGCTGGAGCGTTTCTGGAAAAAAATGTCTGAATTATCTCAATTCTTTTCCTTGCTCTAGTGATCTTTTGACCATTTAAGGGAATACTGTGAGAATATATCAGCCGAGTTGCATATGGCTTATTTAGAATGCTTGTTTTCCCTTTCTCTCAGCTATTTTTTTAGGTTTAGAAGTTATATAAGAGCTCTACTTTATAACTGCCTTTATCTTTATTAGTACAAACAGGGGATGAAAATATATCTGAAACGTGTGTATGAGGAGAGAAGTCATGAAGATGGTTTTAGAGTGCTTGCAGACCGTCTTTGGCCTCGTGGCATTAAAAAAGAAAATCTTGGTTTAGATCTATGGGCAAAAGAGATTACTCCTAGTACCGAGTTGCGCAAACGTTATCATCAAGATGGTAATTTTGAGGCTTTTAGCCAGGATTATATAGAGGAACTCAATCACAATAGTTCCTTCCCTGCTTTTTGCGAGATGCTGAAAGATCATAAGGTAATCACTTTACTTACCGCGAGTAAAAATATTGAAAAAAGTGCTTTACCTATATTATCATCTCAGATAACCTAAAATTTATTTCTCCGGAAACATTCAGTTCCCGTCTACATTCGGAAATGTATACAGAATTTTTGCTTTCTCTATCTCAAAATTTTATACGAAAAAAACTCCCTCTAGAGGGTGTTTTTTCTTATTCTGAATATTTTCAGCTACTAGCTGAAATACTCATTTCTCTACTAATCCCAGCTTTCCAGAGCTTTCCCCTTACGCTGACGGAAAGCTGAGTGTCGGCAGTATACATATCTACCTTAAATTTAGCTTAAAAGACCAAAAGGTCACTTCTCTACCTATTCTTGCTTGTATTACGAAAAGATAAAAATCTGATTTCTTCTTGCTTTCTACTGATGAATCCTTATACGAATAAGAACTTTACCCCATAGCTATAAACGATGCAAGTAAAAGCCTTTTGAGCCCAAGCTCTCAATGAGCCCATGAAACCCTTGGAGATTACTCGTAGGGCACTTAGACCTCAGGATCTCGCATTTGAAGTGCTCTACTGTGGAATCTGCCACTCTGATCTTCATGCTATCAAAAATGATCGGTGAACCGCAGTATTCCCACTCGTTCCAGGTCATGAAATTCTCGGGAGAGTGACTGCTATTTGAGATCAGGTTTCTGCTTTTAAGGTTGGGGACTTGGTTGGAGTTGGATGCATTGTAGAATCCTGTCAGCACTGCCAATATTGCGCAGAAGGGGAGGAGCAGTTTTGCGAAAAAGGAGCAACCTTTTCATTTAATAGTCCAGACAAAGTCTCTGGAGGGATGACCTACGGAGGCTTCTCAAAGACCTATGTCTGCGAAGAAAAATACGTGCTCCATATGCCACCTTTTCAGAATCTCGCAATGGCAGCTCCACTCCTATGTGCTGGGATTACCGTTTATTCTCCGCTCAAGCACTGGCAAGTAGGACCAGGAAAAAAAGTCTGAATCCTTTGAATTGGTGGACTAGGACATCTCGCTATCAAAATCGCAAAAGCTATGGGTGCAACCGTGACCGTCTTTACGACCTCTCCAGAAAAGCTTGCGGATGCCCAAAGACTCTGAGCAGATGCTGCAGTCTTAACGACTGATCATGCAGCCCTCAGATCTGCACCCAAGCAAGACTTTATCCTCGATACCATATCAGCAACTCATAATATCAATCAATACCTCTCATTACTCACTCCAGATGGTTCGCTCGTGATGGTTGGATTGCCAGTCGAACACTTGAAGGTTTCAGTCTTTAACCTCGTGCATGGTCGTAGAAGCTTCGCTGGTTCAAATATTGGAGGCATTAGAGAGACGCAGGAGATGTTAGATTTCTGCTACCAGCACAATATTTTAGCAGAAGGGGAGGTATTGCCAATCACTCAAGCAAATGAAGCTTTTGAGAGGCTAGAGAAGTGAGATATTCACTATCGCTTTGTCCTTGATATGCAGGACCTCTAAGTATTCCAAATAAAAGAAAAGTCTGATTTCCGTTGCTGAAAATCAGATTTTTTTGTAAATAAGCTTGTATTTTCAGCGTATTTTCATATAATCATTCAGTGAAGTTTTTATTTTTTATCGTAGGAGAGATGATTCAGCTTTTTCTTTGTTCTTCATTTGCAGATGTAGCAAAATTTCTCCCAGACTGCGTAAAAAATCTGCAAGGTATGAAAGTTGCCTTTATCCCGACAGCAGCAGAGGTAGAGAAAGTGAAGTTTTATGTAAAAAAGGGGTGGGAAGCTCTAGAAGATCTAGGAATGCAAATAACAGAGCTTAATATCAACACAACAGAAGCTCCTAAAATAAAGGAAATTATCGAAAACGCTGATTGTATCTACATCTCAGGAGGAAATACCTTTTATCTACTTCAAGAACTCAGAAAGACTGGTGTAGATGAACTAATTAAACAGCATATCCTTGCGGGAAAACTTTATATTGGCGAGTCTGCTGGTGCAGTGATTACAGCGCCCAATATTGAGTATGTTTGTTTGATGGATGATCCAAATGAGGGAAAGGAACTGACAAATTTTGAAGCTCTGAATGTGGTGGATTTTTCAACAGTTCCTCACCTCTGATGCTTCCCATTTGCAAAAGCAACCAAAGAAGTTATCTCGCGTTACGAAGAATCTTTGACTCTTAAAGCGATTTCCAATACTCAAGCGTTACGAGTTGATGGAGAAGGCGTTAAGATCCTTGAATAAAAAAAGAAACCTGACGGCAAAAGTCAGGTTTTTTTAATGAAAGTTACCTAATTTGACTATAGAGAGTATCACCGACGGTGACTTTTTTATCTATCTTCTACTCAATATAATGTTCAAACTTTTCAAAAACCGTAAAAAGCTGAAAAAAATCCTTCTTTGAATTTTAGGATATTTACTACTTAATTTTGTACTAATAGTTGTATTTTTAACCATGTTTACAATCGAAGAATGAGGTCACGGTTGTATTGGTTCAGGTTTTTCTCTTTATCTCTGTGCAACTCGAAAGGTAATTGCTACAAATATACTTTGATATTTTGGCGGATTTCCCATAAATATTCTAGCAGTACTTATGGCATTTGGCTTTATTTTTATTTTCCTTACAGAGAATATATTTGGTCGGTCAGTAAGTAGTCTTGATGATGAAATATATCTTGTGTCTTTAGTGGGGATATGATTTGTTCTCCTCATAACTGGAATCATTTTCTGAATAAGATACCTTCTAAGAAAGCGAAAACAAAAACAAAAAAAATCTGACTAAATCCGCTCAAAATACCAGAATCAGCAAAATCCCTTGAAACAAAAAGGCTTTTCCTTATAAATTATCTCAATTCAAAACAAGGAAAATCTGATTTTTTATTCCTTTCAAATCCCTTTGCTGATGCTTGAAAAACTCAATACGATCATCTCAAAATATGAACATCTCAGAGAACAATCTCTCCAACCTGAGATTTTTGAAGATATGGAAAAAGCCAAGAAGGTTAATAAGGAACTTTCAGCTATGGAAGAGACCTATAATCTGGCTTGCGCCTACAAAAAAGCCCTTGAAACTCAGGCAAATGCTCAGGAAATGCTTGCTTCAGAAACTGATCCTGATATGGTAGAAATGGCACAAGAAGAGCTAGATACAGCCAAAGAGCAGATCGAAACTCTCGATCATGATCTCAAGATAGCACTGCTTCCAAAAGATCCAAACGATGAGAAAAATATTTTTCTAGAAATCAGGCCTGCAGCCTGAGGAGATGAAGCTGGACTATTTGCATCGGAACTACTAAAAATGTATCTCAGCTATGCTCAGAGAAAAGGTCGAAAACCCGAAATCGTGGAGGAACAACTTTCAGATATTGGAGGAGTAAAGTTTGTGATGGTCAAGATTGCTGGAAATAATGTGTATTCACTGATGAAATTTGAGTCTGGAGTGCACAGAGTTCAGAGAATCCCTGATACTGAGTCTAATGGTAGAGTGCATACTTCGACCGTTACCGTTGCGATTATGCCGGAGGCTGAGGATGTAGATATTCAGATTGATCCAAAAGATATTAGTATGGATACGTATGCGGCTTCTTCTTCTGGTGGACAAAATGCAAATAAAAACCAGACTGGAGTGAGACTTCATCATCTCCCAACCTGACTCATTGTAAATATTTGAGATAGTAAATCACAAATGCAAAACAAGGAAAAAGCCTTTGCTGTCCTTAAATCAAGACTTTATCAAATTGAACTAGAAAAAAAACAAGCTGAGGAAAAGTCTCTTAGAGGAAATCAGATTGGAACTGGGGATAGATCAGAAAAGATCAGAACCTACAACTTCCCTCAGGATAGAGTGACTGACCATAGAATTCACGAATCTTGGTCAAATCTCCCAAATATTATGCTCGGGAATATCGATGATATTATCGGGAAGATGGTGCTTGAAAATCAGACAATGTTGCTCAATCAGCAAATGAATTCAGCCCAATAAAAAAAGTAGAAATCTGACCAAACTCATTTCTAAAAGGTCAGTTTTCTTTTCTCTTTAGTTAAATAGAGTAATAACTACATGCATAGACCAATGATCGTGGCTCCTGGAGGATCCCACAATAAAGCAATTACCGCTGCAAGATTCGGAGCAGAGGAGGTATATATGGGGGTGCCTTTTACCTCACTCAGAATGAGATCAAACAAGCTCTGAGATTTTTCAAAACTCAAAAAAACCGTAGATGCAGTTCATGAGCTCGGAAGTAAAGTCTTTTTGACGATGAATATTTTCCCAAGAAATGTAGATATCAAGATCTTTGAGGCGGTAGTAGAAAAGGTCTCTGATATGGGAGCTGATGCGATTATCTTCTCAGATCCAGGAACCTTTCATGTTCTCAAAAAGTATATGCCAAATACTCACCTCCATCTCAGTACTCAGACCACAACAATGAACTATTCTGCTGTTCAGTTCTGGTATGATATGGGAGTTAAGAGAGTAGTCCTTGCTCGTGAACTTCATATTGATGAGATTAGAGAGATCAAAGAAAAAGTCCCAGGTGTTGAACTCGAAGTTTTCGTTCAAGGAGCGATGTGTATGACATATTCAGGAAGATGCTTGCTCGGAGACTATATGGGAGGAAGACCAGGAAATAAGGGGGAATGCAACCATGCTTGTAGATTCAACTACAATGTTTATCTAGAAGAGCCGAGAAGACCTGGAAAATTTTTCCAACTGGAGCAGGGAGAGGATTGAGGAAGCTTTATTATGTCTTCAAAAGATCTCTCAGTGATCAATAGACTCGCTGAGGTGCTTCCTTATGTTGATGCACTCAAAATTGAATGAAGAAGTAAATCAGAATTTTATGTTTGATGAATGGTAAAAGCCTATAAACACGTGAGAGATGCAATCATAGATGGGACTCCAATTGATCCAGAGATCCAAAATCTTGTAAATGTAATTCCTCATAGAGAGTATTGGGATGGTTTCCTTTTCAATAAGCTTAAGGATTATCCAGATAGAGAGGAAGAACTGGCAACGGATATTCCAGTAGAGATGAAGCCTGTATCTGAGCGATGAAATAATGAACCGACAGCAACAACAGAAAATACTGATCTTCCTCAGCTCGTTCAAGATGGCACAACTACACAAGCTACGCCTTGACCATTATTTGCGAGAAACTATTATGGATTTGTATCAGAGGAAACTCTTGAATATAATGGAAAAAAATACTTCAAGACCTCTCCAAAAGAGACAATTAGACCAGGAATTCAACTCCGTTATCTGACACCAGATAGCTATGGAAAGCTTACAATTACTGGCATCTTGGATGAAAAAGGTAGAGAATTAGAAAAAGCTGACTGTAATACTCCAAATGTATACATTACGACAGATTATCCTCTAGTCTGAGGAGAGATCCTTTATGTGAATCCATCAGAAGCGGTACAATAATCTCTTAATAAAAAAAGAAATCTGATCTCAGTAATTGAGTTCAGATTTTTGCTTAATGAGCAACTTATTTTTTCGCATTTCTCAAAAGTAAGTATGAGAAAATATAATTTTACCGGGATAAGATCACTATTATAGAGCCTACTGAATCTTATACACATAAAAAAGCTGATCTTCTGAGGTATATACACATTTAGTATCTTCTGGTGTCGCGATTTTTAGTGTCGTTCATTTTTCAATTTCTGTACAAAGTGTATTTACAACTTTATTGTCACATCATGATGCTGAGTCTGGTCAGGAACATCAAACCCAAATAGTATTTTCAGTTGTAATTCCAGCATCTGCCACAAAATTTGCAAGATCTGGAGTTTCCATTTGAGCAATAACTACTCATTTGAATAGAGTTTTAGTTTTATAACTCCTAATCGCCTGATAATAATATTCTCAGTTTTCAAAAACATCAGCAACGGGTCTTCAAAATGCACTACAATCCCTAAAATTACGCCTATTATTCTTAGCGCAAGATTCATGTAGAACTTTTACACTCATATTTTTGTTAGATTCTGTAGGCCAATCTGATACGAAACGGGAGAGTGGAGCTTTCAGTCAGCTAGCTGGTCACACATATTGCCAAGGTACTCCGTATACTCATCCAACGACTCATTCCCTTTTAGGAAATTCTCAGTGCATATCTTTATACATCTGGATCGCTGTTCAAATAGTTCTGAGATCAGCAATTCTTTTCGTATCCCTACTTCTCGCCATTGCACCAGTGAGCCTTGGTACTATCGCAGCTGCTAGAATCCCAATAATAATCACGACAATAAGCATTTCTACAAGAGTGAAACCAGATTTTTTTCTCATTTTATTTTTCTATAAATATTTTAAAATATGCAATAAAGCTAATCTCTATCAATTTTAAAAGATAGCCTACTATTTCAATTTGTATACTATTTATGAAGCAATAAATATGTATCAATTTACCTTAAAAAAGCAAGTATAAAACTGGCTTTCTCATTCTTGTTTTCTTTTTTTTGTAATAAAACAATAAAAAAACTGACGATTTTTTTGCATTTTTTTTATTTTTGTAGTATAATTGAGTATACAGTTTTATATGTATATGTTGTTAGACAATGAAAAAACAGATTTCTTTAGCAGGACTTGCAGTCATCGGATTGACTACATTCACCTATGCTGCTACACCATTGCTCAATCTTGATAAGGTATTCTCAGCTAATCCTGATAAGGATTTTGATTTCGGATATACTGAAAATCAAAATATCACAGTTCAAGGATTTAAATCAGTACAAGAAGGAACAGAAAATACTAATAAAAACTTCCTAATCACTTCTCCTTTTCTAAAGGATGCGGTAGATTCTGACGCTGAGACATATACTGTCCTCCTTGGAAAGAATATGATGAAGGCGTATCTCACTGGAGATAGGTCAGACCTCTCAGAAGTGAACTTCACTCCAAAGGATGAAGATAAAGCGCTAGGACAGCTTACCATGAAGCTTGAAACTAAAGATCTTGAAAAGAATGCTTATTATCATGGAATTGTTGTTCCAGTAGATGATAATGTTCAAGAAGGTAGACCATCAAAGGAATTCTGTTTCAATATTGAAAAAGAAGCTTTCGCTGAAGGACTTGCTTGTGAAACTTTTGGAGTATCAGCTGCTCAAGCTGTAGCCGAACCTGTTGATGCTGCAGATGCTACAAGTGAAAACGATGAAGAACATTCAGCAGCTGGAGCTGATATGAAGCTTGCAGATATCTCTCATACCATTGAAGGTAATAAGATTTATCTCTCTTGGACAGCACTTCCTCAGTCATCAAATGTAGAAATTAAACTCTTTAATAAGGAACTTAATGATTTCAGATCTCTAGGAACTGTTCCTATGACTCAGCAAAAGTTTGAGTATATCATGGAAGACCCTAATGCTACAGATCCATATATCTTTGCCTTTATCCCAAGAGATAGTAAAGGAAGAGAAATCAGATATCCAGTTAATGTTAGACATGAAACAGACGTAGTTCCAGATCTAAAACCTGTAAAAGAGATCAAAGTTGGTCCTGTAGAAGATATGATGCTTATCCTTGGAGTAACACTCTTGCTCTATGGTGGATATAGAGTATATGCTTCTAGAAAGGCAGAATAAAGACTAACTTTCAATAGCTAAAAATCCCCAATCTTGGGGATTTTTTCTTATTTGAAATTTTAAACATGAGGGTAATCAGAAGAGGAAATCAGATTTTTATCTTTGCAATAGAGATGGTTCTCTTTTCTCAAGTTTTTCTAGCTTACCTCCTCGCTCCAGCATATCAAAATCACTTCCTCTCTCAAACCTCCTCAAAAGAAGATTATCATTAGCATCTGGATAGTTTTTATTGAAACTTACATGATGAGTAGGAGTATATTGGTGTGCTTCCATAAAGACTCTAAAACTTTTCTCTGGCTGGTGAGTAAAGTGAAGCCTTGCATAAGGCTCAAATTCTTCATCAAACTTGAAGCTAATACCATACACATATCCTTTTTCAAACTCTGGTAGCCAGTACTCCAAAAAGTCAGCTTTTTCTTTTGTATTAAAATTCATCTTATTAAGCTTATTATTGAGGAAGAATTCAATATCTTCTGCTGCGACAGACCATCAGCGTGTATTATTTTGATAGTTAGGTCGCAAAGTAGAGTAGTACAAATAAGGGAAAATCTGACCATCTACAGAGATACTGCTTTGTTCATCAGTTGTGAACTTCCAAGTCCTGCTCTGATCCTCAAAGTCAGGAATCACTTTAGTAAAGCGGCTCTTCTCTGGGAGTGTTACTGTGAGCGAGTTCTCCCTTTTTAGTTTATCATAGGTATATACTACAGGTTTGCAGCCAGCTCCACCGTTAGAAAAGGTCTGTCCCTTTGCTGGATAGAGATAGTAATATCCCTTCATAGGGGCTTGCTTAATACTAAACAGTGGAAGAATTTTTTTATTGAACTTAAAGTCTGTACTATAGTGTCATTCTTTGATAATCGTATCTAGCTTTTTCTCTTTATCCTCATCAAAGAAGACCATACCATGAAGCATTTTCCTTGGGCTCCACCAATCTGGTTTTTCTCAACAGATATCTTCGAGTTCTATTCCTAGATGGATTTGTCCGAGTTGAGTACAGATAATTTCTCTTGTCTGTTCAAGATCTATGAGGTTGCCAGCTTTATCGAGCTTGAGATTTCATGAAAAAGGGAAGATATTTTCAGGATTTTCTTGTTTGTTTTTTCTCCAGTTTTGATTTGTATATTGGATATAGAGCTGCGGAATATCCTTGAAATGAACTAAATAGGTAGCATAGATAACTCATGATTCCCTGATTTCCTTTGTAATATATTCAATCATTTCATTTTCGCTTTGAAAGGGTGCAGGTATATACACAATAGCTCAGTACTCATTTGATATTTCGTATCCAAATGCTGTATAGTGATTCAGAGGCATCAGCGTGTAGGTTTCTCCGAAGATAGTTAGAGCTTTAGAAAGCTGAAATCATGTCGCTCACTCAATATGTTGATAAACAGTATTCGTCAAACACCCTTTATTAAGTGACTGCTGAATTGTCCCTATTGATGAGTGAATAACAATATCAATATCCATCGCCATTAAACCATTATTAATAGTAACAGCGGTCCCAGAGTCTTGATGTTGAAGAATTGTGAAATCTGATTCTTCTTCTGGATTTTCAAACTTTTGGAGGATCCATCACTTGTATTCGTATGCTGGATATCTTGGATCTAAACAAACACTACCAATGCATTGCTCCTCTGTATAACCAAAATGGTCATACTGAAGTTCATCAAAACTTATTGTTGCAATAGGAATGAGTTCTTCCTTTCAATTTTCTTCATTGATTACAGATATTCCTAGTTTGAACTTCGAATCCTTACCTATACCTCTCATAAAAAACTGCTGTTTTTTTATCATATCATATGCTGCACCTTGTGCGTCTGTAGACCAAATATCATAGTGTTCGTTTGTTCCTTCATTCTCAAAGCGATAATACCTCGATCCATCGAAATTAAAATCTTTGAGCACAAGACCATGATCTCGCACTAGAGTTCATTCTTTTTCCCCTTTAACTCGTTCTATAGTGAATTGTGGTGGTTTTGCCTTATTTGCTAGAGGAGTTTGAGTTCAGATTTTTTTAAGATTTCCAGTCCCTAAGGCAAACATTTCAATAATTGTATTTTGCTGCTTCTTCTCTAGGGGAAGATTTTTCAAGAGAGTATTGACCAATGAATTCGTATTTTGGTCAGGATGATATTGAGGATCTTCTGGGATAGTTTCTTTATCAGTGCTATGATAGCTGATTCCATCTCGGTAACAGTACGTCCAAGGAATCTCAGATCCAGAAGTCGGTGGTTGAACTCCTCGTTTTCCATCTGGAGACAAGGGACGATTATTGTTTTTCTCAACACATTCCTTGAAATTCAATGGTCGAGAAACGAGGTTTCTATCTAGACCTTCTCAAATTTGATTAGCATCTTTCTGATTTCAAAAAAAATCTGACGAATTCACGGCTCCAGTCTCTGATCAGATTGTTTGCTTCTCTGTATCAGATGAGGATAATTTTCAGCAGGCAGTCAAAAACACTATCGCCAAGAGACAAAAAGAAAGAAAAATCAGATTTTTTATTCAGCTTTTTTTCATAATCTTCTTGAGAAAAAAATAAAGATATTCGCTATCTTACCCTTTCTCAATAAGAAAGCAATCAAAAAAGACAGTTAAATAACTGTCTCATTTGTAGTTGTTTCGCTATCTATCTTTGCGATAGTATTCTCAGATTTTTTCGCGTTTTCTGCGAGCTGATGATAGTAGCTTGGTCTTCAGAATTTACGATAGGGAGTGATTTCTCTGATCCTGTATCATACTCCAGCCTTCCCAATTTTGTTTCCATCCGCATCCATTGCATCCCTTCCTTTTGCTGAACCGATTGTTTTGACATACCATTTCCCGTTTTCCTGATATGGCTCTCAGAGTGTCATCTCGATATGGTAAATATCGCTATGCTTGTTTGCTCACGGTTTACTCTTCCAAAACATAAAATCTCCAGCCTTAACTGCCTCTTTATCAATTTTTTGATTGGAGTCAAAAAAGGTTTTTGCACTAGGACGATAATCAAATTTGATACCTTGCTTTTTAAATGCATACATCCAGAGACCAGAACAGTCAAAGCCTCATCTTTCAGCACTACCTCATCGTCTATATGGTTTTCCGATCTGGCTTTTTACAGTATCAAGAACTGAGGTAATGTAGGGGGCCTCAATCTGATTTTTTTCTTCTTGAATGGAAATAAGCTCCTGAGTAAACTGTAGATTCTGTGATTTAAATGTTTTTAACGCTTCTGCTGTTTCCTTTCCCCATTTCCCATCAATCTTTTTCTCACTCACTTTCCCATTTGCATCAGGTTGATAGGCTCCTTTCAAAAAGAGAAAAAGCTGAAGCATCGCCACGTTCTCAGGCGTTCTTCTTTGAGAAGATTGCTCAATCCCTGTAAAATCAATTTCAGATTTTAGCCTTGTAAGCATCTGTTCAGTATGGGCATAGAGAGGTTCCTGAGCGAGCTGGTTTTTTAAGATATCAAGAGTGGTGCCTTGCTGACTTTTATGCTCAGGAGAAAAATCCTTCTCCAGCTTGGTCTCCATAGTTTTTAGTGAGTAAGCTAGTGATTGAAGTTCAGCTTTTTCTCTCTGTTCTAGCGAGGTATTTCTGTCTTCTATAATATCTTCTGGCTTTGTAAATACCATCTTCTAGGTAAATAAAAAAGTAAAAATCTGATTTTATGCTGCTTTTGATTCAGAGGTGTCTTGAGATTGAGTAGTCGGCCTTTTATAGTTTAAGACATCAAGCTGTTTCGGTTTTGGAGCATTAGGAGCTGAATTAGCAATGATTTTGTTGATATAAGTTCAGATTGTCGCATTCTTACCGATCTTGAAATCGTAATCTTTCCTCTTATAGGCTTTCTTGCCCGCATATCCTCCTAGATTAAATGCTGCTGCTTCTCAAATATCATTGTTGCAAAATTTCAACAGTGAATGCTCATATTCAGTAGTCACATGTGTTGCAAACTCATAATCAGTTAGAATTCTCTTGACGAAGCGTTGAAATGATGCAAAGTCCTTCTTATATTCTGTCCCAGTCTCGTCAATCCATTTAGGGAGTTCTTTCCCTAGTCTTTCCTGCTTAAAAAATCAATACAGTGCCCCAGAGTCCTTCTCACCTCTGACTACCCATCCATAAATACCGAAGGTCCCTCTGATATCTTCTGGCTTAACATCGGTATAATCAAGAGGACCTCATTTTTGATGTCTTCTCATACTGAACTCTCCCCCAAGCTCTGCCTCAGCAAATCCTGTCGAGTCAGGGTTATTTTTTTTAACTTCATTGATAAACTTTTGTTCTCAAGGAGATCTCTTGAGGATCTCAGCTTTATAACAGGCATCCTCCGTTTTTTTACCTCGTTTCCCATCGATATTTCTGGAACTTTCCACATCCACTTTCGTTCACTCAGCATAGGCTCCTTTCAAAAAGAGAAAAAGCTGAAGCATTGCCACGTTCTCAGGAGTTCTTTTTGCCGGATTTTTTGCGATCTCCTCCAAATTAAATTGACTTTTGATGCTTTCAATTGTTCTTTGCTTATAAGATTCCCAGTTGGATTGGCTTACTTGGGATTTTAGCTGAGGTAAAGGTCAGATCTTTTTCTCTGAGTCAGGCATTCAGTTCTTTTTTTCTTGTGAATTGAGATTTTTGTTAAGATAGATCTTAACCTTGTCTCATATCTGATTAAGCTGTTTAGCAAAACTTTGGAGCTGTGACTTCTCCTTTTTGTTGAGTGTGTTATCTTTATCCTGAAGGATATTTTCTGGAGTTAAAAACGGCATTTTCTCAATCTTTATTTTACTAAAAGTTGTTCTTCCAAAAGCTTGTCTGCGTCAGCTTTTTCCTGTTTTTCGATAGCTTGAATTTGCTCTAAATACTGCTTAAACCTTGATATCTTTGAATTACTTTCCTCAACTGCAAGCTGATAGTAGTCTTTAATCATTCAAAAAAGCATTGATTTTAGTTGAGATCTCTCACTTCCCGCACAGGAGCTTCGCGTCTGAGCAAGTGCTAAAAAATGAGGATTGCTTTCTGAAATATGATCTAAAAGTAAGGTCATCTCTTGATCTGTAAGCGGTATCTCCTTTTGAATACTTGCTGTTTGTGATATCATGATCAGGATCATAAATATAAAGTCCTACCTTAAGTATATTCAAAATTTAAAAAAGAGCAAAAAAAATCTGATTTTTTTTGTAGAATATAGAGGAGTACTCTTTATTTCAAAAAAATAAAAAAAAGTCCTCAGTCTGAGAACTTTTTTTATTTATCATAACATTTAATCATCATAGCCTTCAAGATCTACCTCGGTAATAATACCTCTTTTGAGCTCTACCTTTACCCTTCCGAGTACAAAATCTCTTGCAGGCGGCATATCGATATCATCTTGTTCAGTAACACGGATGGTTTCACCTCTTTGTCTCGCAAGAGATTGAGCCTCAGCAAGAGTTTTCCCAAGATATGCCCTTTCAGCAGCATATTCTCTAGCTTTAGGAGAAAGATTTTGAGTATTTTGAACTGCTGGAGTAGTATTTTGTGAAGCTGTTGTTGTATTAGATTTTTGGCGAGGAGTTTGCGCTACTGTGTTAACAGCAGGAGCAGTAGCTCTTGCTTGTTGAGCAGCAGCTTGATTGAATTGCTTTTCTCCCTCAATATCAACATCAATAATTACTTCATTTCTCAGTTCAGCCTTAATTCTTCCAAGAACGAAATCAGTTGCAGGTGGCATATCGATGCCATCTTGTTCAGTTACACGAATAGTCTCACCTCTTTGTTTAGCAAGAGCTTGAGCAGCAGCAAGTGTTTTTCCAATATAGACTCTTTCAGCTTCCCTTTCTTTCGCATCAGCATAGTCGTAGAATCCTTCATCATAGTTTGGATCAAAAGTCTGAATTGCTTGAGCTGTAGATTGCTGGTCAGAGGCTCATGAGGGTAGACTCTGAATATTTTGAGCTTGGTCATCAGTCGTAATTTGGTCTTCTGAAGAAGGATATTGTGGTTCAACTACCCTAGGAATTGTATCTTTGCATACTCGTCTATTAGAGTTTGTCTCAAAAAAGAGAACATCCTTATTTAAACATTCATACCATCCAGAGTCCTTCATATCAATGGAATATCTTGAGGAAATGTTATCAGATAGTCCAAGTGTAGAATTTTTATAGTTGATTATCATATCTTTTGGAACTGAGATTACAACATGTCTCTGAGCACCAACAAATGGAACAAGAGATGAGAATATCTGTGGGGGAAAATGAATAGATAATTCTGAATTCTCTTTATCGAATTTAGACTGAACTGGAGAGAGTTTTGAAACTATTGTTTCAGGATTTTCATTGATAGGGAGGAACTCGGTCTCTACCCATGCACTAATGGTATCATTTTCTGATGCAATGAATTGAATATGCTCAGCTCGTCAAAACCTTCCTTCTATCCCAAAAAACCAACCTCCATAGGTCCCAAGTGGAGAAAGATATCTCTTTACATCAGAATCAACAGTGATCTTCAGATTTTTTCAATCTATTTTTTCATTAGATAGAAGTTGGGTTTTATGTTCTATGTGGTTAGTCCCTAAAATCTGGAATCATTGATTTGCCCCAAGAATTCCTCCAATCACTCAGCTAAGTAAAAGGGTAACAAGAGCTGTTAAAATAATTCATTTCCTAAACCACTGCTGTTTAAAGAGTGCTCCTAGCGAAGCAATAAGCAAAATACTCAATGCTGCCATACCGACTCAAGCAACTGGATAGAATCGAGGAAGAACCCATTGTACTACCTGACCACTAATTGTTGGGAAGCTCGAAAATAGGGTTATAGCCATTACTCCTCAAAGAAAAAGCCCTCCGAGAGTAAACAAAATCATCAACCAAAGTCCAATTCTAACTAGCTCAAAAAACAGATTTCAGTTTTTTCATGTTGTTTGTCCTTTATCTTTGAATGGTACAAACAGTGCTAAAACTGGATATACCCAGACAGATAGCCCCCAGAAAGGAATAGCAATAAGAAAGAATAGACGAACCCACATCACAGGGATATTTAATGATTTTGAAATCCAATAGCAAACTCCCCAAATCTGAGGTCTATTTACACCAAACCATCTCTGAAAAAGGTTGGAAGGCTCAGAGTTTTCTCCCATTTCACTCATATCTCTTCAGTCAAAGATAGCCTCAGGTTCTCAAATGTTCTCCGCAAGATTCATTACAAATGCTTCTTTGATTGGTGTTGGACTAGTGTAGAGCTTCTCAATAATGTTATATTTGATATCTTCAAGAATATCTTTGCTAATCTCTTGTTCCTTTGCATAGGTATCAATACGATTCACATAGCTTTCTAGAAAAGAATAAGCACGATCTTCCATTTGGAAAATATGTCAAAGTAGTTTATAGGTTTTCATCTGTCTTTTTTCAAGAAATAAAAGTAAATACTTAATGATCTACACTTTTTACTGTGTCTGCAAGTCCTTTCCGAGTATTCCTCATAATTTCAAGTGCTCATTCTCCTTTCTGACTTAGACGATAATATTTTCTAGGTGGTCATTGAGGAGACTCTACTCGAGAATAACTCAGAAGCTCTTCAGTCTTTAGTCTGGAGAGAAGGGGATACAAGGTGCCTTCAACAAGGAGGAGATTATGCTCCTTGAGCGTCGTAATGATATCGGACGCATAGACCTCTCACTTTGCAATGATAGCGAGAATAATATACTCTAGTACCCCCTTTTTCATCTGTGTGGTAATTTTATCTTCCATTACATAACAAAGAAGTATATAAAAAATGGTACTATGTATCACATAGTAGTGTATAAAAAAAACAAGCAAAAGCAAGAGATTTTTTACATCAAAAATCAGGCTTTAAAACTACTATTTCTTTCAGAGAAGAAAAATCATGCTATAAAATGATAATAAAAAAAAAGAGAAAAATCAGACTTTTCTCTTGTTACTCGATCTCAGAAAAACTCCTCAAAAGAGGGGTTAAATGCTATTGAATATTCCACTTCCCATATTCAAAAAATCTGACTTCTTCTCAATTCTCTCTGATTCCAGTAATGCTCAGTTTCTCATTCCCAACCATAAAATCTACATGAATCAAGCTCTCGTTCATTCCAGCTTGATCTCTTTGATCTGCGTTCATAGCTTCTCCATTTGCAATCGTGTCAGGATATGAACTTCCCAAAGCAAAGTGGCAACTCGCATTTTCATCAAAGAGGGTATTAGAATAGATCAATTTTGATTCATATATAGGAGAGTTGATAGGTACAATCGCTACTTCTCAAAGTCTTTTGGCTCACTCATCAGTCTCTAAAAGTGCTTTTAAACTTTCGTATCCTTCTTCAGCTCAAAAATCAATAACCTTCCCTTTCTCAAATTTGAGCCAAAATTTATCAATCATCTTTCCATTATGTTCGAGAGGAAGTGTTGATGAAATGATCCCATCTACCTCATATTTATGCGGTGCAGAAAAGACCTCTTCAGTTGGTAAATTAGGACAAAAGCTGATTCCATCACGAGTAGTCGTATTCCCAGCACATATCCAGCGATGTCCTTTGGGTAATCCAACCATTAAATCAGTATTTTCTCCTTGATAATGGAGTGTTGTAAACTGTTGTGAGTTGAGATATTCGGCATATTGATTGAGGTTTTTGATATGATTTTCCCAGGCTCAGAGTGGATCTTCTTGGTCGACTCTCACAAGATGAAAAATCTGATTTCGGAGTTTTTGTATATTTTCTTCGGTATTCTCTGACTCATAAATATGATTTGCTCGACCAACAGTCGGAATCGCTGCAATCGTCCAGTTGGTCCAGTTTTCAGAGATAAGCTTACGATATTCGTATTTGGATTTTGCTTGTGCCTGCATGAGGCGAGAAACCTTTTTGGGATCAACCTCCTTCAAGAGTTCAGGATCCTGCATGTAGAGACTCAGCTGTGCACAGTTATTTTTTAGCTCATGGACATAGCCATCTTCTATCCACTGAGGCACAGTATCAAAAACCTCCTCAGGAGCATACTGGTATTTAATAAGGTCTAGTTCTTCATTTCCCCGCCTATAAAAAATCTCTTTTGCTCAAGCCTGATATGCAGCCTTGGCAATGAGCTTCACAAATTCGACTGCCTCCATTGGCGCCTTGATCAAAAGGTTTTGCCCCTTTTGGAGGTTAAGTCAAAATCATACAATAAGTTCAGCATATTCTTTTTGCATTTGTTCAAAAGTTTTCATTTCTTTTTTCATACAATATAAATACTATTTTCTTCCAAAGTCAGCAGGAATTTCTCACCATTCTTCAGTTTTTCGCTTGAGGATTTGAGTCTCATAACTATTCTCTGAAAGCCACTGCTCAGCTCTTTTTATAAGCTCAAAAAGTTTCTCAGTTTCTGCCGTATGTAGAAGATTTGTTTTGCATTTTCCCTCGTGTACCCAATTTATGGCAATTTTTGAGTCAGAGTACAGGTTATAATCAGATTTTTTCTCTTTTAGATAGGAAAGCCCATGAACAATCCCTAAAAATTCACCGATATTATTTGTCCCATGTGGACAAGAAAAATGAAAAACCTGAGCTCAACTGACTAAATCAATCCCTTGGTATTCCATTATTCAGCTTGCGCTCGAGCATGCCGCGTCCACAGCAATGCTTTCTTTGAGAAAAGGGAGTTCTTTTTCATTTCGCTTTTTTTCTGGCTGATAGTAGCGCTCTCGACCTTCTCAGAGAGCTTGCTCGGACTCTATTTTACTTGAAAATCATTTATATTTCGCTCATTTGAATCCTTTTACCAATGTCTCAACAGTTTTCCAGTCAGCAAAAACTCAGCTTTCTTTTCCTTCCCAAACCGTATATCGTTTGTTCGCCATACCTCTATATTCCTCAATAAAACTCGCCTCTGACTATAGGACTTTTACCTAAAAATGCAAATAAAAAAAGAACCTGACAATATGCCAAGTCCTCATTCCCAAAAGAAATGAAAACTCTCTATCTGACCTCAAAGCCTACGAGGATTTCAGAAAAACTCTGAAACTATCTAATGCTCTAGGCATTCCTAGAACTTATTTTTTATTAGATACCATAGTTTTAGTATATTTAGAGGAGAATAGTTATATATCAACAGGTTATTTATCAGCCAATCAATATACAATATTGCATCCAATCATCATAAGATAGCATCCCTTCCTTTTGCAGAGGAGTATTGCTTACAATGATACTAATCCCAAGAAAAAATCAAGAACTTTCCAAGAAATACTTATAAATAAGATGAAATCTGATTTCTCATTTTATATTCTATCTAAGGTCAAAGGTAAACTCTAAACAGAACATAAAACTACAAGCAAAACCAAACTTTTGGTCATCCAATCAAAAATATCCTCTTGAGTTGCTTAGAAGAGTAGTTATCCTCAGCTAAGTAGTAGCCTATCTCCCTGATAGTGACTACAATGATACTCAATTTCTTCTCAATAAAAGCCAAACTTCTTACTCCAAAAAGAAGATAAAAAATCTGATTTTGATCTTTTGTTGTTTTCAAAAGATAATCTCGCAAGATAAATAAGGAAATACCTTACCTTTCCTACAACTCTAATTCAAAAGTAAAAGATGATTTTTTCTGATAGTGAGTTTTGTGATAAAGAACATCTCTTTTAGTTTCATCATTTCAGAGTAAAATATTTACTGCCTCATTGATGACAATATAAGTATATCCGATTTTCCCTATTTTGCAAATTTTTGATGACTTTTTTAAGTTCTCTTATTTAATAGCTTTAGAACCAGTATTACGAGAATTTTGTTATTAAGAGAAGAAAGTAGTATTGCAAGTAATAGCGAAGCAATATCAGTGAAACTCGTCATTGCGAACGAAGTGAAGCAATCCATGATATGAAGCAGAAGAGATTTATACCTATAACTTAATACATCTCTTTGAATATCAAGAAAAAGAAGTCAGTCTTTCTTTTATTTTTTATAAATCAAATCTTGCATTTTAGCGGAACTTTACTATTATACAGAGAGTTTATCATATTTCGTTTTTCCAAATGCTCAATCAAGCTCAACTCCTCCAAAAATATGGAGATATTATCAAGGAAGAAGTAAATGTAAAAGAAATCTGACCATTTCTTAGTGATTCTCCAATCAAGAAAATATTTAAACCAATCGGATCTCAGCTCTCTGCTAAATTTGGGAAAGATACTGGACAAATTATCTCAAATGGAAAGCAGTGAAATATTAAAGAGCTTGAGGACTGAAAAATCCTTGTTTTTTCTCCTGCTGGTGGTGAGTGGATTCTAGATTCAGATTCTTATGAGGTGAGCTATGAATGACTTGATAGTAACGATATCGCAATTGATGGGAATATGATTGCAAAGCTTGAGCTAGAAATTACTCCAGAACTTGAGAGAGAAGGAGTTGCTAGAGAACTCTCAAGATTTCTCAATCAAATGAGAAAAGACGCTGATTTCTCAGTAGAGGAGAAGGTGCATCTAACCTATACAACAGAGAGCCAATCTCTCAGCGCAATTATTTCTGAGTTTTCTGACTTTCTCAAAGGAGAAGCTCTTCTCGCTTCAGTCTCACAAAAAGAAGAAACCTGAAATATTACTGCTGTTTTCTCTAATAATCAAGAAGCAGTCACTCTAACTCTCAGTAGATAATCAACCTTTTCTTTTTTCCCCTCAAAGCTGAGGATCAATTTTAATTTCCCAGGTATGTATTATGGCAAAATCCTGTTATGAATATGCAATGGATATCCTTGCTAGATATCCCAAAACTGAAAAAGAACTCAGAATCAAAATGTATCAACACGGTTATGATTCAGAAATGGTTCAAAAGACACTTCAAAAGCTGAAAACTGAAAATTTCTTGAATGATGAACTTTTTGCAGAAAGTTATCTCCATAGTGAAGTTGTTAAAAAAGGAAAGCCATTGCTTCTTGTGATGCAAAAGCTTGAGCTCAAAGGTATTGAGAAATCTCTTCTCCAAAAACTCGCAAAAGAGCACTCTGAAGATATTGCTGAGGGAATTCATCAAAGAATCTCAAAGGAAATCCAACTTTACAAAAAAAAGTGAGTTGACGGCTTTGAAATTATTCAAAAGCTGATGAGAAAGGGATATCGCCTCACCGATATAAAGTCAGTCATTAAGCCTCAAGATGACTAGAAAAATAAAAAGCTGATTTCAGTGCAGGAGTCAGTTTTTTCTTTTCGTCTAAAAATTTTCCTCTAGCAAAAAAGTCCTCGTTATATGGAGGACTTTAAAGTTAAAAAAGTAGTAATCACTGAGAGATTAGCTAAAATCCCTCATCATGCTATCAGAGCTTTTTGTGTCGGATATAAACTACTCATATCTATACAACTAAAAAACTCTTTTGGAAGTCGGCTAGGGACTTTGAACTTTTTCATCAGCTCTTCAAGCTTTATGATATTGTCCTTTGTCACTGGATTTTGCGTTTGTCTTACCTCCCTATTTTGAATACGATTGATAAGAAACACAATAGACTTCTGAAGATACTCACGAGGATTCTCGCAGCTCTCCTTTTCTAGATTATCTACATTTTCAATAATATGAACTAGGACATCACCTAGATCAAAACCTTTAGGTCGAGGCTTCTCAGCCTGTTTTGATTTTTCTTTCATGTTATTAATGAATTTTTTATTGTTTTATTTAACGCGAAAGAATATACTATTTTACTAGATAATATCAAGAGAAAAATAAAAAAGAGAAATCTGATTTCTCCTTCTTTTTTTATTCTACTCTAAGAGATTATTTATAAATTGGGAAACCTTCTTTTCCTCTTCAAAACTTAAGGGATGAACCATATAATACGCAGTTCAAAAAAGTTCTTTATACTCCCAAAGGAGGTTATCGAGCTTTTTTTCGAGACGCAGATCTCCATCAGGTCAGTTTTGATCATAAAAATTCCCATTAGCATCCAAAAATGCTACATGTTGACTATGTTTCTCGTTATCAAAAAGCTCTAAGCAAAGGTAGTCTTTCTCTTCCTGAGAGAAGACATCCATGATGGCCTCTGCTGTGCGAAAACTTTCTTTGTCGATCTTCCCCTGAAATTTTGTTCTCTTGAGTTTAAGATCCTCAGCACATTTGAAAAATTCTTCATCGCTATTACGTAGTCCAGCATAGACAAATCAATAGCAATTACTCGTAT
>CAUQBS010000005.1:0-52599 GCA_963516485.1 uncultured bacterium
GTATAGGCCTGGAGATACTGTTCATTTTGCTGGTTTTGTCCAAGATTTGAGTAAGATGAGAAAGGAAGCAAGCTGAGTGCAGACGGGAGCTGTTGTGGTAAAATATGGTGATGAGAATAGGATTGTTATTACGAAACTTGATGAATTTTGAGGATTTGAGGGAAGTTTTCAGCTTTCAGAAAATGAGAGTTTAGGAGGAATTGGATTGGAGTTTATTTATGCTTTAGACCAGAATAAGGTTTCTGTTGAGGATTTTGAGAGTGATTATTCTGCATGGGAGAAGTATAGGGAGACACACCCAATTAGTAGATACTGGACAGCTATTCATGTAGAAGAGTTTCAAAAGCTGACTTTTACTACTAAGGTAAAGAAAACTGTTGAAAATAATCAGCTTTATTTGCAGTTGACGCCTACATACTATATGTGAGATCTGCTCAAAGACTATGATCTTAAGCTAAATTATTCGCTCAGTAGGGCTGAGAGTTGTGAGGATTGTCGATGGAGAGAGAGTGGAGATTATTACTATAATCATGTGGTGAATGGTTCATTTTCTCTAGGAGGAGAATATGTTCAGAAGAATCTCTCAGGAAATGCTATTGTATATCAGATTTGAGATTTGAGCAAGCTTGGATATAAGGGAGATAAACTTCAACTCAAACTTGAGATCACGGTGAAGGATAATCTCTCAGATGAGACGCGTGTTAACTATGAATATCTCGATATTGATCCAGAGGTAAAGATTGGGCTTGATGGCTATGCGAATGATTGGATTAATACTAAACTTGTAAAAAATTATCAGGTGAAATCTGAGATTGCTGATGGTTTGGATAAAGTGAAGGAGCTTAGATATGAGTGGTACTTTAAACCTTATGGGTTTACGCAACAGGTTGATACCCAAGGTACTTACTATTATGTTAATGGGGAGGAGATGAAATTAGTTGAAAGCTGATCAATCCAAGCAGCGAAAACATTCAGTATTCCTGTTTTCTTTGCTAAATATGGAGGTGGAAGCTACTTTTTGAAAGTGATTACCAAAGATAAGAATGCTGTGGTTAATGGGGAAGTGGATAAATCAATCTACTACTATGATGACTCATTTGATAAGGGATTTCAGTGAAATATGGAGAATAACTATACTTTGCATGTGAATATCCCTAGAGAAAATTATACTCTTGGTGCCGAGATTCCAATCACAATAGATCCGTATATTAAGGGTGCTACTGCATTGATTACGGCAGAGAGAGGAAAAGAGATTTTAGAAAAGAAGATAGTAACTCTGGATGGAAGTCCGCTTTCTGTCAAGGTAAGGGAGGATTTTTATCCTAATGTGCAGATTAGTGTGGTTGAGTTTGTCGGAGAAGAGGTGAATCGCCAGCTTGGAGGAACCTGAGATCAAAAGAGATCTGAACCAGCTTTTTTTGCCTGATATGCTGAGGCAATGATTCAGGAAGATTTGAAGACGGTATATCTTAAGCTCACACCTGATAAGACAGACTATCGTCCATGAGAACAGGTAAAAGTAAAAATTCAGGCAACTGATCATGCTGGAAAGCCTGTAAGAGCTAGGGTTTCTCTTAGCGTTGTAGATAAGGCGCTTGTGGATTTGTATGATGAGATTAAAAAACCGATTCCTTACTTCTTTAATAGAATTGGAAGTGCGGTTGTGAATTATTCAAACTGGAAGAATTTGTATTATGCGCTTAGAACATTCTTTGCTAATGGTGAAAAGTGATGAGGTGGAGCTGATGGAAGCTTGAAGAATCTGAGAAAGAAGTTTTATGATCTGGCATTCCGAAATGCTGCGGTGGTAACTGAATGATGAGAAGCAGAGGTTAAGTTTAGTTTGCCAGATAATTTGACGACTTGGATGATCGATGCAGTTGCTGTCTCACAAAAAGCGCAGCTTGGTACTCAGAGAGCTGAATTTAGAGTGAATCAGCCGTTCCTCTTGGAGGCGAATTTGCCGACTTTTGTAACGGTTGGAGATCAGATTTCTTTTCCATTTAAGGTGATTGTTGATAGCTCAAAGATCTCAGCAGGAACAAAGGTTACGCTTAATGGACAGGTCAAAAAACTTGATGGAACTGTGATTCAAAATTTTGCAGAAAGCGGTGTTGTAAATTCAAAGATTCTGAGTCAGCTTTCTTTTGGTAGTCAGCTTTTTGATCAGAAGGAAGTAATGATAGAAGTTGAGGCGAAAGCTGGAGACTATGTAGATGCAGTACAATGGAAAATCCCTGTTAGAACTGAGGGACTTGTGAGCAAAGCGTTTGCACTTGAACAAAAAAGAGAAGGAAAGAAGGTGTTTACCTTTGAAGATGAGGCTGATCGCGTGAAATTTACGGCTCGTTTGGCACCATTCCCAACGGTAGTGTTTGCTGAGCCTCTTGAGTATTTGCTCTATTATTATCCAAAGGGAAGTAGTGAATGATTGATTCGTACAGCACAGGCTGCCTTGCAGGCTCAGAAGCTCCAGAAGATGGGTGCTCTGACTGGAAATATGCTAGAGAACTGAGAGATTAAGCTCTCAGATGGAAGAGTGATGAGTATGACTGGACTCCTTCAGGATGTTGTTCAGACCTTGGTATTTAGGCAGGCTCCAGCAAATGGAAAAATTGGATCGTTTGCAGTGCGTGATACTTTTAATGATAAAATAGATGGTCGCCCGCTTGCAGTGGCAGCATTTGGGTTGCTCGAGGAGATGAGACAACAAGGATATGGAAATCTGATTTCTCCAACTTTTGCCAAGAGATTGGATGGGTATTTGAATACGCTTGGAGCGGATCAGTTAGAGTTCTATTTGTATTATCAAATGCAGAAAAAGACAAAGGCATATCCTGTGAATTTGCAATTGGTAAAACAAATTCAGGCTGAGCATCCAAATAATATAGCTGTTCAGGCGATGAGTTTTGCTCTCTTAGCTAAGAGTGGAAAGGCTGATGAAGTCTTTGCGCAGGCACAGAGGCTTCAGGAGCTATTTGATCAGGCCTTTGCTCAGGGAAAGTATTTTGATTATAAGTTGATTGATCTCAAGGGGCTTCAAGCTTATTATTTACAGGGACTTTTGTCACTCTATACGAGAAATACAGCTGAGAAAAAGGAAGTTGAAAAGCTGATTGTAGCTCAGATTGTGTCTTTGCTTAAGTCAAGATCTGCATATGGACTATGGAGCTGGTCAGAGATGACGAACTATTTGGTGCTTGAGGCATTGAATCATGCTTTAGATCAGTATTATATTCATCAATCTCAATCTACCAAGTGTATGCTCAAGGTTTGAGATCAGGATTTGAATATTCAGACACAGAAAGCTTGTACTGAGACGAGTTTGCAGTTTGAAGCACGTAAAGATTTGCCAGTGGAATGGAAGTGTGAGTGAGCTGCATTTCTGGATATGCAGGTTGATTATTTGCTTAAGGATATCAGTAAAAAGAAAGCAGAACTTCATCAATTAGAGAGATTTAGTTTTGCAGTGCCTCAGAAGGGAGAAATCGGACAAAAGCTCGAGCTCAAAGGACAGTTTAAGGCTTTGAAAGAAGCTCAAAATATGGTAGTTGAGTTCAGTATTCCTTCTTATTTGAAGTTGGCGGCTTCGGTCCAGGGAGAAGATGGTCCAAGCATGCAATTTACTCAGGACTGGGAGTGCTATCCAGATAGTTATGAATTTAGGTTTGATCGCGTGATTCTTCGTTATGGAACGATGAGGGCTGGTCAACTCTGTACGTTTAGTATTCCTGCTATTAAGTCGTTTGCTGGGCAGTTTCAGCTTCCAGCGAGCAAACTCTATGAGGAGAGTGCAACTGAAGTTTGGTGAGTCAGTAAAATAGAAAAATAAAGAAAAAGAAAGCTGATCCTATGGTCAGCTTTTTTTCATTGAGTGTAAGAGTATCTTAAGTTTACTTTCTTGGGCCCCTTTATGCAGTGAAATAATACTTGATTATTAGTTATTGCTGATATTTTCATAGACCTCCACTACGGTGTTGTTGTGGATGAAAGCAAGATCAAGTCTGATTTCTTTTTCTATTCCTTTGATATAGCAGTAGTTTTCGATACTTCTTTCTAGGGATTGGATTTTCTTTGGAGAGAGGTAGTTATCTCGTTCACTGATTCCATCGACGACTTTTACCTCTAGGAAAATTATTGCTTCTCATTTTGTGAAAATGAGGTCGATTTCTCATCAAGGGATTGTGAAATTTTGGTCTAAGAGTGTATATCCTCTCTGGAGATATCGCTCAAGTGCGATCTGTTCTCAGTTGTAACCTTTTGATTTGAGCGACATGGAAAATTAAGAGGGTAAAAAGCTGGTATGTTCAGATTTTCGTTGTTTGATTTCTTCAAGATTTCCTGAGAGGAGGACTTCTGGGACTTTCATGTCATATACGACTTCTGGTCTTGTGTAGTTTGGAGCTTCGAGATTAAGCATTCCGTCTTTGATGGCATAGCTTTCCTCGATTCGACTTTGTTTTTCTTTGATAACTCAAGGGATGAGTCTTGTTATCGCCTCGATCATGAGCATGGTTGGAGTTTCTCATCCGAGGACGATAAACTGTCCAAGAGAGAGTTTTTTGAAAGCTGAGGGATATTTTTTCTGGAAATAGAGTTCGCATCTATGATCAATTCCTTCGTATCTTCCGCAGATAAAGATAAGGTGATCTTTTTTGCTTTGTCAGTAGGCTATTTTTTGAGAGAAAAGAGTTTCTGATGGAGCTGGAAAAAGGATAGAAAATTCAGAATTTTCTGTTTCGTTTTTGATAATTTCTTCTACAGTATCGATGATAGGCTCTGCCTTGAGAAGCATGCCTGCTCAACCTCCGTAGATGAGATCATCGATTTGCTGGTGTGGATCGGTGCATTTTTCTCTTGGATTATAGAGTTTTACTTCTAGATATCCGTTGGTTTGTGCTTTTCCAATGAGAGAGGTTTCAAGAAAACTTGTGAAAATTTCAGGGAAAATGCTGACGATTGATATTTTCATAGTTAAAAAAAAGAGTAAAAATCAGATTTTTCTTATTTTTTAGTTAATCTCTCTTGATTTTCAATCCTAAAATCGCATCATTGGTGGGAAAGGACTTTTATTTTTTGATTTTTGCTGAGATGAGAAAAGGGATTTTTTTGATCGGGAGTTGTATATTTGGGGTGGTAGTTTGAGGATGTTGAGGGGTAAATATTAATACGCAGCAGGTACAGCAAATCGCTGAGTCAGGATTCAATACGGTTTCAGAATCAACTAAGGAATTTCTGAAGACCAATGAATATGCTCAAAAGGCTCAGGAGCTCGGAAATCAGGCGATCGAAACAACAGTAAATAAGGCAAATGAGCGATCTGCAAAGGTAAAAGATAATGCTCAACAGCTTGGAGATCAGGCAGTTGAGGGGGCAACAAATTTTTTGTCTTGAGCAAGGCATGAGGTAGAGACTCAGTATCAAAATATCAAGCAGCAAGCCAAGGATTCGGTAAAGAATGGATTGAATTCAAAGGTTGATAAAGTATTTAATTCTTTTTAGTTCTTTTAAAATATGAATTTTGCTAGTCCTTGAGCTTGCTCTGCTGGTTTGAAGGGCTAGTTTTTATTTTATTAGAATTTTTTGAAAAAACAAAAAATCTCAGCTCAAAGCTGAAATCCCTAATGGAGCGGGTGACGGGACTCGAACCCGCAACAGTCTGCTTGGAAGGCAGGCACTCTAGCCAATTGAGTTACACCCGCAAATCACATTTGCAGAAAAGAATATAGTGATTTTATTTTCAATTTCAAGACTTTTTTTAAAAAAAGTGAAAAATCAGATTTTTTCTTTTTGATCGGCTTTTTTTCTCTTGTAGTTGATGGCCAAATAGATACACTTAATCTGTTTTTTTAATTCCTTTTTGGAAAGTATGAAGTATCATTTGCAGCTTTTGAAAAAATATATTTCATTGGAGGTTAGCCCTGAGGATATTGCGAGAGATCTGATTTTGAAAACTTGTGAGATTGAGGAAATTCAGACCAGAAATTTGCCCAAAACAATTGTGATTGGTAAGATTACCTCTATTCAGAAGCATCCAGATGCGGATAAACTTAATGTTTGTCAAGTTGATTGTGGGACTCATGGACAATTTCAGATTGTTTGTGGAGGAACGAATGTGGCAGAAGGGATTTTTGTACCGGTTGCCTTGACTGGGACTACGATTGCTGCGACAGGGATTACGATTGCAAAAAGACCGATGAGAGGCGTAGATTCTGAGGGAATGATTTGTTCTAAGGAGGAGCTTGAAATTCAGGAAGATTTGGAACAACATTGGATTTGGAATCTTTGAGAGGATCTAGAGGTTTCAGATCAGGATTTAGGACTTGCATTGACTGATAAGTTTTCTTGGTTAGATACTGCGGTTTTGGAGGTAGATAATAAAAGTCTGACTAATAGGCCTGATTTGACTGGGCACTTTGGTGCTGCGATTGAACTCAATGCGATCTATCCTGATGCAGTTAAAAAGTATCATAGGATTACCGAGATGATGACTCAATTTCAGACGACAAATATCTTGGAGGTATTGGAACATACTGAAAAGAAAATGGTCCCTGGAGTACAGGTTGAGAGCCCTTTTGTTAATACTTATATTGCCTTGAGGATAGAAAATATTGCGGTGAAAAAATCTGATTTTTTTTCTCGTTTGCAGCTTTTGGATATCTGAGGGAAGGCAATCAATAATTGGGTAGATTTTTCAAATTTATTTATGAATATTTCTGGGCATCCGATTCATTGCTTTGATGCGGATAAAATTAAGTGAGGACTTCATGTGAGGCAGGCTAGAGCTGGAGAAAGGTTCGTAGATCTCTTTGGTACAGAACATGAGCTGTCAACTAGTGATGTTGTGATTGCTGATGAGCAAAAGGTGCTGGCTCTTGGTGGAGTGATTGGAGGGCTTGAGAGTGCAGTAACAGAAAATACAAAAAATATCGTTATTGAGCTTGCAAATTTTGATCCTACGGTTGTAAGAAAGACTGGAACAAGACTTGGGTTAAGAACTGATGCAGAGTTGAGATTTGAGAAAAATATCAATCCTGAGTATAGCTTGTATGTGTTGCTTTTGCTCTTGGATGAGATGAAGTTTTATATTAAGGGATTCCATGATGAGCAGATTTCAGGTTTGAGTTATTATCTTAATCCAGATTTGCCTCTTTTGCAAAAAAAGATTGTCCCAGCTCCTTGGAAGGATCTTGAGCGTTTGATTTTTGGAGTTCAGCAGCAGGATTTTGAACAGAAATCAAGAAAGATCTTGAGTGATTTAGGTTTCGGAGTGATGGGAGAGGAGGTTGCAGTGCCACTTTGGAGAGGACCAGATGATATCAATATTAAAGAAGATATCGCTGAAGAGATCGCTAGAATCTGGGGATATGATCAGGTTGAACCTCAAAAAATGTTGACTGAGGTGAAAAATCAGCCTTTTAGCTTGGATGTTGAGTTCACTAGAAAACTTGAGAATTTGATGATTGAGCAATTGAGGTTTGATCAGGTGGAGACCTATCCTTGGACTTCTGAGGAGATGGTAAAACAATTGTGAGGTGAGGTATCTGAGCTGTATCGTTTGAAAAATCCTTTGAATCCTGAGTTTCCAGTGTTAAGGGATAGTATGTTGTATAATTTTATTGGAATAGCTCAGAAGAATAGTAAATTTTTTGATGAATTCAGAATTTTTGATATTTGAAAGGTTTGGAATAGGACAAAACCATTGATGAAGACTGATCTAGATGATAGGTATGCTGATAATCAGCTTAATGAGGAACTGGTTTTGTGAGCTCTTGTATACAAAAAAGCTATTAAAAATTGGGCTGAGGATCCTTTGCTTGAAGTCAAGTGAGAAGTTGAATTTTTGATACATCAGCTTGGAATTAGGGGGAAAATCTTTTTCGAGAAATCTGATTTTTCTGCTTTCCATCCAAAAAAACAGGCGAGAATTCTCTTTAGAAACTGAGCAAATGTAGTTGAAATCTGAAAAGTAATCACTGTGCATCCTGTTGTATTAAAGGAACAAAAGTTTCCTGAAACAGCACAGCTTTGTTATTTTGATTTGTATATAGATCGTATCAAGGAGTTTACAAATCAGCAAAGCTATGAAAGAGACTATGAAACCTTGCAAGATCAGATTTTGTGGAGAGATTTATCGTTTGTGGTAGATCATCACCAGGATTTTTGAGGAATCATTGAGGCGATTTCAAAGCTTTCAACTATTGATGAGGTCAGAGTTTTTGATCTTTATCAAGGGGAAAACTTGGGAGAGGGGAAAAAGTCAATCTCTCTCCAGCTCAAGATTAAATGAGATGGCTCGCTTACGACTGCCCAGATCAATGAGGTTTTGCAGTCAGCTATTAAAAAGGCTGAGCAAGCTTGAGCTCAGTTAAGATCATAACTTTTACTTTTGTTTTGTTATCATATGTCTTACCGTAGTTTGTTAGGTGTGATTTTGATTCAGGCTTCCTTAGCGATGCTTGGGTCTTTGTACTTCTCTAATTTTTGAGATCCGATGGCAGGATTGTTTTCGGGAACTGGATTTGAGCCTTGTCATTTATGTTGGTGGGGAAGGATTTTAATGTATCCGCTTGTTGCGATTTCAGTTTATGGACTGATTAAAAAGGATAAAGAAATCTGATTTTTGACTGGGTTTCTTTCGCTGGCTGGTGTATTGTTAGCAGGATATCACTATTTGATTCAGTATCAGGCATCACTGAATGTCTTTAGTTGCTGAGCCGGAAATGATTGTACGCAGATGTGATGGCATCTTGGATTTGTGACGATTCCGTTTCTTGAGTTGGTAGCGTTTGCTGTGATTTTTGTATGTAGTGTGTGTATGATTATTAGAAGAAAGAAATAGTATTCATTAGATAAAAGAGAAAGCTGATCTCAAAGATCAGCTTTTTTTGTTTTATAGTGTTTGGAGTGATTATAAAAAAGACCTCTAAGGAATACTTAGAGGCTTTTAAATGATTAACTTGCCTTTGATTTTTCTGGCTCTTTTTGGTAGTGAGCGAGAACTATATTGGCAAGTGTTGCTAATGCAAATGCTCCAGTTGTTATTGAGAGCATTATGCGGTCTATGAAGATTCCGATGCAAAAGCTGATGGCTGATAGTATTAAGATAAGGAAGAAAAAGTCTGAAGTCAGTTTTTTATCATCTCCATATCTAAGAAGATAGGGGATGTTGAGAATGACTGCTATAATGGCTATTCCTACAGAAAAGGCCATCATATCTGGTTTTTCTCCTTTTATACTAATACAAAGTAGCACACCACTTAGTACCATCGAAATCCACAAAATGTTTTGAACTTTTTTCATGTCTTTATAATTTTTTTGTTTGACATTCTTTATTATATCTTATTTCTTATAAAAGTCAATATAATTTTGACTTTTCTCTTTAGAAAAAAGCCTCTAGATGATTCATCTTAGAGAGCTTTATCTGTTTTAGAGTTTTTTGTAGGAATTTAGGGTTTTATTGAGAATTAGATTTATTGTGGCAGCATAACTTGTCCCACAAGCAGCGAGTGCTAGACATCTTATAAAATCGCTGGTATCTCTTCCTATTGTATATAAGAAGAAGATAAAGCAGATTATGAACATGATTAAAAAGATTGAGAAGATTGGTCTTTCTTTTTTTGTTCTTGTTTGCCTGTAGAGGATGATTTGTAATGGGATTGCAGCTGAGCATATTCCAATACTGACCGGAATCAGATAGCTGAATTTTTTCCAGTAGATGAGTGCCAAGAGTGCTATACTACTACCTAAACCAATTAAAATCCAAAGTGTCATTTTTGTTGATTTCATGCTTCTTATTTTTTATATTCTTCCTTTCTTATAAATAAAAAATATATAAAGTCAATAGTAAAGAGTTGAAAATTAAGGGGTTGAAAAATCACTTGAAAAGGTAGAGGATTTTGCTATATATGGTGGGTGAAGTATGGCGATTGTAGCTCAGCTGGTTAGAGCATCGGATTGTGGTCCCGAGGGTCGCGGGTTCGATTCCCGTCAATCGCCCCAGTTTGATAAAAAAGTAAAAGAGAAAGTTTAAGCCTCCTCTTTTTTTGTTTTGACTAATTTTTTATAATTCTTTTTTAGAAGTGATCTCTAATATAGTTGTTTGCTTCACCAATTGTAAGAGATAAAGATCCCGCTGTTTTTCTAATATAAAATTCTTCTTTCCCTTGATATGTAAAATATACTGGTTGTTTTGAAGCTTTAACATCAAAAATTAAGATTTGCTTATTTTCAATATTTTCCACTTTTGCTTTGATAAGTGCATAAGCAGTATTAAAGTGAATTTTAGTTAAATTATCAATATCTAGTAATAATCCATCTAATCATTTGGGGAATGCATTGATATCGTTTTCTATTCCTACGATTGTTCCATCGTCAGCTACTCCTACATATAATTTCCCTCCTTCAGAATTGAGAAATGCCGCAATTGTTTTTATGATTTGGAATTTTAGTGCATCATTTAATTGTTGTTGCCTTACGTCTCGTCTATAAGAAGATTTGAATTCTGTGGTATTATTTTCACCAATTGCAATTTGATCTTTGATTGGTAGAGGAGTTATACTTGTATGTGGATTTTTTAGATGATCAAAATATTTTTTTATCATTTGAAGCATCAATACCCTTCTCTCCTGTAAAAACTCTTCATAAGTTAATTCTCCAAAGTTATTAGGGATTGCATTTTGTTCCAAATTTTGACTCCAATCAATATGACCTTGATTTGAAAATTGTTGAATATACTCAGAAGGAGCTTGATTTGAAATTGTTCTATTGTCACTATTATAGGTATATACTTTATTTGCAATCTGATTTATTTCTCTATCTTCGATAGAATCTCTTCCATATAAAGAAATAAGATAATCTCTTGGGAAAATATGATGAAGATCCATCTCACTTTTTTCTCCAGAGTGGATTTTGTCTTTCATGTCTATAAAGTATTTACTCAAAGGAATATTTCTAAAGAGAATATGATGTTGAAAATAGATCTGAGCTGCGATAAAAGCAATAAATAGTGGAGATCTTGTTGAACTTGTGATCATATCCCTTGGAAGTCTCATATTCCATAGTTCAGGACTTATAAAAATAGAAATCTCCTCTTGTAAAAACTTTAAAAACTGATCTTTATTTTCTATTTTCTCTAAAGTTTGTAGATCTTTTGATAGTATGCTTTCTGCACCAGATTTAGAGTATTTTTGGCTAATAAACATTCCTACATAGTAAAGTTTCATCGTACTATTAAGTTCTTGGAAAGTCATCCTATAATCTTCTATTCCGATCAAATATAGTGTATAGCAAGCGATTAAAAGGCTCTTTTGAGAAATTAATTCTTTGCTAATAAATCCTGCATCTTTTAAAATGGTTAAAAAATTTTTCCAATTTTGATAGCTTGTTACTTGTTCAATTACTGGTTGAAGTGTAGAAAATTCATGTGTTTGAGCTTTGAGAAAGTTATAGATGTCTTCAAGTTTTGCTCTTTTGAAGCCAACTCCAACTAGTACTCTCATTACCTCATCAGCGTTAAGGTCAGCAATATCATTTTTTTCTTTAGTCCAGTTTGAAAAAGCTTCAATCTGTTTTCTTCCCTCTTCCCAATAGACTGACATTAAAGTCAAAATGAAATCTGAATTATTCAAAGTTCTTCCTCTACTATTGATTCTCAAAAAAATTTCAGAAACCTCTTCAATACTTACATGTTTTGAAATTTGAAGAACAGTAAATTCAATCTTTCAAATATCGCAAAGTTTTTGGATGTTGTCAGCAATAAGTTTTTCTTCTTCTGGACTAATATTAGGATTCCTTTCTTTATATTTATTAAGATATTCTGTTGTAATGCGATACAGATTTTCACCGTTAAGAATTTCTTTAATATCGTAAATCCAATCATGTCCTTTTTCTGTAGATGCATCAGCAACGTTGAATTCTGTGGTAACAGGATTGAACGAAAGTCTAATTTGCTCTTTTTTGCCTCCTTCTTTTATTACTGAATGCCCCGTAAATACTGCATAAAGTGATGTGAGCCTTTGTTGACCATCAATTACTACAAATTTAGGAATAGATTTTAATGTTTCATTTCCTCCTAAAGCTTTATTATTTATTTCTATTTCGTTTTCAAAGAATAATAAAAGTCCTGTTGGATATCCTCTAAATAGGCTGTCAAAAAGGTCTCTTACACGAGATCTATCCCATACATAGGGTCTTTGTAAATCAGGTAGGGCAATAGTATAGTTAACTCCTCCAACGAGTTGGGAAATTGACCATGGAACTGGTGTAAATTTTTTTTCATAAGCCATATTTATGGAAACAAAATTTAAAAGATGGTTAATTTTCAGTAATCTCCAAATTGTAGTCAGTAAATACTAGAATGGTCATGAATGAACTAAGAAGCTATACCGTCTCTTATTTGATTGTTTCATCAATTAAGGAGTACGGATTGTTTACGAGACAAGATAATTTGGTAATAATGACTATATATAAACTTTTTTTAAAAACAATCTGATTTCTAGGAATTCTTTTCTTCGAAATAACTAATTTTCTCTGATAAATAAAAAAATCTGACTTCATCACTGAAATCAGATTTTTCTTTTTTTATAAACTACTTTGCTCAAGGTCAACTGAGATCTTATAGAGATTTGAGAGGAGTTGAGGCTTAAGAATATCATAATGCCTGGTGATCAGTTCCTGATTATTCCTTAGATAGCTCACTCTAGCATTGATGATCTGCGCATAACGATCTCTTTTATTTCTTAATGCTTGGAGTGAAGCTAGGTTTACATGCTGTTCAGCGATGCAGGTTCTGGCTTCTTTTGCAGATTCTACAGAGGAAAGAAATCAGTTTTCATCATTGCTATTTATTGAGGTGCTATAGAGCGTGTTTGCTTGATTGAGCTGAGTTTCGCAGGTATTCCTAGTTGATGTGATGGTTGATTCCTCATTGATGAGGCTGCTTTCTAAATAGTTGAGCGAGGAGAGGATATTCTCCCCATCGATCAGATAGTTTTCAAGTGTAGTTTCTCTATCAGATGCTCCTAGGAGAAGATTGATGTCTTGACTGAGAAATCTCTCACTCTCAGCAAAGAGAAATCGTAGATCAGTATCCTTTTCTCTTTGATCGGTTGATGAAAATGTTGTTGGGGATTGATTTCCACGAGCGAGTGAAAAATGTTCTTCCATTAGGCTTATGAAGCTTCAAAAGCTGAATGTCCATGTTCACAAGATGAGAACAAGGAAGATGCTAATACCGATTTTCTGGAGTTTCATCAGTTTCAAGGAGATAAAAAGTCTGATTTGAGTTTATTGTCGGGTAGGAGTTTTTACTACATTTGATTTACTTGTTCCATCATACTTGCCATCGGTAAGAAGATTGAAGCTACGATGGTACCTACGATTGCAGCTACAAACATCATCAACAGTGGTTCAATCATTGACATTGCAACATCGATAGTGTTTTTATAGGTATTACGATAGTAAATGGCCATCTTTCTGAGAACATCAGTGAGGGAACCTGTATTTTCTCCCACATTGATAATTTGAATCAAGATAGGATCAAATAGTGTTGATGAGGCGAGTGAGTCATAAAGCGTAAAACCTGATTCTAGGTCTGATCTTACATCTATCATCTTTTGTTTATAGTGGAAGTTTTCAAAGATATTCCCTAGCAATTTTAGTGAAACAACAGGACTTACCCCCGCTTCGTAAAATTGAGAGAGGAGATTTGCAAATTTGTACATATAGAGGGTTTTAACTACATCTTTGATTACTGGAGTCGAGATGAAGAGTTTATCTATGAAAATTCTGAATAAAATTACCTTTTGATACAGAAAGCTAAATCCTCCGACGACTCCTACTGTTCCAAATGCTAAAAATGGCCAGTTGAGTTTGATCCAATCTGAGATTCCAAGCATGAATTTTGTGATACCTGGTAGATTATCCGCATTTGGATACATCGTTACCATCTGTGGAAGTACGGTTGTAAGGATTACGATCACCGCACCAATCGCCATCAAAAGTACCATCGTTGGGTATGTCATAGCTTTTTTAGTTTTTTGTGCGATTTCTTGGGTATTTTCAAGTTCGTCAGCAAGCTGAGAAAGTACCTGAGCCATATTTCCTGTTACTTGTGCTGATCTTACGAGCTCAATTTCATCAGAATTGAAAAAATAGGAGTGTTCTGACATTGCATCAGCTAGAGAACCTCCTGAGGTAAGGAAAACCATCAACTCATCCATGATATCTTTGAATCCCTTATGGGTTTCAGATTTATTGATTGAGGCGATAGATTCCCTAATTCCTAGGCCAGCGTTTTGAGAAACCGCTAAAAGTCTGAAAAAATTTACCTTGTGCTTGAGGGAAGGTTTAGAAAAACTCTGAATTAAGAGATCTAGTTTGGTTTTTTCAGGTTTTTGTGATGCCATTTTTGTTTTTTTATTTCAAAAGGTAAAGTTTATCTTTTGTTTCTTAGTCTTACGAATCTGTAGAGTTCATCAAAAGTCATGAGTCCTTGAATGATTTTGAAGATTCCATCTCTTTCAAGATCAATCATTCCTTTTTCGAGTGCGTATCCTCAAATTTCGAATGCTGATTTCCCGTCTAGGATAAGGGTTTTAATATCGTCAGTATAATCCATCAGTTCATAGATACCAACTCTTCCCTTGTATCCAGAACCTCCACAGTGCGGACAAATACCTCCAGTTTGAGGATCTTTTCCAGTTGCAACTGTTACGATTCCTTGTTTGATAAATTCATTCCACTGTTGAGCGGTGATTCCTCTACTAATGAGCTCGTTTTTGAGGGCTTCTCTATCAAATTCCTTGAAGGTCTCAAGGGCATTCAGATACATTGGATGATTTGAGAGATTGACTTTTTGTGAACAATGAGGACATGCTTTTCTACAAAGTCTCTGTGCAATTACAAGATTAAAGGTACCAGCAACCATAAATGGTTTTGCTCAGAGGTTGAATGCTCTGGTTAATGTCTCAACTGCAGAGTTGGTATGGATAGTAGAGAATACTAAGTGTCCGGTCATGGCTGATTCCATCGCCATTTCTAGGGTTTCTCTATCACGAATTTCTCAGACCATGATCACATCAGGGTCTTGTCTCAGTGCTGATCTGAGTCCAGAAAGGAAGGTATATCCAATATCTGCTCTTACTTGTGACTGGTTGAGTCCTGCCATTTTATTTTCGACTGGATCTTCGTAGGTGATAATATTTCTTTCGATATCGTTGATTTCATTTAGCGCAGCATAAAGCGTAGTTGTCTTTCCAGATCCAGTTGGTCCAGTATTTAGAAGGATTCCGTTTGGATCCTTGAGATGTTTTTCAATAGTTACTTTATTTGATCCTACAATTCCTAGTTGAGAGAGAAGAGGAACAGATTTTGATTTATCTACAATACGCATTACGAGTTTTTCTCACCAAACTGTTGGAAGCGTATTGGCACGCAGGTCAATTTCTTTATTGGTTTGTGTGATACTGGAAACTCTCGCATCTTGAGGGAGTCTTTTTTCGTCTGGTCTCATTTGTCCAGACTCGATCTTAAATTTTGAGATAATACTTTCATGAAGAGAACGAGGATACTGGATCAACTCAACGAGCACTCCATCAATTCTTAACCTGATTCTTGAGTAATTTTCCATTGGTTCAATGTGAATATCCGAAGCTCATTCTTCTACAGCAATCGTCAAAAGATTGTCAAATATCTTGACAATATCTGACCTCAATATTGCTTGTTGAAGCTGATTTCTAAAATCTTGAGTCTCCATTTCTTTTCATCGTAGTAAAGTTTTTGCTGTAGATGATTATATTTGAAAATTTTAAAAATGCAAAAAATCTGATACTTTTTTTTACTATTTTGAAAATTGGAGGTGATCAGTATTTTTTTCTTTTTATCTTAGGCAGTATATTTTGTATTTTTTTATAACCAAAAACTCCTCAGCCTGAAAACAAGCTGAGGAGCTGAATACCTACCTGGTGTGAAAACCAGTGCTCACCTAGCGATGCAATCGCGAATTTACATCTTCATAAAGTCTGATAACCACTCTTTTCATCCTGAGGAGTGAAAAGGTTTCCGCTCCGAGGAGCTTTGTATCTGGGGTAGTAGGGTTGAATTCTACTATTATAGCTTTATTATATTAGGTCTGGTACAACAACAGATCTTTTCTCCCTGAAGGAGTAAGTTCTATTGTTTAGATATTCTCCCCAGTTACTACAAGATATTGTGATTCTGTTTTTGTGTTGTATAGTATATATGTTTATTTTCTATTAAAAGTCAATAGATTATTTTATTGGAATGAAAAGATAGTCCTTTTTGTTAGATTTTATTTGCGATTTGAAATATTTTATTGGCATTATCAGTAGAAAATATTTCGATCAGATTGTAGCCTCATTTAAAAAATATCTCCTATTGTAGAAAAAGTTACTAGATAGTATTTTATTCAAAGTAGCTATTTAATCAGGTTTTTTTGTCTCTTTTGTATAAAAGTATGTAAAAATTTGCATTTTTTTTGATTTGTGAATATACTTGAGAGGAAAGAATTTTATACTCTTATTGAAAAATGATGCCAACTACTGATGCTTCAAATCCAGTTACTTCTAGTGTAACTACAGGTGCTGGGCAGGTGCCTATTTCTCAGCAGAATCCTCAATCTATGGATTTTGACTTTGATTTGGATTTTTCAGATACTACACAGAATCCAGTTTCAGACTCTACTAGCGTAGATCAGGATATCCAATCTGAATCTGTAAGTGTTCAAAATTCTGAGGAGACTGTTGCTTCTGATGCACATTCAGATTTGGATTTTTCTTTGGACTTGCCTGATAGTTATACAGGAGATGCATCTGAAAATGTTTCTTCAGTTCAGAATGTTGAAAGTTCTCAGGTTGTTGATCAGGTTGCTCCAGTAGAAGTGCCTGAGGTAGATGCTCATTCTGAAGTTTCAGAACCTGATTTTGGTTCTTTGCTTAATGAGGAACAATCTCTAGAGCCTGTATCATCTGAACCAGTTGAAGCTCCTGTTGAATCAGCGCTTGAAAATGATCTAGAGCCTGTTGAGGAAGCAACAACTTTTCAATCAGAAGAGCAACCTGTTGGTGTTGATGAAGAAGCTCTTGAATCAGAAGATACTTCTAATGAACTTACTTCTGAAGTAGTAGCTGAACCTATTGCTGAAGTTGATGAGGAAGCTAGTGAAGGACTAAGTGATGGAGAAAGTGATTTAGAGTTTAGTCCTGAGGATTTTGAAGACGATACCTTACCTATGGCAGAAGAGGATAGTTTCTCTGAGGATGATGAGGAAACAACACCAGTTTTTGAAAATGAGATTACTCCAGAAGCGTCTGGTTCTATGTTTTCTTCAGAAGATGCTCCTGTTGAGGAGACTGCTGCAGAAATGCAAGAAAATTCTGATTTCACTTTAGAAAATCAAACTGAATCTTCAGCTTTTTCTTCTCCATATGAAGGAGAGGCGGCTCAGGCAGAAGTGCAGTCATTTCAACCTGCTGAAGAAGTTCAGGTGGAAAACACTATAGATCCATTTGAGGCGATGAAAGTATCTCTCGAACCAGAAAATACAGAACAAGCTCAGTCTAGTATTCAAATGTCTTCAGAGAATACTACTCCAATGATGGAGAATGCTTTGCATGAGGAAATGCCAACTGTTAAGAATGAATCTTATGAGGCTCAAACTCCAGTTGCTCCATTAGTTCAAAATGTAGATACTTCGGCGCAAGCATTTGATACACCAATCCAAATGCAAGCAGAACAAGCTCAGCCTTCAGCTTTTCAGCAGGGAGTGAGTTTAGATACATTAGCTGCTCAGACTCCTGTACAAGAAGTACCTCAAGTGCAGGCGGTTTCTGAAGGACATGTTGCTCCTCAAATGCTATCTTTAGATGAGATGTTGGCTCAGCCTGCAGCACAAGTTCCTCAACAGGTAGCTCCTGTGATGGATTTAACAAGTTTGACTGTGGGGGCACAAAATACTACTAATCCATTGACAAATCCGACTGCTTATCCAACTGTTCAAGCAGCCGGAAATGATGGTCTGATGAAAAAAATTCTGGCTGGAGTTGGAGGAGTTGTCCTTGTAGCTTTGGCTGGTGTAATGGTATATATCAAATATCCACTTATGTTTTGAAGTGGTGGAGATACTCCTCAGCAACCTACTACTCAGTCAGGAACTCTACAACCACAACTTGCGCTTAATACTTCTGGAGATCAAGCAGACCATTTTGCTGCAGGACAAGAGGGAGAAAGTACAGATCAGAATTCTTTAGTTTCTTGAGATGTAGTTTCTAATCAGACTACAGATAACTCAGGAACTGAGGTAGAGGTTAATACTCCAGTTCAGGAGGAAGAAGTTGAAGATGTTGTGCTTGGTGGAGATGAAGAAGCTTCTCCAGCAAGTGGAGAAAATTCAGTTTCTGGCTTGAATACCGTTTCAGAGCAACAGAAAAAAACTGAAAACACTACTTTGTCTGGGGATTCTGCTCCTGATGCACTTAATTCTGTAGAAGATTTGGTAGGACCTGTGAATTCAAATGATGTTTTAGGGCAGGAGATCGAACTTTATAGGCAAAAGGCACAGCAGATTGCAGATACAGGAAGAGCTCAAAATGTGAGAATGATGGTCAAGTGGGGAACTGCAGTTGCTAAACAAGTAGAAAAGATTCAACAAGAACTTGCAAATGGAGGAAATATGACTATATCTGAGTGGAATCAGAAAAAAGCTGAACTTGATATTTCTTTAGCAAAGGCAACGAATGAATAATTACTTTTCTTGAGCTAAATCCTGGAATTGATTAGAACAGAGGAAGAAGAACCAGCTTTCTTCTTTTTCTTTACCGCAAAAAAATCAGAATTCACTCAAAATGTCGGTCTTGCTTTGAGCCTTTGTTGATTATCTTCAGCATACTAAAAATAGTAGTCAAAGAACGGTAAGTAATTATAAACTCTGGATTCAGAGGCTTGTAGACTATTTAGGGGATCCATTGATTAGCGAACTCAGGCCTATGAATATTCAAAATTTTAGAATGGAGCTTGCGAAGACAGGACTTGATAAAAAGACGATTAACTATCATATTATTGCGATGAGATCGTTTTTGAAGTTTCTACTCAAAAATGAGATTGACTGTATTAGTCCTGAGAAGCTTGAACTTGCCAAGATCCCACAAAGAGAGGTTAGTTATCTCCAGGAAAATGAAATTGAAGCGATACTCAATGCTCCGCTTTTTTATGAGAAGAATCCACTCAAACAAGCTCGTGATCAGCTTATTTTGCAAGTTTTGTATGGGGCTGGGCTCAGAGTCTCGGAATTAACTTCACTGATGAGGGAAAATCTTATCCTTGGAGAAAAACAGTTTTCTATTCGTGGAAAATGATCAAAGGTGAGGTCAGTTTTTTTTACTAGTACTGCATTGCAATATTTGGAAGAGTATTTGATGATGAGGACTGATACCTATGATCCGGTTTTTATTAGCCTTTCAAGGAATAGCTACGGACAGAAAATTTCGAGAAATTCAATCGAGGAGCTGGTCAGAAAATATGCGAAACTAGCTGGTATTGATAAAAAAGTGACGCCGCATACCTTGAGACATTCGTTTGCGACAATGTTGATAAAAAAGGGGGCTGATATTAGGTCGGTGCAGACTTTGCTTGGTCATTCATCGATTCAGACGACTCAGATTTATACGCATGTGGATGATCGTTTTTTGAGAGAGGTGCATGATTTATTGGATGAATAAAAGAGAAGAACTCTGATTTCTTCTCTTTTTTGTTATGGTTTTTTTTGTTGCTCCACTGTCGTTTGTAATAGTGTGCAGATCATAATCTATTGTAAAAAGTTAGATCCTTTATCGGTATTTGTGCTGTTAACTTCTTCTATGAGAGCTTCTTTATTGAGTTCACAGTGATGAGCTTGAAGGCTATCCTTTGCTAATGAGAGAGATTTTTCTTTTGGAGGTTCATAGGTCCAGATCGTATCGATAAGTTTTTTTAGGACTTCTATATTTTTGATAGGATCCCCCTTAACTCAAAAGGCTTCTGCTATTCCTTTTAGTTTTACCTTCTTTCCTTGGATGAAAATTTTGTACTCTCTCCTTTTGTATTCTCTCATAGCGGCTAGTTTTTCTTTGGCTTCTTTAGCGGTAGGGAAGTCTTTTATGAAGTATTTTTTGAAGAGTTCTTTTTTAGATTTAATCTTTTCTCAGATGATTTCAGAGAGCAGTTTTTCTCGATCTTCTTGGATTTGGGCAGGCAGCCCTTCTACTCAACAAGCTGTAGCTATTTTGTTTAGACTTTGAGACTCCCCTCAGACGGTGATTTCGAAAGATTCTTTTCTTTCCTCTATTGTCATCATAACGAGCTTTTCTAAGTCTTCATCTGTGAAGGATTCTATATTCTTTCCGAATTTATTTTCGAGACGTTCTATGAACTTTGTTTTGAAGATCTCTTTTTTAGATTTAATCTTTTCTCAGATGATTTCAGAGAGCAGTTTTACTCGATCCTCTTGGTTGTCTGTGGGGTTTTCCTCTTTAAGTCAGAAAGTGCTAGCTGTTGCTTGTAATCCTTGGGATTCCCCTCAGATAGTGATTTTGAGGTCTTTCCTTTTCTTTGTTTCCATCATAACGAGTTTTTCCTTGTCTTCTTCTGTAAAGACATATATTACTTTTCAGTTTTTTATCTTTTTAGTAGCATAGTGCTCATTGAAGTAATTTATGGTTTCCTTTCTTATTTCTTCATTTAGAGCATCAGTGATCCCTTCTTTAGATTTAATCTTTTCTCAGATGATTTCAGAGAGAAACTTTTCTCGATCTTTTTGGTTGTTGGCGGGCGCCCCTTCTATTCAACAAGCTGTAGCTATTTTGTCTAGACTTTGAGACTTCCCTCAGACGGTGATTTCGAAGGATTCTCTTCTTTCCTCTACTTTCATCATAACGAGGTTTTCCTTATCTTCATCTGTGAAGGATTCTATATTCTTTCCGAATTTATTTTCGAGACGTTCTATGAACTTTGTTTTGAAGATCTCTTTTTTAGATTTAATCCCTCCTTCAATGATTTCAGAGAGCAGCTTTTCTCGGTCTTTTTGGTTGCTGATAGGGTTTTCCTCTTTAAGTCAGAAAGTTCTGGCTGTTGCTTGTAATCCTTGAGATTCTCCTCAGACGGTGATTTTGAGCTCGCTTCTTTCTTCTACTTTCATTATAACAAGCTTTTCTTTGTCTTCTTCTGTGAAGGTATAGACGTTCCTTTCCTCTCCCTCTGTGAAGATATAGAGCTGTTCATTCTTTTTCCCTGTGAAGATATTGAGACCTTTACTCTCTTCTTCTGGAAAGGTGTAGTCTTTTTCATTCTCTTTTGTGATTTCAATTTTAGTACCGTAGTTTTTTAAGAAAAACTTTGTTATTTCTTCTCTTTTCTTTTCATTACTTATGGCTTCTCTATTTGCTTTGAAGATCTCTTTTACGCTCTTTGGTTCTGAGAGTTCTCCTTTTTCTCTTTTCTCTTTTACCTCTTGTTCGATACGAGTGAGTTCTCCTAGGATCTGAACATCCCAAGCTTCTTTTTTACTATGTGAAAAGATGATCTTTGTAAGCTGTGAGCTGAGATCTTTTTTACTATACGCTACTACGTCATCGTATTCAAGGATACCATCATAGATAAAGGTTGCCTCTCCATAGCAGTTATTCACTAGAATAGTCTTATTGAGCTTTGGAATTTGGAACATAACATAGCTCTCTCTTCTCATTGCATTTTCTGTATTTGTTCAGACGATTACGGTATAATCTGTTGTATAAACTCCTATACCTTTTAGTAATCAGACTAAGCGTCCTATTCTATCGTAATCTGGTCATTGCTCTTTCCATCATTTCCCAGATCCTGTCTGAATACGACGGTATTCTGGATCCGGAGGAAGGATCATTTTATCGGTTTTGATATATTTGATACCAAGTTCCTTGAGTTTTTCCTCAGGAGAGAGGCTTTTATTTTTGATGATTTCATCAAATTTTTTTGCAAATATTACTAAAAGCTGATCAGTTGTTGTTTTTTCTCCAACTACTGATTCTAGTGTTTTACCCTCAAGGTAGTTTCTCCATTTTGGAGAGCTATCAAATCCTTGTTTAACTGTGCTTTCTCCTCGTGACTCTCCATACTTTGTATTTAGTGTGGCAAAGAGTTTTTGATCAACGACCTTTTCTAATTCTACCAAGGTTGTGAGCACCTCCTCAGCTCAGGGACTTTTCTTAAGTAATTCTTTGATTTTCCCATAGGTCTCTTTAATGTCTCTATCATAGTCTTTTTCTCAAGCTCTTTGAGAGAATGTTTCTTTTTCCATGCTTCTTATTTTCTCAGGGGATAAATATTCTCTTTAATTATATCGCTTTTTTGAGCTTTTGTCAAGATTTGAGGTGAATTTTTCCTTGCTTTTTTTAGGTAAAAAAATAGAGTGGGAATTGAGGCAAACTTCTCATTCATCTCTCGTTTGATTCTTCAATTGGAATCTTGAAAAAAAACAGAAATCAGATTTTTTCTTTTTTTATAAAAGGTGGGAAGTTTTGCAAAAAAATGAAATCTGATTATACTTGTAGCAGACTTGAAACTTTGCTTTATTCAAGTATCTTGGATAAGACTTTATTGTTCAGTCCTTTTATTTTGTCTAAAAATATCACAATTATGACTATTGATGTAAGGAAATTTGTGTATGAAAACATTACTCCTTATGAAGGAGATGCTTCATTTCTTGCAGGACCAACAGAAAAAACTAAAGAGCTTTGGAATGAAGTATTGAAATGTCTAAAGGAAGAAAGAGATGGAAATGGACTTAGATCTGCTGATCCTGAGACGATTTCTACTATTACCTCTCATAAGCCAGGATATATCAAGCAGGAACTTGAGACTATCGTTGGTTTGCAGACAGATGCTCCTTTGAGAAGAGCAATTAAGCCGTTTGGAGGAGTGAGAGTAGTAGAAGGTGCTTTACAAGAGAGAGGACTTGAACTTTCTTCGAGAGTAAAAGATATCTTTCACTATGCGAAAAATCATAATGATGCAGTATTTTCTGCTTATGATGCTGAGTCTAGGCTTTATAGATCAAAGCATATCGTAACTGGATTGCCAGATAATTATGCAAGAGGAAGAATTATTGGAGATTATAGAAGATTGGCTTTGTATGGAGCTGATACTTTGATAAAAGAGAAAAAAGCTGACTTTGAGGCTATTTCTGGGGATATGACTGATGCTAAGGTTAGACTTAGAGAAGAAATCTCACTACAGATCTGAGCTTTGAAGGATATTGTAAAGATGGCTGAGGGATACGGATTTGATGTTACAAGGCCTGCGGAAACAGCTCAAGAAGCTATTCAATGGACATATTTTGCGTATCTTGCTGGTGTAAAGGAGCAGGATGGTGCTGCGATGTCGCTTGGAAATGTTTCTTCATTCCTTGATATTTATATTGAGAAAGATCTTCAGGCAGGGAAAATTACTGAATCTGATGCTCAGGAAATGATTGATCATTTTGTGATGAAGCTTAGACTGGTAAGGCATTTGAGACCTGCTGCTTATGATGAGATTTTTGGTGGTGATCCAACTTGGGTTACTGAATCTATCGGAGGAATGTTTCATGATGGAAAGACAAAGGTAACTAAGACTTCATTCAGATTTCTCCAGACTTTGTATAATCTTGGACCTTCTCCAGAGCCAAATCTAACAGTTCTTTGGTCAAAGGATTTGCCTGAGGGATTCAAGAGGTTTTGTGCTCAGGTTTCTATTGATACTTCATCAATTCAATATGAAAATGATGATTTGATGAGAAAGTGTAGAGGAGGAGATGATTATGGAATTGCTTGTTGTGTATCTTATCAGGAGATTGGTAAGAGAATTCAGCATTTCGGTGCTAGATGTAATCTTGGAAAGACGTTGCTCCTTGCGATCAATGGTGGAAAGGAAGAAATTGAAGATGTTCAGGTGATGAATCCAGAATTATTTGTAAATTGTGAAAATGCTGACTGAACTCTCAATTATGATAAAGTGTATGAAAACTTCAAAAAAGCTATGGAAAATGTAGCAAGAGTATATGCTAAGACTATGTACATTATCCACTATATGCATGATAAGTATTATTATGAAAAGGCGCAGATGGCGTTTGTAGATTCAAACTATGGGGTAGATATTGCCTATGGTATTGCTGGAATCTCAATCGTAGCTGATTCGCTTTCAGCTATTAAATATGCAAAAGTAAAGGCTGTTAGAGATGAAAATGGTGTTGCGAAGTCATTTACTACAGAGGGGGAATATCCAACGTATGGAAATGATGATGATAGAGTAGATTTGATCGCAAAGGAAGTACAGCAGTTCTTTATGCAGGAACTTAATAAATATAGAGCATATAAAGATGCTACTCCAACACTTTCATTGCTTACTATTACTTCAAATGTGATGTATGGTAGAAATACTGGGGAAACTCCAGATGGAAGAAAGGCAGGCGAGCCTTATGCACCAGGAGCAAATCCTATGCATGGAAGAGATCATACTGGAGCAATTGCATCTCTTAATTCAGTTGCAAAGCTTGATTATTGGTCATCTCAAGATGGTATCTCAAATACCTTCTCAATGATTCCAAGTTCTCTATGAGCGACTAAACCTGAACAAGTTCAGAATTTGGTTACTGTGATGGATGGATACTTTGGAAAGATGGCTCATCATCTTAATGTGAATGTTCTCAATAGAGAGACTCTTATGGATGCTTATGAACATCCAGAAAATTATCCTCAACTTACTATTAGAGTGTCAGGATATGCAGTGAATTTTGTGAGACTTTCAAAGGCGCATCAGCTTGAAGTGATTGAGAGAACTTTCCATCAAAAAATGTAATTCTCACAAGAGAAAAAATCTGATTTCGGAGATGAGGTCAGATTTTTTTTTGATCAGATTTTTGCATTTTTTTAAAATAGGATTATACTTACTATGTTCCTAATTTTAAGAACGTTTTTATTTTATTTTTTATTCTCATGGAAGAATTTTCAACACAAGATTTAAATCTAGAAGAGACTGGTACTTCCACTCAATTAAGGTCTATACAGTGAATTGCTGGAGCTGATAGTGATTTGGAAATAAGTTTTCAATGAATTGTTGGTGCTGGAGATGGATTTGACTCTTCAAGTTTGCAATTTTATGGAGATGCAGATTTCGGAGGAATGGGAGGAATGCTATTCTTTTTGTCAATGGGATGGCTTACAATTTCTCTGATTTATCTTGCAAGCAAGGTGCTAACTACAATTGTCTTTGGAAAGATTTTTGAAAAGGCAAAAATCGCTTGGTGGTGGGCGTTAATCCCATTGGCTAATGCATATGTCTTTTTGAAAATGGTAAAACTCAGATTTTTGTTCTGGTTCTCCCTTGTTCCTTTTCTTTATCTGCCTTTGACAGTGTATTTTGCAATGAATGGAGTATTCTGACTTTCGAAAGTAGTTACTTGGCTTCTTGGATTGGTAGGAATTATCGCTGGAATTATCTATATCGTCATTCTTCCATTTAGGGTTGCAAAAATGTTTGGAAAAGGATTCTGGTTTGGAATTGGACTATTGTTCTTGCCTGTGATTTTCTATCCGATTTTGGCATTTGGGAATGCTCAATATCAGGAAAATCAAGAACCTCAGCTTCCACCTCAAAATTAGTACGATAGGGTAAAATAAAAAGAAAAAATCTGATTTCAGAGCTGAAGTCAGATTTTTTTTATTTTAGCTGACGATGAGATAGGTAAGGTATCAGAGATATATTCCGAGCATGAGAATTCCTTCTCGTCTATTAATCTCTCGTTGTTTGCCTCAGGTCTTTCTAAAAGCGAAAATATAGATTAGTATTGTTGCAAGGAGCAGGAAGATAAGATCGATATTGGTCCCATGCAGTCAAGGAATTGGGGTGATGATACTACTTACTCCAAGGATAAAGAGAATATTGAAAATATTTGATCAAATGATATTCCCAAGAGCGAGGTCCGTATTTTTTTTGTATGCCGCGATGATTGAGGTCGCAAGCTCTGGTAGTGAGGTCCCAATTGCGATAATTGTTAGTCCAATCACTCTTTCTGAGAGTCCAAAGTATCTAGCAATGAGTGTTGCTCCATTGACGATTCGCTCTCCTCCTAAGATTAGTCCTCAGAGTCAAAGAGCTATTCGCAGGCAGGATTTCCGGAGAGGTAAAATTCTGATTTCTCCTTTTTCTTGTTCGCGTGCTTCTCATTTATTGATGTTGCGATATACATAGTAGAGGAAGATTCCAAAGAGTATAAGTAGGATCATTCCTTCACTTCTGGAAACTATATCAAAACTACTATGGTCGATGATATGGTCATTGATCATGCAGGCAAAAATCAGTGTCGCAAAGAGTGTGAAAAGCACCTCGTTTAGCAGGAGCTTTTTTTTGATCAGCAAAGGATGAAAAATAGCTGATACTCATAGGATAAGTAGAATATTGGAAATATTTGATCAGATGATGTTTCCGATCGTGATGCCTGTTATGCCTTTGAGACTTGAGGAGATGTTAACGAGGAGTTCTGGTGCTGAAGTCCCAAATCAGACGATTGTAAGCCCAATGATCATATTTGATATGCTGGCTTTTTTTGCGAGAGATGAGGCTCATTCTATCAGAATATCTGCTCCTTTTATAAGGCAGATGAATCCTAGTACAAAGAGGCATAATGTTCATATTTCTCACATTGAGCTATAAGAAGAGATAAAAAAGTCAGATTTTTTTCTTTGTAGCATATGCTTTTGGTTAAAAATAGCAAGTTTTTCCGTTTGGAGCGATTAAAGTCATAAGGATAAAATTCTGATTTGGAATGTGGGATTATGTTTTTTGCTTAAGAAAAACTCACCAAGAGGTTGCTCTTGGTGAGGAATAAAGGTTAGACAAGTTACATTAGTTGAGCGGCTTTTTCAGCTAGACTGCTGCGTTCTCCGCGAGTTAAATGCACATGAACAAATTCTGGTTGCCCTGTCCATCTATCGACTAGATACGAGAGTCCATTTGATTGTTCATTTTGATATGGAGAGTCGATTTGAGTGATATCTCCAATAATCACAAATTTTGTACCTTCCCCTCCACGAGTGAGGATAGTTTTCATCTCTCCTGGAGTGGTATTTTGTGCTTCATCAATGATGATGAGGCGGTTGGGGAGAGATCTTCCACGAATGAAGTTGAGAACCAATACATGAATGTTTTGTTTTTTTGTCCATTCTCGGATTGATTCATCTCCGCCTTTGTGTTTCTGATTTGCTTCTCGGATAACTTCTAGGTTATCGTAAATTGGTTGCATGTAGGGGTCAATTTTTTCGTTCATGTCCCCAGGCAAGAAGCCAAGTGTCTTGTCGCTCAGTTCAATTGCTGGACGAGCAACAATGATCTCGTCAAAGTCTTTTTTTTGCTCTAAGGCTGCGGCGAGAGCTAGGAGCGTTTTTCCAGTTCCCGCTTTCCCCGTTAGTGCTACAAGACTAATGTCTGGTGAGAGCAGAGCATCTAAAGCGAATTCCTGTTCAGGATTTTTAGCCTTTATTCCGAAAACTGGATGATTGGGTCTAATTTTTTCTAGTCCATTGTCAGTTTTCCGAACAAGGATGTTCTGATTGAGAATGAATTGATGGTTGAGTGGTAGGTCTGAGAACCTTTCTAGTGATGAGAAGCTAGTTTCTGTACTACCTGTGCTCATAGCAGTCCATTCTTCCTCAGTTGGAGTCTCTTTAGATAGACTGTTGTAAATTACCCCCATGTCCCTGACACTATCGTTTCGGTATGATTCAGCTTCAATTCCTAGTATTGTCGCCTTTATTTTGAGATTGAGGTCGTTGGTTACCAGAACGACATGATTGCCTTGCTTTTGTTGGTCAAGAGCTATAGCTAAAATGCGGTGATCTTGAGTCTTATCCTGGAAGCATTGTGAGCTGTTTTCTGAAATGTTTTCTCCACGTAAAAAACTGAGATTTCCTAACCCTGCCCCTAGAGGAATGTTGGGGTTGGTTTTTGGATTATAGTTTTTTGTAAACTTTTCCAGATTGCGTGTAAATTCTCTGGCATTGACGTTTTTGGTTGTGTTCCCATTTTTAACTTTATCGAGTTCCTCGATTACAGGAATCGGGATCGCGATATTGTGCTCTTGGAATCTCGTAAGACAAGTGGGGTCTTGGAGTGGGATGTTAGTGTCCAAAATAAAGGTCTTGATCTCACTCGCTTTTTGCGGTGCTCCTGCTGGAGCTTCTGTTTTGTTACTCATTTTAAAGTTATTTTTTGTTTGATATTAGATATATACATTTATTTTATAAAATGTCAATAGCTACTTTAAAAAAAGAGATAAAAAGTCAGGTTTTAATTTTTTCGCAAAATAGATTTTTTAATGATGGTAGTAAAAAAGCTTATTAAAACTGATTTCTCGATTTTATGTCCCTAAAGATCAGGCTTCCTTTCGTTTTTCTCGTCTAAAAATTGAGTAATAATACGGCACACCAACAAGTAAAATGTTGAAATTTAAAAAATCTCTTGATTTTGTGTTCCGTTTTAGTATATATGGAGTCATTGTATTTTATTATTTAGTTTTCTTGGATAAACAATGCCAACTATTAACCAATTAGTAAAGAAAGGAAGAGTTAAAAAGACCTTTAAGTCAAAGGCTCCTGTGCTTCAGTTTGCTGTAAACAAGCTCAAGGGAAATAAAAAAGTTGCTCAACCAGCACCATTTAAGAGAGGGGTATGCCTTAAGGTATCTGTAATGGGTCCTAAGAAGCCGAACTCAGCACAAAGAAAGTTTGCAAAGGTTAGACTTTCAAACGGAGCTGAAGTATTGGCATATATTCCAGGAGAAGCTCATTCTCTTCAGGAGCATAGTGTTGTGCTTATTAGAGGAGGAAGAGTAAAGGATCTTCCATGAGTGAGATACCATATCGTGAGAGGAAAATATGATGCGAATGCTGTAGCAAATAGAAAGCAAGGAAGATCACTATATGGAGCAAAGAGGCCTAAGGCTGGTAAATAATTTTAATTTGTTTTTTGTTATTTCTAATGGCAGTGATTAAAAATAAGACTTTGGATACCTTTAACTATGAAGAGAAGTTTATTAACTTCATCATGAAGCATGGAAAGAAGAGTGTTGCTAAGAGAATTTATGAAGATACTCTTAAGGATATCAAAGCAAACGGACATATGAATCCAACTGTTGTAGTAAGAACCGCTATTGAAAATGCTTCTCCTACAATCATGATTAAGTCAAAGAGAATTGGAGGTGCGGTATATCAGGTTCCAGTTGAGGTAAGAGCAGATAAGAGATTCTTTTTTGCTACAAAATGGATCCTTGATGCAGCGAGAGGAAAGAGTGGAAAAGCTATGTACAAGAGACTTTCTGAAGAACTTCTTGCAGCATACTCAAATCAAGGAGCAGCTGTAAAGAAAAAGGAAGAAGCTCATAAGATGGCTGAAGCAAATAAGGCTTTTGCTTATATGGCTAAGTATATTAACTAGTTTTCTCCGTTATATTAGAGAGAAAAATCAGATTTCGCTTTTGCGATAAGGTTTAATACATTTATATTTTGATTGTTGATCAATGTGAGATACTAATGGAAGAAAAATTAAGCACTTTCTGAAGGCATTGAATGTGCATAGAAAAAAAACAGGGTGCAAAAATGAAAAAGCTATTGATGGGTATATTGATGTGCTCAAAAAAGAAGCAAAAGAGGGAACTACTGCTTGGGTAAAAAATGCTAAGATGAAAGCTGAAGCTAAACTTAAGAAATACGGTATCCCTATGCATAAGGTTCAAGAAGTTCTAACCTCAAGAGGACTTCAAGCTTTATCATCTAAATTATCATAGTTCCATGGCAAGACTTAAGACTAATGCAAAAAGAAAGCTGAATAAAGCGCTTACAAGAGTTGAAAAAGTAGTAATTATGGATGTAAGAAGAATGCTTGAACAGCAGAGAAAGTGGAAAGCTAAAGTGATGAATAGCAAGACATCAAAGTAATTTTATCCTTCAAAAGAGTGTATATTATGAATCATGAAAGACTAAAGTATATATCAGATGCTAATGGATATACTATTCTTCCTGTAAAGGCAGGAATGCAAGTAGAGCTTCACGAGAAAGTTGGAGAAGGATCTACAGAAAGAATTTGGAAGTTTAAGGGGCTTATTATTAAGGTTAGAAAGCCAGGAAGCGCTGATGGTAGTTTTACTATCAGAGGGCTTGCTGCTGGGCAAACTATTGAAAAGGTATACCCACTTTCTTTTCCAAAGTTTGAAAAGGTAATTCTTATGGATGAATACAAGGTTAGAAGAGCAAAACTCTACTATATCAGAGAAAAGGTTGGTAAGTCAGCTAGAATGAAGAGTAAAATCACGGCTGATAAGAGAGAAACTAATCTTTTGAAGTAATTTTTTTAGATTTTGTCGTATCGTATTATGAAACTTACTGTTCAGGTTCGTACAGAAACCGGAAAGAATGTAAAAAAACTTAGAAAAAGCTGATATGTACCGGCTGTTGTTTACGGAAAGATGCTCGATACTCCAGTTTTGCTTACTATCTTAAAAAATGATTTTATTAAGGCATATAGAGCTGCTGGATATTCTACTCCAATTGAGCTTGAAGGTGGCGTAGATCAGCTTGTTTTGCTTCATGCATTGCAACTTGATCCAGTGACTGATGAAGTACTTTCAGTTGACTTTTTGGCTGTAGATAAGCATCAAAAGGTGTCTGCTGGAGTTCCAGTAGTGCTTGTTGGAGAATCTCAGGTAGAAAAACTTAACCAAGGAAAGATTCAACTTGTTAAAGATACTGTTGAGGTTGAGGCGCTTCCTCAGAATCTACCTCATTCAATCGAGGTTGATCTTTCAAAGATTGAAACTGCAAATGATGTAGTTTTTGTAAGAGACTTGGTGGTGGCAAAGAATGTAGAGATTATTGATGATCTTGATCAACCAGTGCTTACTGTAGTTGAGCTTTCTGATGAAGAAGGTGAATCTACTTCAACTGAAGAAGCTGCAGCAACTGCTTAGTTCAGTATTTTATCTTGATTGTGTTGTAATTATCATGGCTAGAATATGTTATTTTACAGGTAGAAAAACTACATCAGGACAGACTAGATCTCACTCTATGAGAGCAGGGAAGAGACAGTTTAAGGTGAACCTGATCAATAAATGGATTAAACTTGAAGATGGAAGTCAAGTAAAGGTAAAGATTAACTCAAGACTTTACAAAAAGTTTAAGGGATTTATCTAGTCCTTTGAAAAAATAGCTTGCAATAAGAGGGGAAAATAGTATACTCGCTCTTGTTGTCTTTTGAAAAAGTTTCCTTAGTAAGATTTTTCCTCTTGAGGGGTAGTAGCTCAGTCGGTAGAGCAACAGCCTTTTAAGCTGGTGGTCCTGGGTTCGATCCCCAGCTACCCCAGAGGATTTCTTAAGGGAGCTTTTTTGTTTTCTAGAAATTTTTTGGGCTTGAAAAAAAATAGATAACGGTTATAAGTTCTTTTTATATTTCTCTATTTTTGAATTTATGAATACTCTTACAGAAGAAATACTTTTACAAAATTATCAAGATGCTCATTGATTAACTCGTCAAGTTATTGAGGCATTTCCTGAGAAGGATCTTTTTACTTTTTCTATTGGTGGAATGCGTCCTTTTTCAGAGATGATTAAGGAGTTTATTAGTATTTGGGATTATATTTTGGCGGAGGCTTTAAAGGAGCAACATATTTCTCTTTTTGAGCAAGATAAATTCCCGTCCACTAAAACAGAATTGCTTGCTTTACGAGATCAGGTTCTTATTTCTCTTCTCTCAGAATGTCAAAAGATTCAAGATTATGGGCAAGAAATTAGTCCGTATCAGATGAAGTTTTCTATAGCTCAGTGGATTCTTTACATTATTGAGAATGAGACACATCATCGTGGACAAGCATACGTTTATTTGCGTGCATTGGGTATTCAACCACCGTTTTTTTGGAAGAGAGGAAGTTTTAAGTAGAGGCTGGCTAGAGTATCTTTGTCGTTAGAATACATTTAAAAACGGCTTCTTCTTTAGTTGATGAGATGAAATTATGAAAACAATCAATGAAACCTTTACTTGCCTTAACTGCGGGAAAGAAATCCCTAAGGCACAAAAAACTTGTCGTAATCATTGCCCTTTTTGTTTTGCTTCAAAACATGTAGATGGTGAGGTTCCTTGAGACAGAGCAAGTGAGTGTCAATGAGCGATGTATCCGACGAATTATGAGATGAAGAATGGTGAAATCAGAATTCTTTTTTCTTGTTCTAAATGTGGAAAGCAGCATTGGAATAAGAGGGCTATAGATGATGATATTACTGTTTTACCGGAAATGATTGTGAAATATCGTCAGTTTTTCTAGAAATATGGTATAAAAATCAGATTTTTTTTCTGTGTGAAATAGCTTGATAATGATAATCAAATCTGTATACTCTTCCTTGTTCGGAAACATTTATTTGTTTACATTATTGGGATGAAAAAAGGAATTCACGGTGCTTATTACAAAGATGTTGTAGTAAATTGTATCTGCGGTGCTTCATTTACTGTAAATACTACAGTTGAGGGGCCTATTAAGCTTGAAACTTGTTATCAGTGTCATCCAGTTTTCAATAAAGACAAGGTAATTAAAAAGCCTGTTAAGGGAATGATGGAAAAATACCTTGAAAAGCAAAAGAGGATCGAAGCTGCTCAAAAGAAGGCTTAGTTTTACCAGATGAGGTCATATATTTTATTTTGATAGGAGGGAGGTCTTATGCTTAGAATGATGCTTATCAAAAAGTATGTGAATACCTCAGATATTCAATCAACAATTGGACATAGTCCAGTTGTTTACTTAAAGGAGGCATTCGTGATGATGGTCCTTCTTTTTGTGTTATATGTGATTTTTGCTTTGCTTAATCATACGAGTCCTGCTCCATATTGGCAGTGGATATTTGGTGGAGTCTGACTTCTTCTGTTTATTAAGTGGATGGTGGATTTTCTTAACTTATATTTGGATTGTTTGATTTTGTCTAAGGATACTGTGACGTTATTTCTTTGGGAGGGGCGATTGGAGTATAGAACTGAGATTTTCTCTTGGAATAAAATTAATACGATTTCTTCCTCACAGAATGGTGTTTGGGATAAAATTTGGGGGAAAGGAGATATTGTGATAAAGTTAGAATTCTGAACTGATTTCCCTTTTTCTGATGTGAGTAATCCTAAGAAACAGGTCGCAAAACTTATTATGCTAAAAGAACAGTTTTTGACTAGGCAGAAGCAGGTTATAGAAAAGGATCTTGCTGATGATAATCAGAGGTTTAATGTGCTCGTAGAGGCGATGAGTGAGGTTGTTAAGGAGTATATGGATAAATCTAGAGAGGAGTAAGTATCGTTTTGATAATTAAAATAAGAGAAATCTGAGATCGGATTTCTTTTTGTTTTTTCAAAAAAGTTCCTAGTAAAACACTAGGAACTTTAATTTAATAGGATATAACACGATCATCTTTATTACTTTCCTCTTTTTTCTCTCTTTGTTTTCTAGCAATCCAAGTAGAAAGAATGTAGACGATAATTCCTATAGTGAGGAGTAGTGCTGCTATTCCTACTACCATAGCCATTGCTATAAAGAGATCTACCTCTCCAATTAATGAAGTCAGTAGTATGATGATATAGAGCACTTGTAGACTTATTATTAAGGTGACTCCATATCTAAACTCATCTTTATCCTTCTTTCTCGCTATTATTAGCGTTAAGGTCTGTATTGCTAGGATAAAGCCTATTATAGCCCAGAAAGCATTATACTCCTTACTCATTCCTCTTTCATCCATTCCTGAATATAGTGGATATGCTATTAGTTCAAGTAGGAAGAGTATACCAGCAGACAATTCTAATATTACTTTTCTCATAACATTTATTTTTTATTTTATAATCTATATATAATGTAATTCCTCTAAATGTCAAGTGGAAGTGTGGTAAAAAAATTTCTTGGAAAAAGAGGCTTATAAAGCCTCTTTCTTGTTAATCGTCTACCTGCAATTTTAGATATACCATTCCGAAGGGAATGAGAGCCACTCCAACAGTGAAGTATCCTCCAAGGAATAACTCAATTCCACTTATCCTTCCCTGAAAGAACGCTACTACCGTCATGATGAATACTATAAGATATAGCATGACCATCGAGAGTAGTTCTCTTTTCAGTGCTCCAAACTTGAGATTGAAGGTTGGAGTAAAGCATGTGAGACCTGCCTGGACTACAGCGCAAATAGATGCGGCATAGAGTCCAAGGTTAGTGAATCTTGTATCCTTTAAGAGGAAAATTGCGAGTAGAGCGGCTCCACCTATTGCAAGTGATAGCCACCAAAGTTTTTTGATTGTTGACATTTTGTTATTATTTTTTGTTTTGCGCTATTATTATAATTATTTTTAAAAAAAGTCAATATAAAGTTGTTTTTCTGTTATCTGAAGAAATTGTAGTTTCTCTGGTCTTATAAAAGATTTTTCTTTATTTGCAAAAAAGAACCTTTGGAAAATACAAAGGTTCTTGTTATATACAACATTCGGAGTGTATATTTCTCCGCTCTCTTTTTCAGGGAGTGAGATACCCTTAAGTTGTCAATCTGATCATTCTTGTAGTATAGAAGATACTTTCTCGGCTACCTTTTGCCAAAATATAAGCTGTGTCTTTTGTATATCGGAAACTGTTTCTTCGTATGCTACGATTCCTTTTATGTTCTTTTCTTCGTATAATCTATCGATTTCTTCATGAGCTATAGATTCCTCTTCGTGGAGAAAGTTCCTTGTTTGTTGCAGAGTTGCAATGCTCTCGAATGTTCCGTATAGGGGAATATCTTCAAAGTTTCGAATTTTATTTTTATGGATCAGTGGAGCAATTGCTTCATATACTCTCCCATGATGATACATAGAAGAGACCATTAGCACTTTTTTCTCCATCTCTATAGCTTTTTGTGCTACTAAAATCCCGAGTCCTTGTTGATGTTCATCTTGCCTCATCTTATCATGTAAGAGCTTCATTTCAGTCATCTTCTCATAAATTTTTTGTATGAGATGAATCATTGGTACATGCTCTACTGTAATCCCCTCACTGGAGAGTATCTCCTCGCGGAGCTTAAATATTAGAAAAAGCCTCTTTTTAGCATCTTCTGAACATTCGCCTTGCTTTCCAAAGTTTTTACGCAGCATTTCGTCGGTTATTAGGAGTTCTTCCTCCAGTTTCTCAAAAGTGGCGAGCTTATGATAAAGTTTCCCTAAGCTTGGATCATTTTCTTTGATCCATTCTTCTTTAGCTTGGTTTAATATATCAAGTCCTAAAGAAATATCGCTTGACCCGGTCTTCTTTGGGAAAAAGAGGTCTGTTACTACAAAACTGATTTCTGGATATCTCTCCAGGATCTCTATAGCTTCGTCATAGTCTTTTGCAACTAGTACATTACAAGCAAGGTGCTCCCCTAGAGCGATCATAGCGAAAGGAATAGCATCAAGTCTATCCTCTACGAGTAGAATTTTTTTGTTCATATCAAATTATGTTCAGAATTTTCTCCCTGTCCCCGGTTTATCTGAGTTTTTTAGTTCTTATATGTTAATGATCAAATTGACAATTTATTTATATATATTTTTTTACTAAAGTCAATATTTTTTATCTTTGTAGTAATTAGGTTTATAGAATAGAAAAGATATAATATTTTGTTTTTTCTTTTTTTATAAAAGTACTATTGACATTCTTTTTCTAATTATTATAATCTTTTTTGTCAATGAGTTCTTTAACAATAGTGTGTGTAATTATTATTTATAGTTTCAAGTACTTGGATACTTGTTATCTACCAAAAATGAATGTTAAATTAAAAAAATTGCAGTATATGAAAAAAAATGTACATCAAACTCCTCGTGCTGTAAATGTTAAGCATCCTGGAAAGTATCATACTCTTCAAAAGCGTTATAAAGCGCTGTTAGAAGAAAATGCTCGACTTCGTAAAGAGAATAGTCGACTTTGTGAGGACAATGGGAACTTGAGATTTCTGCTCTATATAGAAGCTGAAAGAGTCTCACAATCCTGTCTTAAGGCTGCTGAAGACCTTAATGTGGATGTTACATCTCTTGGAAAAAATTGTCTAGAAGAAATAGATTCGACGCCTATTCATAATACATCTTGTCAGCTTCCTTCTCAGCAAGTAGATTCTGGAGATGGTATTGCCTTTGAATATAAGGGCTATCAGTGTAGAATTCTTAAACAATCTTGGTTTGGGAAAGATAATTACCTCTTGACTGGGCAGTCTACCTACTCGACCTCTTATTATTCTGGGTATGTTGTAATTCCTCAAGGGCACCCTTTTTACCAGATGGATTATTTTGACATCCCAGTTGAAGTCCATGGAGGGATAACTTTTGGCCAGACAATTATACTAGGAGCGGCTATCTTGAGTGATTTGGTCGGCAAGTTTGTTATTGGTTTTGACTGTGGACATCTTGGAGATACTATCGAGAAATGCAATGTAGAATATGTGAAAAGAGAACTTGAACGTCTCGTTGATCAGCTCATCAAAGCGGCTGAGAAATAAAATGAGAACTCATTGACACCAACTAGAAAAAGGGCTTATCTGTATCAGATGAGTCTTTTTTTGTTTGAGAATATTTCTGAATAGTGGTATATAGAAGGTATAAAGCTCAAAAAAATCAGATTTTTCTTTTTTGTTTTCATTTGACAATCTCTTAGAAATTCTTATAGTCAAAGTGTTTATTTCCTATTCTATAGATCATGTGACTACGAATTACCCTTGGAGTGCTGTTTTTAATCGTGATTTGGGCGATTAGCTTGTACAATAGATTGGTATCTCTTAAGAATAATAGAGAAAATGCTTTTGCTGATATTGATGTTCAACTTAAGCTGAGGTTTGATTTGGTAGAAAATCTTGTTAATACTGTAAAAGGATATGCTACTCATGAAAAGGAGACGCTTCAGAATTTGACTGATGCGAGGACAAGTTTTCTACATGCAAATGGAGTGGAAGGAAAACTTGAGGCGAATAATCAGCTTACAGGAGCTTTGAAGTCGCTTTTCGCTGTTGCAGAAAATTATCCAGATCTTAAGGCTAATCAAAACTTCTTAGAGCTTCAGACTGAACTTTCAGATATTGAAAACAAGCTGGCTGCTGCTAGAAGATTCTTTAACTCAGCAACAAGAGAGTATAATACCTCTATCCAGAGTTTCCCTAGTAATTTGATTGCTAATCATTTTGGATTTACTCAGGTTGAGTTTTTTGAACTTGATGATGAGGCTGCTAAGAGTGCTCCCAAAGTACAGTTTTAAGTTACTATTAAAATATTAAGAAGAAGTCTGATTTTTTGAGATTTTGATAGTATCAAGAAGGAAAATCAGATTTCTTTTGTTTAGGTCAGATTTTTCTTTTTATTTTTTGAATATTTTTTATGTATCAAGGGCTTCAATCTTCAAAGCGAGATAATCAATTAAAAACCTGGATTTTGATTGTTTTGCTTCCAGCCTTTTTGGGCGCTGGAGTTTTTGTGGTGTTCTATTTTCTAAATACGAAAAATGGTAATAGTGGAACTCAGGCTTTGGACCTCGCTCTTAGTGATACAGGAGAGATTTTGACGCTTCTCGTGCCAATATTAGTTGTTTGGCTTCTGATTTCGTTCTTTTTCCAAAAAAGTTTGATGTTTTCTTTTTCTGGAGCTAAAGAGGTAACGAGAAAGGAAGAGCCTGAAATTTACAATATTGTTGAGAATTTGTGTATTTCTAGAGGTTTGCCTACTCCGAAGATTTGAATTATTGAATCAGAGGGAATGAATGCTTTTGCGCTTGGATGGAGGGCAAGTGATTCTTGGGTGGTATTTACTAGAGGCTTACTCAATCATCTCAATAAGGCTGAGATTGAGGCAGTAGCGGCACATGAATTAACCCATATTATCAATAAAGATTCGCTTTTGATGCTTGTGATGGTCTTGTATATATGAGTGATTGCTATGCTTGGTGAGATCTTGATTAGAGCTTGAGGTAGAAGGGATAATGAAAAAGGGAATGTGTTGCCATTAGTTGGAGTTGTATTGATGGTTCTTGGGTATTTGGTCTATCCACTCATTAGGCTTGCTATTTCTAGAAAAAGGGAGTTTCTCGCGGATGCTGGAAGTGTTGAGCTGACTAAAGACAATCAGGCGATGATTTCAGCGTTAAGAAAGATTTCTCAAGAGCCTGAGGTTGATGTGAAAAATAAGGAAATGTCTGCTATGTTTATTGCAAATCCTCTTGGGAAAGTCTCGTCTTGGTTTCAGACGCATCCAAGTATTGAGGATAGAATTAAGGCACTTTAGAGGTATTAGTATTATATTTTCTAAAGGCTTAACAGGCTGATGAATTATCTCTGGCATGAGGAATTAGAAGTCAAGCATCCAAAAATCCGTATAGTGAAGTACCAAAAAGATCTTGGTATGCAACAATATGCTGTATATGAGTCACTTCAGAATGTGATTAATCAGTCTTTTTCTTATCCTGAATATAATCATTATTTTCTGCTTGATGATTCAAGATTCCATTTTTTTAGGTTTGATATTTTTAAGGAATTAGATCGTCCATTTACTATAGATGATATCAATGAAATTACCCATGAGAGATTAAATTATCTCAAGGAGATTACTAAAGAGGAACTTCTATTTACCAATGTGGACAGTATTTTTGTTAATTGAGAGCCTCAAAAATACTTGATCGGGGCTCAAGGTCAGATTTTTTTTCGTTTGTATCTGATTTATATCAATAGAGATACGCTTTTGGAATTTAATAAGCATTATGGTAATCTTTTTTCTCATAAGCATTTGAAGATTTTTCCCGAAAGTTTTAAGACGATTTCTTTTCTCAAGAGAAAACTTGAAAGAGATTCATTTCTTTTGCTGTATATCAAGGAGAGTTATTGTAAGGTAGTTGCTATTGAAGATGGGTTTTATAAGAGGATTGAACATATCAATTTTGGGATTAATTTTTTGATGCAAATGTATAAGGATAATCAGATTGTAAAATATCGATATAAGACTTCTGAGGAGATTGATGCAAATCCTTTAGCGAAGAATCTTGTTTTGGATAATATCAACTTCTATGTTGAATATTTATGCAAGTGGTTAGATGATCTGAAATTAACCAATAAGGACATTTTCATCATTTCACCAATCATAAAAAACTGAAATTTTATGGACTGTTTCAATAAAAAATATACAACTTATCATAATAAGTATATTGTTCCATTCCATTCTTCAAATCAGCTCGAAATGTTTGGCAAGCAGTGGGAGCCAGGAGATATGGATACTTTGATTTTCTTGAATGGAAGCTGAATTAAGAAAGAGCTTTTAGGAGAGGAATAGGGGTATTCTAAATATGTTTCATATTTATGTGTAACGCATCTTTTTTTCTCTATAGGAGAGGAGATAACTTCATTCATGGTGATATTGATGGGGTATTTTTTCTTGCAATTGGAGAAGTAAAACCTATAGTAAAGTCAGTTTTTAATCCTTTTTTGATAAAGAGATGGTATGGTATGTGATATTGGCGAGCTTATGAGGAGTAGGACTCTGATATGTGATTTTTTATCGACAATATCAGCATAAGGATGTGGTTGCTGAGTTAAGAAAACATCTAAAATGAGCGAATGAGCAGCTTACATATTTGCAGGAGGAAATGGAGGAACTTCAAGCTCAAAATGTTTATCTTAGAGAACAAGCGGCTTCTTTATTAGAGAAAAATGATGAGCTTTCTGATGTGGTTGCTGAGCTTGGAAAATATTATGTGCATATTAAAAAGGCATCAGAAAAGACTGCTGAGCTTTCAAAATATTTGAATGGTCCTGATTCTGAACTTGAGGAGAGGCTTGGATCTTTGTCAGAACAGGAAAAAAATCAGATGAAAAAGAGTTTTTTTTAATTTTCCCCTTGATTATTTTTGTGATATTCATAGTTTGAAAGGTATGTTTTTATTTGTTCCTCAAAAAATACGATGGATGTGAGAGAGATTGACGAATTTTTTGACTACCAATTGACCTTTGATGAGGAACCGACTCAGCTAGTTGAGGAGATTGTTTCTCAGGCTTCAAAGTATTTGCCTCCTGAGCAGATCCCAGGTATTTATCATGCGTATGAATTTACTAAGGCTGCGCATGCTGGGGTGAAGAGACTTTCAGGGGAGCCATATATTGTGCATCCGCTTAAGGCTACCTTGTTTTTGATGGAATTAAAACCCGACTTAGAGTCTATTCAATCTTGTATTATGCATGATGTGATTGAGGATACTCCGATTACGCGTGAGGAAGTTGCAGCTGAGTTTACTGAGGAGGTTGCAGATATCTGTGAGGGGCTGGTAAAGGTATCTAAGGTAAGATATCAGTGAGAAGATAGGCATTTGGAGACGATCAAGAAGACTTTTCTGGCTATGGCGAAGGATTTGAGGGTGATTTTTGTAAAATTAGCTGATCGTATTCATAATATTCAGACTTTGCAGTTTCACCCTGAGGAGAGAAAGAGGAGGAAGATTGCAGAGGAGACTATCAAGATTTATGCTCCGATTGCCAAGAGGCTTGGGCTTTATCATTTTCAGATTTTGCTAGAGAATTGAGCTTTTGCAGTTTTGCATCCTGAGGAATTCAAGAGGATTACTCAGTATTTAAAGAAATATTTTCGTGAAGGAGATAAATTTACAGAAAGAGGTATTAAAATGCTGACTCAGATGCTTGAAAAAGAGTGAGTCAAGGATTTTGTTGTAAGAGGAAGAGTGAAGAGCCCTTATAGAATCTATGAAAAACTTTCGAAAAAATATCACGAGACAGATATTTCGACAGTGATGGATCTTCTGGCTTTTAGAGTGATTACACAAGATATCTGAGATTGTTATATGGTGCTTGGAATTATTCATAAGTACTATATCCCTTTGATTAAAAAGATTAAGGACTATATTGCTATTCCAAAGTTTAATGGATATAAGAGTATTCATACAACAGTACTTGGAATGTTCCGTTTCCCAGTAGAAATCCAGATTAGAACTGAGGAAATGGAAAATGTTGCTGAGTTTGGAGTGGCTGCTCATTTTGCATATTCAGATAATAATCAGCCGACTTTGGTCTCAGAGCAGCAGGGAATATGGATTCAGAAGCTTCAGAAGATTGTATCTGACTATACTGATACTGAACAAAAGGAGAAGTTTAAATCTCAGCTTAATATTGAGGTTTTAGATAAGACAATTTTTATTTATACTCCGAGGGGAGATATTAAGGAATTGCCGGTCGGATCAACAGTTTTGGATTTTGCATTTAGTGTACATAGCTCTATTGGTCTCAGGTTCAAAAATGCGATTGTAAATGGACAGATTAAACCAATTAGTTATCAGCTTAAGACTGGAGATATTGTTAATATTAATACCTTCAAAAATAAGTTTTCAGCAAATAAGCATTGGTTAGAGTTTCTCCGTACACCAACGGCAAAAAATCAGCTTTTGAAATATATTAAGACAGCAGAAAGAGAGCTTCGTTTGCAGGAGGCGATTGCTGGACTGAATAGTTATTTGAAGGATATGGAGCTTCCGCTTTTCCGTTCTGAAAAAGATAAAATTCAAAAGCTTGACGATGCTTTAGAGGTTGAAAAGAGGCTTTTATTAGTATTAGATAAGCAAGAGACTTACTGAAATATTGTGAGAGATGCTTATCCAGATCTCATGAAAAATGCGGTTGAGAAAACGGTGATCAAGGATGTTTCTCAACAGAAAGAGGAACTTAAGGTGCAATTGCAGGCGCAGCAGCAAAATACTGCTTCTCCACTTGCTGTAATCGTTGACAATGATAAGCATTTACATTGTTTCTTTTGTCCTGAGTGTCATCCAGCACCTCATGAGAGGATTATTGCTAAGTCAACAAAAGATGGTATAAAAATTCATGCTGTTTCCTGTAAGGCGCTCAAGACGATCTCTCTTGACTCTTTGTTGGAGGCGCATTGGCAGGGAGATGAAGCTAGTCAGTACCGCTTTTCGATGAAGGTTAAGTTTAACCCTCGTGAGTTAACGATTGTTGACTTTTTGCAGTCTTTTGCTCAGTTCAATATTCAGCTTTTGGAAATGTCGATTAAAAATACTGAACTTACTGGAGTGGAGGTAGACTTCTCTCTTCATCTTGATAATCCAGCGAAGGCTTCATTTCTTCTTAAGGATTTGAAGAAGTTTAGTACTTCTCTAGAGATTTTAAGAAAACAATTATCATAATTCAGATTTTTTATCTTTATATTTGTTTTTCAAATGACAGATTCTTCGTTATTTCTTGGTAGTTCTGGTGAGGTCCCTGTGGCAGTTATGGATACCACTATGGAGCAGGTCCCACAACTCTTAACTCCTGTGAATCATGGCATATTTACTGATGTTGCTCGTTGGATTGCTGATGTTTTTCCTATGCTTTCTGGATATTCTGATTTTGAAATTTGGGGTTTAATGCTTGTAGTTTTGGTATGGATTTTGACTATTCTTTGGGTATTGAAAGATTCCACTGCAAGGAGTGATAGTGTTTGATACCAGTTTTTTTCTGCTTTACTTGTTACTGTGCTTTCTCCAGTGGTTGGATTGCCGTTATATCTTGCTTTTCGCCCTCTGTCTTATAGATGGGAAAGGGGGTACTGGAGAGAAGCTTTGATGAATACCGTGACAATTTGTCCCCACTGTGAGCAGATCGTAGACAAGAGCTATAATGCCTGTGTCTACTGTGGAGAAAGCTTGAAAACTGAATGTAAAGAGTGTCATCAGAAATATACTCGTGGATATGCTTATTGTCCTGAGTGTTGAGCTCCAAATCTTGAGTAATTTTTATTTTGTCGATGAGAGGAAGGAATGCTTTTGATGATTGTTATGGTGATTATGATTGTGTCATCAGCACTGATGTTGGCACTCTTTTCTTCGTTTCTTCCTTTTGTGCGTAATTATGGAAATGTAGCGCAATATACGACTGCCTACTATGGTGCGCTGTCTGCTGTTGAGAGAGGAGTTTTAGCGACTAATTATGCTGGTCCTGGGTTTGATTGAGAGTCTGGACGAAAGGCTTCAAAACAAACTCAGACTCCGGTTAGCGGATGAAAGGCGAGTGATCACAGACTTCAGAATTTTTATACCTATGGGAATGGGAACGATACTCTGAATTGGACCGTTAATTCTTCTACAAAGTCAATTCCTAAAGTTTGAGATGGTAGTGTGGATCCGGTTTTTGTGAAGCCAGGTGAACAAAATAACTATAATGCACTGACTTATAATACGACGGAGATGATTCCTTTAGGAAGTATTACAGCTATAAATCCTGCTGATTATTATACTTCATCTCAGCGTCATACTACTTTTACTCAGGATAGTCCAGTAAAGGTTGAATTCAGACTTAATCCTGTTCTTTCTGGGCAGTTTAAACATGCAAATTCAATTTATTGAGCGATGAATGATGGGTATCAGCTGTGTGAAGAGGCAAAATGTTGAACATTGTTTACCTATGTTGGGGCAAATAATAAAGCGATGGTCGGATGGACGATAAAAGGAATATATAAAAATACTCCTTATACTTTGATTCCTTTCACTTCCTATAATACCACAAGATGAGAGGCTAGACTGGATACCGATACGCTGATTAGGGCTTCGAGAATTAATAAGGATCAAAATCTTACCTTTGGAAATAGTGCTCAGATTTTTCCAGATAATAGATATGCAAAGATTAATCCTATCTCGAGTCGAGAAGAAGAGATAAATGCTAGTTCTAATGGATATACTAATGTTTTGCGTAATGGGGAAGATTCAGTTTTACAATTGAACTTGGTAAATCTGCTTTCTACTAAAAATGATAGAATTTATCCTTTTTTGGAATATAGAGTTTCGAGTGAGGCTCCTCTTGCAGATAGGTATTATACGATTGTTTGAGAGGGGCAGGTTGGTGATTATAATCTTAGAATGCAGGTAAAGAAGCCGACCTATCAGCAACCAGCACTTGGAAGTTTTACGATTATTTTCTAGTGTTATGTTTTCAAAATTGAGGCAAACGGTTTTTTTGGCAGGATTTGGTTTGGTCTGCTGTATTTTTGTTTTTTTTGTGCCATTTTCATCAAAACCTCAGGTTGTTGAAGAAGAGGTTCTGGTTTCTTCAGGAGAAGAGAATGTGGTAGAAGACGTGAAAAACCAGACTTTTACTGGTGTTTTGCATATTTGAGTTGATCCCTCTTTTGCTAAGGAGGATTTTGGGATTTTGAAGGCTGAGTTTATGCAGAAGTATTGATCTGATGCTGTTTTTCAGTATTTGTGAGTGGAGCAGAGAGGCTTCTCTGGGTATGATTTGCTCCTAACGGCATATGATAAAGTTTGAGCACTTAGTGGTGGAGAGCTTCGTTTTTCTCAGGCTTTAGATCAGTATTTTCTCTCGTGAAGTAGCGATGTATTGGCTTCTGGTAGGTTTATTCCATATGTAATTGATCCGATAGTTGTTTTCTATCAATCTTGATCAGCGAATTCTCTTGCAGAACTCTATCAGGACTATAAAAGTCAGACTTGATCAGCTTTTTTGTCCCCTCTTTATGTGTGAACTGGGTTTTTTGATCAGAATGTTGCATATACTCAGATGATAAGTGATTTTTCTAGATATAATGATAATGGGGCTTTTGAGCTGTGGCTGGAAATGTATCAGGATTCTGAACTGTGAATTTCAACTTTATTGCAGTCTTTGCCAAAGACTCAAATTTGTCACTCTTCTCCTGTTCTTTGTTTGGTTGATAAATGAGTTTTGAAAGTAGGTTTTTGATTTTTTTCAGAAGGGAGACAGTTTTCTCAGCTTCAGCAAATAGCTTATCCTTATTGGTATGAGGCGGCACCTGTCAGGATGTATGGATTTATCCTTAATCCAGAGACTCAAAAACGTCCTTTGGCAGAGAGTTTTCTTACGATGTATTTACAAATGGAGTCTTCAAAATTGAAATCTCTTGTGGATGCTCAGGGAAGATATTCAGCTTTTTGAGATGTTTTTAATCAGCAATGTCAGGAAAAGCAAACCTGTCAATCTCTTTATCCAATTAGAGTTTTGGAAAGGAGTCAGGAGAAGGTACAAAAACTTTTGAAAGATGCGTTATTTTCTAAAGTTTTGGAGAAAAAAATGAAACCTGACTTGTATTTGCAAAGGGTATCCTTATAATCGCTTTGTTTTATTCTATTATCCATTAAATAATGACAGGAGAAAATACTTCTGGAGCTGTAGAACAGCAGAATCTTAGCGGAACTGTTGAACAGCCAGCTGTAGAACCTAATATGGCAGTTGAATTTATGAGTTTCTTGGCTGAATACAATGTTGTAGGTATGGCTGTTGGACTTTTGGTTGCGACAAAGGTTGGTAATTTGGTAAAGGGAATTATCGAGGATTTTGTGACTCCACTTTTGTTCAATCCTCTTTTCAAAAAACTTAAGGTAAATAAGCTTGAAGAGCTTTCTTGGAGAGGAATCTTGTATGGAAAGGTACTAGCAAACTTGATTGATTTCTTGATCACAGCATTCTTGGTATTCTTGGTAATTAAGTATTTTGGTGTGGTTAAAAAGTAGTTTTCTTGGTTCTTAAACTAAAAAAAGAGAAGAGAAAACAGATTTTTTATATTCTTTGTATGAAAAACAAATGGATTTAGGAAAAATGTGAGAATTGAAAAAAATGTATGATAAGTATAGAGAACTTCAAAAAGCTCTTAAAAATCTTGTGATTAGAGCAAAGGAAGGGGAATATACTGATGAAAATTGAGAAAAAGCGGCTTCTGTCCTCGTAGACATGACTGGAGAGATGAAGTTGAAGGATTTTAAAATCAATGATACAAGCTTGCTCGATCTCAGCAAAAAAGAGGTTTTGGAGGATCTTGTTTTGAAAGCATTTCAAAAAGCTCAAAATAAGGCTCAGGAGATTGCTGCTGAAAAGACAAAAGATATCCTTGGTTTTGATCCAAGCAATTTGGCTGGTATGCTCTGAGGAGGAAGCGGATCAGGAATCCCTCAAATTCCGGGTCTCTAAGAGGTTGATATGGTGTTGTCCGTTTTGGACTGGGAATCTTGAAATTCTAGTCTGAGGCGGATTTTTTTTACTCTCAATGAAATATCTATATGCATAAGAGATTTTCTCTCAATGAACTTACGAGTATCAAAAATGATTTTATTCCTCATCTCTACTCAATTATCAAAAAGGAGAGATGTCAGGGGGTAAATGATTTTTTTAATAAGGTGTGTTTTGCTCAGGGAAATGAGGCATATTATTATAAGAGTTCGGATTGTATTTTTCATATGGCGAAGAGGGATAATGTGTTGACTTTGATTGATGAGGTAGATAAGATTGAGGTTGTGTTGCCCTTTGATAAAAAATCAGAATTACAGACTTTGCTTATGAGGTTTATTGCGAAAAAAGAGAGACAAGTCTGACAAAAGACGATTGAGCAAATTTTGGGAGATGAGTTTAAAACTGGAAAATATGATCAGATTTTGGGGAAGCCTTACTTGGTTTACGATATTGAAACCACTGTTGCTGATGATATTAGATCTGCTAAGTTTATTATCGCGTATGCTGCGAGTCCAGAGCCGGTTGCAGAGGGGGATACGAATATGAAGTATGAATGCGTGATGATCGAGGATTTGAAGGGCTTTGTAGATAAGATGCTGGCTTTTGATGGGTATATTGTAGGATTTAATCAGATTTGGTTTGATAATCCAGTTTCTCTTTGGAATGCTGGATATGGTGAGAAGGAAATTGAGATTTTGAATAATAAAAGTATCGATTTATATGTATTTTTTCAAAATTTAACGAGAAAAAGGATCTGACTTAATAAACTTTCTGAGGCATTGATTGGTTTGGAAAAGACATTGGAGTCAGGAACCAAAGCTGAGGTGCTTTGGAATGAATATCAAAAGGATCCTCAAAAAAATAAAAAAAGTCTTGAAGAATTGCAAAAATATTGTAAAAACGATGTCAGAATGACTGCAATGGTGATGCTCTATTTTCTTCATTATAAGAAGATTGCTATAGAAGGGGAGGTATTTGAATATAGTTTGGAGGAATTTGTACAAAAGTCAAATCATAACTGAGTGCAAGAATCTACGCAGGAACATTCATTGCAAAATCAGTCGATTTTTAGTCTGTAAGGTATTTGAATATGAAATGTCCGAAATGTAGTAATATGGATTCGAAAGTAGTTGATTCTAGAATGATTGAGGAAGGAGGGGTGATTAGAAGGAGAAGGGAATGTGAAAGATGTGGGCATAGATATACAACCTTTGAGAGGATTGGAAATGTGGAACTTGTTGTAATCAAAAAAGACTGAACAAAGGAAATGTATGATAGAGCCAAGCTCAAAAAAGCGGTAATGCTCGCATTTGCAAAGAGATCGGTTCAACCAGACGTGATTGATGCTTTGATTAGTAATTTGGAAGTGAAGTGGCAGTCTGAGGGATCTGAGGTCTTAAGTACTAAGATTTGAGAAGATATCCTAGCTTCCTTGAGGGAGATTGATCCTGTGGTATATGTTAGATTTGCTTCTGTGTATCAGTCGTTTAATAGTTTTGAGGATTTTAAACAGTTTATTGAGTAGAAAATTTTTAGAAAAAGGAGAAAAGAATTCAGATTTCTTTTCTTTTTTTTATTTTTGTGTGAATTTTTATACTTCTCTTGACATTGTATTCTATTTAGATATAAAAGCACCACAAGTAAAATCTTTATTTTTGAAGATATAAAGATGGAGAAGTGTATTAGGTGTCAAAGTCCTGAGGTGAAAAAAAACTGACATGGGAGAAACCACTCTCAGAGACTGTATTGTTGAAGCTGTCATTCGAGTTTTACGGTAGATGGAGTGAGGGGGACATATGCGCCTGAGTTTAAGCAATCGGTGATTGACTCTTACTGTCATCAGCAGGATACTGCACAAGAAGTCGTAAAAAAGTATGGTATCTCAACAAGGACGCTGATTAAATGGAAGAAAGAGCATCAGGAGCATTGTTCTTGTGGGGAAAAATAATCTTTAATTTATTCATATCTTATATTTTATGGAAAAATTGAAAGAAAATCAGATTTTTTCTTTATGTTCTCGTGCTAAGAAATTGGCTAGCTATGAACCATCAGAGGAGGTAAATTCCTTTTTTTCAGAGCTATGTGAGTTTGCTAGCGGTCAAATAGATTATGAGTTAGATTTTGATCCGATTTTCGTTTCAGATGAAGTGAAAGATTTACAGCAGTTGTGTGCGGTTGCGGAAGGAGAGATGGAGAAGTTTTGGTCAAAGAAGATTCAATTTGCTCAGGATCCGCAGAAGATGCTCAAGAGCTTCATCTATTATCAGAACTATGAGGATTTAACAGGTCTGGAATATGCATTGCTTGCTAGTCAAAATGCTGGGGTTGGGAAGGTTTTGTTTGTGGGAAGCTGAGCGTTGCCCTTGACTGCGATTATCCTTGCCCAGAACTGGTGAGTTTGTTCTGTTTTGATAGAAAGAGATGAGGAGGCTGTTGAGCTTTCTCGTGGATTGGTTCAGGCTTTGGGGCTAGAAGATAAAATTACGATTAAGAAGACAGACTTCTTGGTATATTTTGAGGATAATTCTCATTATGATGCTGTCATTCTGGCTTCTTTGCTCTTTACTTCTGGGGATGCAGAAGAGTTGGTTTCTCACCTTGTAAAGAACATAAAATTCAAGAATTGTTTAGTTAGAACGGTGAGAGGAATGAGGCAGCTTCTTTATAAAAAAGTTGATGAGAAGCTGCTAGAAAAATATTTGAAACCTGAATTGCTCGTTGATCCTCAAAATCATATTTTGAATTCGATACTTTTATATTCTCATGTATAATTATTATGTCAGAAGTGAAACTTAATGCGAATTTATCTTTGCATGAACAGGAAAAACAAAACAATATCGTAAATAAAATTTCTGAAAATTCAGAGAACACGGGAAGTGAGGTTTTTTTGATTTTATGATTTCTTGGAGCTGGGAAAACGACTTTGCTCAAGGATTTGGCAGGATATTTGGCAAATCAGTGAGAGCAATTTAAAGTCATCGTAAATGATATTGGAAAATACAATATTGATGCTGAGAGATTGAAAGATTTTTCTCCTGTCGCTTTGACAGACTGATGTATTTGTTGTCAGGATCTAAGTTGATTGAAAACTGCTTTGGAGGATTTGAAAGGTAGTAATGAAAAAATTTTGATTGAACCTTCTGGAATCGCAGATGGAAAAGCTATCAAGAGAGTGATTGAGGAGTTAGGCATGCAGGGGAGAGTAATTACCTTGGTGAATGCTCAATCTTTTCCAACTATGTCCAAAGCTGAAGAACAGATTGCTTCTACACAGCTTTCTTTGGCGAATGTTATTGCGCTTACTCATCTTCCTGCTGATAAAGAAAAGAATCAAGGGTTAAGATCTCAGTTATCTCAGAAATATCCTCATCAGCCGGTTATTGAAGCACCTTATACAACTAATAGTGAGGATCTTATGAAAGATGATAGTTCGTATGAAACTATTGTAAATCTTATGAGAAAACATTCTCAGCATAGTCATGCTGAGCATGATCACGAACATGAACACAAGCATGAGCATGAACACGAACACGAACGCGAGCACAATCATCACCATTATGACCATGAGTCTGGACACCATCATCATGAACATTCAAAATTTTTTACAAAGAGTATTGCCTTGTCTGAAGAGACTTCACTCGACCAGTTGAAAGATCTTATTGATCAGCTTGGGCAAGATGCTCTTCGTGTAAAGTGAGTTATTAAATACTGACCTCAGGCTTTTGAATTTGATTATGTGAGAGGAGGTGAGTTAGAAATCTGAAATATGACGACACTTCAGCCTCATCTTAATGTTATTACTCAACATTCTTTATCTCCAGAATTGATAGCTATGATTTCTTCGGGTTCAACTTCTTCTGAAAAACTTTCTTATGTTCCAGAAAAGAAAATTTACTCTCCAATAGAGGTTTCTGCGGCGGTTTCTGTTCTTTTGAACCAATATAAGGACTATATGAATATGTATAATGAAAAATTAGCTTTAGAGACTGAATATGCTAAAAATCAGGATTCTAAATTGGCTCAAGAGATTCAGCAGCTTGATATTGCTCTGGATAAGCTTTGAGATGATATGAAGTTTGATAATCCATTGATTTGGATTGGCTATAAGAGGCTTGCATATGCAAATAATCCTGAGAAAAAGGTAGAAACTATTTGAGAACTCAAGAGGCATTGTGAGAGAAAAACGGATATTTGCCATAAAAGATTAGATTTTTTGAATGAGCATCTCAAGTCAGATTTTTGAATTGATCTTTTTGATGAAAATCAGGTAAAATCTGAGCAGTCTTTGGTTGATTTTATTAAGCAAAATGAAGCAATTAAAAAACTGAGTCAAGATGAGCAATTTATGACTCAGTGGCTTCAAAATGAGTATTTTCAGGTTGATGGGAAAGTTGCAAAATGGCAGAATTATCAGGCTGTGCACTAATAAGCTTCTACAAAGATATTTTTATATCCTCTTGCTCTTAAGTTTGTGAGGAATTCCTTGACCATAAGTGGTACTCAGCAGATATAAAACTCTGTTTCTGCTGGGAAATCAATATGATCAATATTGATTCTTCCATATTCAAATCCCTCAACCTCTTCTCTAGAAATGCTAATGTGTGTTTCAGGAATGTTGAGGTTTTTGATTTCTTCTAGATAAAAAAGATCTTTAGCATAGGAAACTGAAAAGAAAAATCGTTTCTGGGATCAGCTTTTATCCTCTTTTGCCATACGGTAGCAAGGTGCTAGTCCGCTTCCTGTTGAGAGGAAAACTTTAGGATTTGTCGTATATTTCAGGAGAAAATGTCCTTTCCCTTCTTCGATTTGGAGTTCTGAGGCTTCTGGGAGCTGTTTTAGAATTTCTGATCCCTTCCCGTTTTCAACGAGCTTGATCAAAAAAGTTAAAATGCTCACTTCAGCCTCGGTTTCTAGATTTGCCACAGAGTAGGCTCTTTTAATTGTTCCCTCGTTGGCAGGGTAGTGGATAAAAACTCGTGCTCAGGGTTGAAGTTCCATCTTCGAAGTTTGTATTTTTAGTTCTACGATATGATCGTTTAGCATTTTTTTGCTGAGAATTTTTCCGTTTTGCATTTTTTTATTTGTATAAAATAAACGAGGATAATTGTAATTTTTTTTTGATTTTTTGCAAATGTTAGTGATGGATTATTATTTTATGGTTTTTTATATTTGACATTCTTGTATAATTATGTATAATATCTTTTATGTGAATTTATATTTTAGTTATTAGAATAATGAATATTAATCATTCTAGGGAATCTAAGAATACAATATCAGAGGTGCAGAATATTCCATTTAGCTCAATTTCTCTTTGACCTTCGGGGGAGAGAAACAGCCCTCAGGTTACAATTGATGAGCTTAAACAGGTCTACCTTGATTCAGTTGAAGCAAATATTCGTGTGATGGGGGTGAGAAATCCTGACTCTATACGTGTAATTTTGTATCAAGCTCAGAGTATTGAGAATATTTTTAGGATTGGAAGGCAATATATTAGTAATCCTCGTCATAAGGCTGAGTGAAGTTGTGGTATTAAACTTTCTAATTCTGGTAATTTTAAGTTTGATCCGGTGATTTCTTTTGATCCCCAAGCGTTCACAGATAAGCAAAGCCTTCTTGATGTTGTTTATCATGAAGCTTCTCATTTGGTGTTTCAGTGTGATTATCTTCTTAATAAAATTCATCAAGCTTCATCTCGTCTTTCACCGATCGAGATCATTAATAATGCAATTAATCAGTATAATACAGATGTTAATGCTAGATTTAAAACTGAGTTTTTTGCTCGTGTTGTTTCTGCTGATTATGTTCATAAGGAGGGGGAGAACTGAAGAAGAGTTTGGGAGGCAACGGGAACCTCACCTATTCAATGACAATCTACTGAATATAATGATTCAATCCTTTATGCTAAAGAGTTTACTCATATGAAGATTCAGCTTTATAATCTTTTAGCTAGACAGTATGGAATGGATCCTAATAGGGAAAGAAATAGTCAATTGGTTCCTGCTGCAGATCAGCTCTTTCAATCGTATCTTAGAGATCTTTTGCATATTTTTATGAGAGATGATTGTACCAAGGAAAGGATCAAGTATCTTATATATCATGCTTCTACTATCTTGTCCCGTGTTGTGCAGAATCCTTACTGAACCTATGAGAAGTTTTATGCTGATTTTTCAGCTACTACAAGGTACTGAAATAGCTGAACTTTTAGCAGATAAAAGGTAGTATGCCTTTATATTATATATCATTAGTTTCTATTCGCTCGTTCCCTTGTATGTTTAATTCAGATTTCTTGAAAACAATGGAATACAAGAAAAATCTGAATATAAAAAAACGTTTGTTTTAGGGATAAAAATCGCTATAGATAATCAGAGTTTTTATTCTTTTGAAATGAGGTGATGGAGTATGTGATTACGGTTGGGCTGGAGATTCATTTGAAACTAGCGACAGCGACCAAGATTTTTTGTCCCTGTAAAAATGAGCAGAATCTGGATGATAATCATCCAAATACGACGGTATGTCCAGTATGTAC
>CAUQBS010000006.1:0-50254 GCA_963516485.1 uncultured bacterium
GTACTTACCAATAACTCCTCAAAGGAGGCGGGAGTAGTATTGAGATGATTGTAAATTTTGAGTTGAGATGGAGTGAGTTCTGAGATAGTAGCTGCTGGAATACAAGAGGGAGAAAAATCAGATTTTTTTTGAAAGTGTTGCGAGAGATGATAGTCAAAATCTGATATAAGCTCGATTTTATTTTCAGTCATTTTTTTGAAAATACCAGCACTAGAGGAACTGAAAAGTTGGGCAGGTACAGAGTAGACATTTTTGTGATATTGGTTGGCGAAATCTGTTGTAATGAGGCTTCAAGATTTCTCTTTTGCCTCTGGGAGAAAGAGGATATCTGCAAGTTGAGCTAAAAGTTTATTTCTCTGTGGAAAACTTCGTTTTGTTGGCTCAAATCAGATTTTGAATTGTGAAATAATCAGTCCTCAGTTTTCTAGGATTTTTTCTAGAAATAGGCGGTCCTTAGATTTATGATAATGTTGAAATCCTCAGCCAAGGACTGCGATTGTTGGGAGTTTATGTTTGAGGGAGAGTTCATGTGCTAATTGGTCTATTCCCCTAGCAAAGCCAGAAATTGTGGCAATTTGGTATTTCCCTGCAGATTTGAAGAAAAAATCCATCACTTCTAGTGCATAGGAAGAGGGGAGCCTTGGTCACACGATTCAGAGTTTTTTTTCTTTGAGGAGATCGAGGTTTCCTTGGTAATAAAAAAGGTAGGGGCTATCGCTATAATTTCTGAGTTGAGCAGGGTATAAGCTGTCTTTTTGTGTGAGTCCTAGAGTATTGTGCTCTTGGCAGTAGTTAATCAGTTTTTGGTCTAAGTTTTGTATATCATAGTTGCCTTTTCTGAAGTCTGAGAGTTTGAGTTCTGGTTGGCTACTGTAGGCGATGAGTTCTGAGTGCATGATGGGTTTATTTGATAAAAGTTATTTTCTTGTATTCTTTTCTTTTTGAAAATCAAGTAAAGATCTGATAATATTCTTTTGTCAAAAAAATATTTGATGATTTTCTTGCTTTGTTTTTTGGGAGGATTTGGGATTTATCCGTTGCTTTTTAGGATGATTTCAGTACAAGTAGAGTCAGTTTTTTAGATTTTTTGGTATGATGGCAGAGCTTCGTCCAAGTGGATTTCCTGAGTATAGTCCAGCAGAGCAGTTGGTTTTTGATCAGATTGTGGGTATTATTCAGGCGCAGTATCAGCAATTTTGATATACCCATATTCATACTCCAGCAGTGGAAAAAAATGATGTTCTACTCGCAAAAAACTGAGAAGAAACAGGGAAACAGATTTTTTGACTGTATGGAATGGCTCAAGGAGCTGAAGATTTGAAAGAGTACGGTTTGCATTTTGATCTGACAGTACCGTTTGCAAGATATACGCTAGACTGGGAGCATCAGCTTACTTTCCCGTTCAAGAGGTATCAGATTCAACCTGTTTGGAGATGAGAAAGGGCACAAAAGGGGAGATTTAGAGAGTTCTTTCAGTGTGATATTGATGCTATCTGGAAGGGAGAAAAGGATTATTTTTATTATGATGCAGAAATTATTGCTGTATTAGGTAAGACTTTGACTGAGGTTTTAGCTGCAGTGAATATCCAGGATTCGGTATGTTTTCATATCAATAATAAAAAGATTATTAGAGCTTTTTTGCAGGAAATCGCGTGAGATAAAGCTCAAGATCTATGAAATCTGATTGATAAATATGCAAAGATTGGTCAGGAGAAGTTTTTGGCAAGTTTGCAGGAGGATTTTTGATTTGATGCGGAAAAACAGCAAAAAATTCTGAAGTTTATTCAGCTTTCTTCTGATAAAATTGAGGATTTGGATCAGCTTTTGCTTTTTTCTGAGAATGAGGACTTTTTGGCATGAATTGCTGAGCTAAGATCAGTTTTGAATTTGATTCAGGATTTTCAAAAGAGTTTTTGATTAGTCTTTCACTGGGTATTTGATATGCAGATTATTAGGGGACTAGACTATTATACTGGTACTATTTTTGAGGCGGTTTTTGAAAATGAACCGCAGCTCGGCTCAATTTGTTGAGGTGGAAGATATCAGAATCTAACTGGTTATATTGATCCAAAGAGAAATGAATATTGTGGGGTCTGAGGTAGTATCTGAATTAGTAGGATTCTTAGTAGGGTTTTCTCTGTTCAAGAGACAAGAAAACAGACTGTTGCGGATTACTTGATCCTACAGTTTGAGGGAGGAATGGCTGATTCGCTTGCTGTAGGAGCTAGATTTTTAGCAGAGGGGAAAAGTTTTGAAGTTTATCCTTATGCAGAAAAGCTTTGAAAGCAATTTGCCTATGCGGATAAAAAGGGGATTCCTTTTGTAGTTATTTATGGTGAATGAGAAAGGGAAAAATGAATCTATAAGCTCAGAAATATGCAAAGCTGAGAAGAGCAAGAAGTCCCTTTGCGTTAGTATATTCAGATAATCAGTATTTATTTTGAACGTTGAGAAGAATGAATTATGATGATTTTCTTGAGAAACAGGGGGATAGTCAATGTTTTTTTTGTGCATATCCTCAGGATCTTTTTATAGATCAAAATCAATATTTCTTTGTTATTCTCGCAAGAGCTGCTTATACCGAGGATCATTTGTTGGTAGTGCCAAAGGATCATGTGATTTTTCTCAATGAACTTAGTTCTGCCCAGTTAGATGCTGCGATGGCATTGATTACAAAATGGACTGCAAAACTTCATGAGACATATCCTTGATTGACGCTACTTTTGAGAGATGGATTGACTGGTTGAGAATTGGGGAAAAGTGTTAATCATCTTCATTTTCATTTGATTCCTAAGATTGCAGTCACTGCTGTTGGAAATAGAGATGATCGTGAGTATTTTGATGATGAGACTTTTAGCTTAAAGACTGAGGAATTTAAAGAGAAGTTTAAAGTTGAAAATTAGGCTTTATGATAAAAAAAAGAAAAACCTGAGTATATCAGGTTTTTTTGATTTGGGGATTATTTTCTCTTTGATTTTTTCTTATTGTTCCTTTTCTTTGTTTTAGATTTTTTTCATTGCGTTGGTTTTGTTCAGGAATTTTTCTCTAAAGCAGGTGGGGTAGGATTCTCAAGAGCTTCTCAGTTGAGTGCTTGAGTATCTGCCAGTCTTTGTCCATATCGAACTCAGAAGATGAGCATAAATGGATAGACGATCATTCTATCAACAAAGGAATGTAGTACGAGTCCCTCAATAGCGAGTCCGAAGAGTCAGAGTCCAAGCCCAATTGCTATGAGTATTTGAGTTAATTCTTTTTGATCAGCTTTTTTTCATTTTTTAACTTCTATCAGGTAGGTCCTGATTTCTTTGAGTCCTTGCCAAAGGAGTCGTCCAAAACAAAATATCCATGGAACGAAGCCGAGTATTCCATATTCCATAAAGATCTGGACATATTGGTTTTCTGGATTGAAACCTGGAGTATCCATGCTATATTTTTGGTTGATTTCAGTGATAGTAGCGCATCTTGTATCTGTAGTTGCGTTTAGGCAGAGCTGATGTGAGGCTGGTCCAGAGTATCCTGCTCCTCGTCCAAAGAGAGGGTTTTGTAATCCTAGTTCAATACCAGCCTCGAGGAGTTTGATATGTCAGGTATTGCTGTGTTCTCTGGCGAATGCTCCTCTAAAGTAGAAAAACGCTCAAAGTAAGAGGATAAAAGCTGGAATTCAGATTTTAATAATAATTTTTTTTGCGTCTTTTCGATGAAGAAGTAGGATAAGGATTGCTGTTTGAATAATCCATACTCCGATAGCGGCTCTTGAATAGGTTGAGAGGACGATTGCTCCTGTTGCGATAGTTCGTCATATTTGAGTTCTTCTAGACTGTTTTCTAAGGTAGGTGAGAGCAAAAAGTGGCCAGAATGCAATCAACCAGAATCCAAAGCTGATAGGTCTCTCAAAGAGGAATTGATTTCTAGCAAGTCATTGGTTGATCTGTGTGTAGTAGACGGCAGGAGGATTTCCAGTCAGTGTTCCCTCAAAGCTATCACGAGAATAGCCAAAAAGTTTAAGAAAGCTCGGAAGCAGTCCAATAATCGCCCACCAAATGAGACCTCCATATATTGCTCATTTAAAAAGATTTTCATATCGCTTGTGAAATTTACTATTGATAGGGAGTGCTCGGGCGAGTAGTCCTCAGAGAATAAATATGAGGAATCAGATCAGGTCATACTTTGCTGAGAGAATATAGGTTGAGATACTGACTTTTTGAACAATGACTGCGAGGAATGCTGTAACTATGCAGAGGATTAGAAATCAACAAATAAATCTGAAAAAAGAGGTCTGTAAGAGTTGTTTTCGAGATATTTTTTGAGTTTCTTCTCATGATAAAAGGTATTTTTGTACTAGGATTCGCCCAGTAATGAGCATAAAGATGAAAATGAGTACCTCTTTTCGTAGTCGGACTCGGTTTCGGATACCTTCGCTTCGTCAGAACTTGTAAGTCAAGAGGGTATGGAGAAAAAATTGTAGAAAGAGTCCAATCAGGAAGACTTTGATTAAAATATTGACGATTTTTGTGAGAGTTTTCATATAAAATTGGCTAGAAATAAAGCTGGATATTTTCGATTAGATGAGTTTTTCATCTTTTTGTATGGTGGTTCGTATTTTTGTTGAGAAAAGATTTTTGAAAGCTGGTGAGTATTCGCAGATTCATTTTGTGATTGGAGACTTATTGATCTCTAGGATATATCCATCAGCTAGTTCTCCCTCTGAGATGATATCAATTCAGAAGTATCTTGCTCAGAAAGCTGCAGCGATTTTCCTTAGAAATGTAGTATCACGGTCTGTGTGTTTGATCTCTCTGATTGTCCCTCAGGTTGCAATGTTTGCAGTTGGTAGGAGAGGGAGTGTTTTATTTTTTTCTAAGATAGATTCTGTATTAATCCCTTGGGTTTCGAGGTAGTGTTCAACTTTTTTCTGGTTGATCGTTGGAAAGTTTGTTTCAATCAGATTTTTTATTGTATTTTCTCCGTCTCCTGTAATGGTTGGCGGGATTCTCTCGTAGGCAACTAGGATCTCTCCATCCAAATAGAGCACTCTATAATCTCTACCTGGAATATAGGTTTGCAACAGATGCATACCTTTATTGCTCTGATTGAAATGAGAAAGCGTAGCTAATAACTGATTCTTATCAAATATCTTTGAAACTCAAGATCAGAGGCTTCCATTATTTGGCTTGAAGATTAGTGGATATCTGTATTTTTCTGCAAATTGGATGCAGGCGGAAGTAGTATTGTCTGGATTGCTATATCTTGTATTTTCTCTAGCAACGAGCATATCTTCTGCGACTAAAAATCAGTTTTTTCTAAGAATTTTTGAGGTGTAGATTTTATCCTCAAAGATTCTTCTCAGTGTTGAATTATCAAAACCATAGTCTGCATGATAAATGATCCTATTTTGTCCGTTTGGAAGATGGATAGTTAGCATAAATCAGTATTCATCTATGGTATAAGGGGTTTGAGATTTTTCTATTTCATCAATTAAGATCCAAATCCCATGTTGGACTTGATATTCGCTTTTCATGAGGGATGATTTGTTTGTGAGATAGTTGAGCTGTGCTATTTTCTCCTTTTGAGTAGCTGTGATACTCGTGTAGCTATTTTCTGAGGTGATAATTCACATCTTAGGTATTCAAAAGCTAAAACCAAGCGATCTGATTTCAAAAAAAGAAAGAAATCAGATTTTTGATTTAGTTTTTTATTTTTATTCAATAGAAGCCATATCTTCAAAGAGATGCTGGAGCTCACCTGAGTTTTGTTCTTCAGTTGGAGGTGTCTCTAGATAGGTATCTAAGTGTGGCTTCTTTTTGAGAAGAGGATCTAGAGAGTCTATCAGCATAGCGTAATCTCAAGATTTCGGATAGACATAGGTGATTGGATCAAGCAATCCTGTTGGCCTAATGATCTGTTCAACAACCTGTTCAGAAAGCTCTAATTCATATTCAGCTGGAGTTGCTGAAAGAAAGATTGCCTTTGATCAGCTTTTTATTTTTTGTTTGAGGCTAGAGTAGTGATTTGCTTTTCTTGCCTCGCTTTTGATGATTGATGAGGTATCAAGTACCTGCTGATGAGCGGTTGAAACAAGCTCTAGGTCTTGAGTCGCTTGATCAAGTTTTACAGTATCTAGAGATTTTCGTCAAAGAGAAACCTCAAGTTCCTCAAATCTCAGTGGTCTATGATCAATTGCTGAGGGGAGACGGAATCAGTAGCGGATAAGATTATTTTTTCTGGCTCTATCTCCTTCAGCCATTGCTCTGAGCTGAGGGATTGTCATATGAGACTCATCTACAATCATCAAGAAATCATCTGGGAAATAATCAAAAATTGTATTTGGTGGTTCTCCAGGGAGTCTTTGGTCAAAGTAGAGAGAGTAGTTTTCGATTCCGTTGACAAATCAGGTTTCTCTGATCATTCTAATGTCATATTCTACTTTTTTCTTGATCCTTTCTGCCTCTAGAGCCATTCCCATTTTCTCAAATTCTTTAACTCTGAGTTCCTTTTCGGCATCCATTTGTTGGAGGATTTTTTCTAGGTCTGATACATCTTGGAGGTATTGTGTGGCTGGCCAGAGCATAGTCTTTTGGACTGGCTCTAGGAGCTCATAGCTTAATGAATCTCTTTTTTCTATCCTCTCAAGTGTTTCTTCATCAAAAAAACAGCGGTAGAGACATTTTTCTGTAGAGGAGAAAATATCAAGGATATCTCCTTTGATTTCAAACATTCCTGCTTCTATTTTCCCTTGGATAGGTTTGTATTGCATATGAAGGAGCTGTTTTTTGATCGCATCAAAGCTATATTTGTGGTTTACATAGAGCTGGAGACAGTTTTCTTCAAAGAATCTACTCTGTCCAAGTCCATAGAGTGATGATGCAGATGCGACCACGATCACATCTGGTCTACTGAGGAGCGATGCCATAGTTGCGAGTCTGTACATCTCGATTTCTTGGTTGATGGTAGCTTCTTTTTCAATGTAGGTTCCAGAGCTTGGAAGGTAGCTTTCTGGCTGGTAATAATCAAAGTAGGAAACAAAGTAATGTACTGCGTTATCAGGGAAAAACGATTTGAATTCGGTTGCGAGCTGAGCAGCTAGGGTTTTGTTGTGAGAAATCACCAGGGTCGGCTTTTGAACTTTTTGGATAATATTTGCCATGGTAAAGGTTTTACCCGTTCCTGTCGCTCATAGTAAAGTCAGATGATGTTTTCATTCATCAAAGGCGCGAGAAATCTGATCAATCGCTTTGGGTTGGTCTCCAGCAGGAAGGTAGCTCGCCTTGAGTTGAAACATCAGCTTGATAAGTAAGTAAATCAGTTTCTGAGTATAAAAAAATGTTTTCAGATTGCAACTGATAATCAAAAAAATCCTCAAGTATTCTTGAGGATTTTGTCTGAAAACTACAAAAATCAAACATATGATCAATTACGTACTATACAAGATAATGAAATCGGTACAAAAATCAAGTCAGGTTTATTTCTTTTTGAAGATGTCTTCATAAACTCACTCCTCAAACCATTTTTTCTGAAGCTTCATAAACTCTTCTCGTTCCGATCTATTCTCCTCTAGAGTTTGCTCTGGAAACGTTTCTCCAGTGAAGCCTTTGGTATAGTTTTTATCGTATTGAGCATAGGTGGGATCAAGGATTATTTCTTTATCTCAGTCTTTTTCTACTACAAAGCGGTGACCTTCCCCTTTTTCAATATATGAAAACTGAAGTCTGACCTCTTTCCCTTTAGTTTTAAGAATGTCAAAAAGTTCTTTGCTTGCAACATTGCAGTAGTCTTCAGGAAAGCCTTTCTCTTTTGAGAATTTTTCGATAACTTGATGCATAATTTCTTCCGAACTCTGGGCTGTGTTCATAGGTATGATTCAAGTAGATAAAAGTCTAGTCTAATTATATAGGTATTGCTTTTGTTTTGCAAGTTTTCAGGTTTAGAATTTTGTTTTTAAAATAAAGGAAAACTTCCCAAGAATACTTGAGAAGTTCAACTGTTTTAATGTACTAATTTACTTAATTTATGTATGGATCATTGTTTGATGAATATATGAAATTTCTTTTAAAAGTCAAGTAAAAAAATACTTGAATTTGATTTTGTCTTTTTTGGATTGATTTGAAAAAAATCCTCAGTAAAAAACTGAGGATTCTCGTGAATAGGTAACTCTTTTAGAATGTTGTGATTAGAAAAAACTTCATTCCGTTCTTTAAGATAAGGAATTGCTTTGAAATGTCAAGATATTTTTTACCCTTGATTTATTGAGAGGAAATAGTAGACTGAAATTCAGAATTTTTATCTTTTTTTCTTGCAGGATGAGGCAAATTGTATTTATTCACGGATGAAATTTGATAAAAGATAATGATGAACTTCTAAAAGTCATGCAAACTTGGGAGGTGAATCCTTTTGAAGAAAAAAAGAGACGAAGACTGGTTTTACAGGAAAGGTTGCCTGAGTTTGTCGTCATAAAACCTGAAATGCCAAATAAAGATATGGCACGTTATAACACTTGGAAGCTTTGGTTTGAGAAGTATTTCCAGTTTTTTGATGATGAAGAGCTGATTTTGATTGGGCATTCGCTTGGGGCGATGTTTTTGGTCAAATATTTTGCTGAAAATCAGTTTCCAAAAAAGGTTGCTCAGTTGCATTTGGTCGCTCCTGTGCTGGATGCTGAGGGATTACCAGAGGGGGATAATTATTTATGAGATTTTGCCTATGATTTTTCTGCAGTGAAAAATATCTCATGAAAAGCAGAGAAAATTGTGATTTGGAGCTCAAAGGATGATCCAACCGTGCCTTATCAGCATAGTGTGCGTATTCAGTCGCAAATTGCTGGTTCTCAGTTGAGAATGTTTGAAGATAGGGGACATTTTAATCAGGCTGAGTTTCCTGAGTTGATCGAAGAAATTAGGAAAAAATAGGGGAAAAACCAGATTCCCCTTTTTTATTTGGATAAGACTCGGTTTGCGAGCTGATTGAGCTGTTCTTGGAGAGCTTTTCACTCTGGGCTGAGATAGTAATTGATTTTTAGCGGCTTTGACTGAGAAACTTCTCTGATAATCAGGTTTTTTTCTAATAAAAGGTCCAATCTTTCAGTGAGCACTTTTGAGTTTATTTGTGGGAGTCTTCTCATGATGCCTGAGAAGCTGGAAATCCCCTCAGATAGTGTTTGGAGAATATGGAGGGTCCGCTTTTTACCAAAGGTTTCAAAAAGCTGATAAATTGGACATTCGCTTGACCGTGCTTGAATAGAGGATTCCATCAGATTTTTTCTTTTTTGAACTAAAAGATAGTTACTTGACTATAGTAATTTAGTGTAAAAAGTAAAGTTGTTTTTCCCGTGCTTACTTTTTGGTAAGTAGATTGTCTTTCGCCTATTGAAAATTTTATTTTTTTCACTATAAGTACATCAACACTTAACTTTATAAAAGAAAGTGATTTACTTTATTAAAGAATATTAAAATGATGAAAATTGCAGTAATTGGAGCGAATGGGAAAGCTGGGAAATTGATCGCAAATGAGGCGGTAAAAAGAGGATTTGATGTAACGGCTATTGTCCGCAGTGAAAATCAGTCTCAAGCACAGCATGTTTTACAAAAGGATCTTTTTGCCTTGACCCGTGAGGATTTGCAGGGATTTGATACTGTTGTTGATGCTTTCGGTGTGTGGAATGAGGAACAATTTCCTTTTCATATTACTTCTCTTAGACACCTTGCAGATCTTGTAGAGTGACAAAATGGTAAGTTATTCATAGTTTGATGAGCAGGAAGTTTGATTGTAGATAAGGAAAAGGGAGTTAGATTGGTTGACTCTCCAGATTTCCCAGCTGAATTTAAGGTTTTAGCTGATGTTGAGGCAGAAGCTTTTCTAGAGCTTAGAGAAAGAGCTAATGTAAATTGGATTTATGTTTGCCCACCAGCTGACTTTAGACCTGAGATTGAGAATAGAGGAGCTTATAGTCTCTGAAATGGTGAATTTGCATTGAATAGCAGAGGAGAAAGTGCTATTAGTTATGCAGATTATGCATTAGCAATGGTCGATTTAATTGAGCAGAATAAATACAACCAGCAGATTGTTTCAGTAAATGGGAAATAAGTAATCAGAGGAGGAAAGTTAGATTTCTTCCTTCTAAATTAGAAAAGTCTATAGCGAAAACGCTATAGACTTTTTTTTGAGAATCTTATCTCCATAATTGAGATAACTCGGTTATAGAGCTCATTTGCTTTGACGATCGCATCTGCTATTTTTGCTACTATAACAGTAGTACAAAAAATAATCGGAACGAGGAGGATTTCTGGGCGTCTTGATGGGTGTTCAGCTCTTTCTATTAAAAACATGAGAGTAATCAAGCTGCCGGCTCCTAGTGCTGTCCACCATAATCCTACCTTAAAGCAATGAACTTTTAACTGTCTCCAAATACATATCCAGTAGAGGAGATCTTTTTTTGATTGGGGGATCATAATATCTTATTTTTTATTTATGTATAGAATATATGTATTTATTGTTTAATGTCAATATTTTCTTTGAATATTTTATTGATATTGTGGTGATTCGTGTTGTGGAGGATTGAAAATAAAAAAATCAGACTTTTTTTGAATTTTCATTTGAAGTTTGAATATAAAACTATACAATCACTAGTATATTTCAGATTTTTTACCTTCTAACGATAGAACCGATGATTGATATTAAAAAAATTCGCGATGATGTAGCTGCTTACAAGCTTATTTGTCAGAAGAGAAACATGAATATTGATGTAGACTGAGTACTTGTACTTGATGATGAGAGAAAACAGTTGCAATTTTCTATTGATCAGGCAAAAGCCGAGCAGAAGCAATTGGCAAGTCAACAGGACTATGAATGAGCTAAAAACCTCAAGGTTAAGATTCAGGAACTTGAGGCTCAACATACTGAAATTGCGGCTCAACTTGAGAAGATGCTTTTGAAGATGCCAAATACGAGTCTTGATCCAAAAATTCCTGTTGGAAAGGATGATAGTGAAAATGTGGTAGCTGAGGTATTTTGAGAAATTCCTCAATTTTGATTTGAGCCACAGAGTCATATTGATTTGATGAAAAAACTTGATTTGGTTGATTTTGAAAGAGGTGTGAAGATCGGAGGAGCGAGAAGTTATTTCCTTAAATGAGATGGAATGCTTTTGGAGCAGGCTGTTTTGCAGTATACTTTGAAGAAACTCGTAGAAAGAGGATTTACTCCACTTCAGGTGCCAAATATTGTGAATCCTGAATGTCTTATGGGGACTGGATATTTCCCTGGAGGAGAGGAAGATGCTTACTGGATGGAGAGAGATAATCAGTGGTTGATTGGGACTTCTGAGATTCCAGTTACTGCCTATCATATGGGGGAGGTTTTGGAAGAAAATGAACTTCCAAAGAAGTATTGTGGATATTCTGCGTGTTATCGTCGTGAAGCTGGAAGTTATGGTAGAGATACCGCAGGTCTTTATAGGGTGCATCAGTTTATGAAGGTAGAGCAGGTTGTGATCTTGCCAGCTGACCTCAAGATGACTGAACAATATTATCAGCAGATTCTCCAGAATGCGATGGACGTTTTGAGTGACTGTGAGGTGCCATATCGTCTCTTGCAACTTTGTACTGGGGATTTAGCGATTGGTAAGTATATGTCTCATGATCTAGAGTGTTGGATGCCATCTAGAAATAGTTATGGAGAGACGCATTCAGTGTCTGCGTTCCTAGATTTTCAGGCTCGTAGGCTTAATCTAAGATATCGTGATCAAGAAGGAAAGCTTCAGTATTGTTATACTATGAATAATACTGCGATTGCGACTCCAAGATTTTTGATCGCATTGATAGAAAATCATCAAACAGCAGATGGAAGAATTAGGATTCCAAAGGTGCTTCAGCCGTATATGGGTAAAGAGTTTATTGGCTAAGAGTTGTCTGATTCTCCCTTCTGATTATTTAGTAAAATATTTTGTATTGTAGTATGAATAAGTGAGTAAATACTAGGGGAAATCAGATAGAAAATAATCAATCTATCCAGATACAAGAGTTTAAGGGAGAAAAGATTTATCATGGGAGAGCTGATCATTTATTAGAGAAATCTGATTTTTCTCATCAGCTTTTAGCGCTTCTTACTTTGAGTAATGAAAGAGATAAGTCTGTAGCAATCCGTTCTTTAGATACTTTATGATCATATTATCGTTATTCTATGGTCAGTGTTTTGGATTGAGAATTGATTGCAAATACGACCTGTCATCCAGCAGAGATGGTGCCCTCAAAGCTCCATCTTTTGTGAGAGGAGCATGCAAAAATTGGGGAAGTTTCTGCTGTAGTTGTTCATCCTTTTCATCAAAATAAAAAGATAGGAACTCAGCTTTTTTCAAAAATGCATACAGACATTGCATTGCAAGAATTTGATGCTATTATTGGATGAACGATTAATCCTTCTATGAAACATATCTGGGAGCGTCATAATTATGAGAAGATAGCCTTCCCATGAAAGTTATATGAAGAGTGACTTGCTTTTTTTGAACCATTGATTGGAAGGGAAGTTTTTGAAAAAAATGCTCATTGTGGATTATTTATTCATCCTAAGCATGAAAAGGCAAAGGAAGAAAAGATAAGATCAGCTTTAGCTTCTTTGTAATTGACTGATGAAGTATAGTATCCTGCCAGGCATTGGGCTTATGATTGATTCAGAACAACCAGGGAAAAAAGTCTGAATTTTTGCCTTAACTCATGGGAATGAACCAGCTGGTTTATATGCCCAAGAGCTATTTTTGAATGCTTATAGCAATAAAATTACTTCAGGACAGGTGTATCTCATTCAAGTGAATCCAAAGGCCTATCAAAGTGCGGTTAGATTTATTGATGTGAATATGAATAGAATCGGTAAATTTTCTCAGGATATTTCAAGGTATGAAGATCAGAGGCTACTTGAGTTGATGGAAATATTAAACAAGCTTGATGTTGCATTGGATATTCATAGTGTACCAACTGAGATTCATCAGACGATTGGGATTGCTGATTTGAAACATTTGGATTTTTCAAGAGACGTTTTAAAGACTGATATTTTGCTCGTTGATGAAAACTTTGATCGTGCTGGGTCTGTTGTTTCTTTTGTAAATCGTAATGGTGGTATTGGACTTGGCGTGGAATGTGGTTCTCATGCTGATGATTTTGCATCTCAGAATGCATTGCAGAGTATTTTCCGTTTGCTTGTTAAAATGGATATGCTTGACTTGAATCTTGATGAACAGGATAAAAAGACTGAAGTATTCAGATTTTTTGAAGAAATATTCCCGGAAACATTAAATTTTCATTATCTACAATCTTATCAGAACTTCTCAGAATTGCAGCCATGAGAAATATTCGCTCAAGACTGAGAAAAAATATATAAAAATCAGACTTTGGCTCCTAAGTATTTAGGTATCATTATGGATAAAGTGATTCTCTGAGACGGGATGGGATTTTTGTTTGAGAAACTTTCATAAGTCTCTATGTATGCTGGATATTTATAAATTTTTTATTGAACTATGCTCCTAATCTGAGATATTCATATCAATAGTAAAATTAAGACAGATTTGCTTTTTACACTTCGTGAGTTTGTGCAGGCTCATCCAGAAGAAAAAAATCTAATTTTTCTGTGAGATTTTGTGTATCATTTTAGTTATGATAGGTCTGCATTGTTATCTCTCTTTGAATGGCTCTTGGAACTCTATGCTCAAGGGAGGTCGCTCTATATTTTGGCGGGGAATCATGATTGGCTTGGAAATTCGTTTGTTTTTGAAGAGGGAAAGAGAGTTTTTGATCTCTTAGAGTCTAGTTCATCAGCTGGGAAGCTTAATTTTATTACAGAGCCGATGTTGACTGAGATTGAGGGAGAGAAGATTTTGTTTTTGCCGTTTTGCTTAGATATTGATGAAAATAAATATCCTGAATATCAGCTAGGAAGCTCACTATTGACTCAGGCTCTTTTGCAGTCAAAGGATAAAAATGAACTATTCTCAGGAAAGATCAATCAGCTTTTGAACTGATATATCAAGCAAGAAAAAAAACTGACAATTATTCACCACTATTATACCAATAAACAGCAGTTTCCATGATATTTTTCGAGTTTTTCATTTAAGGATATTGCACTTTCTGAGCAACTTTTGGATAATCTAGATATTAAGCTGATTTCTGGGCATCTGCATGCACCATTTGTTTTTAAAAATTATTTTTGTGCAGGAAGTGTTTGGGCGACTTCCCCTCTGGAGATGAATCAGGTAAAGGGGCTTTGGACTTGGAGAGATAGACAGCTTTGATTTTTTGAGCAGCAGGTCAATTCGTATTTTCAGATTGAGCAATCAAGACCTGTTGTTGCTCAAGATGTTGAGAAGATTCATGAGGAATGTTTAGAGTTTTTGAAAAAGCAGTTTGAAAATCAGAATTTTTTTCCTTTGTGAACTTTTGAAAAACAAGCTCTTAATCTCAAAAAAACAACCTTGAATCTTAAGGTTGAACAGCTCAATTATGATCAAGTAAATAGTGTGATTGATGATCAGCTTAGGGAGCAATTGGCGGATTTTAGGCTTAAAAAATCGACAAAAAAGGTCAATGATCTTTTGGAAAAGTTGGAGACTCCTGACAAGGATAGTCTTTTGACGTTTGGATGATGGAAGGAGTTATTGAGAGACTTTCTCACTAAGCAATATCCAGAGGAATATGCGGCTTATGAGAAAGCCCTCAAGGAACTTAAGATTTTATAGCTTTTATTTGCCTGAAATCAGATGGAAAACGCTGAATCTCCAAAGAGAGTTTGGAAATATCTTAAGCCAACTTTGCAATCAATCTCTTGTTTACAGCGTATTAGAGCGGAGATTTTGATTTTTTTGCAGGAGAGATGAATTGAACATAGACCTTTAGAAAATCCTCATCTGACTTTGGCGTATCTAAGTGGGGTTACTCAAGATCAGATTTCTCAGTTATTTATTGCTGATGAAGGGAGACTGAAGGGGTGAGGCAATCCTTCGGTTCAAGAGAAGTCTCTTTTAGAAAAGAAGTCAGAAATCTGATTTTCTCAGTTGAAAGTTTGGAGATCGTTTGTTGATAATCAGGTATATTTGGTGCTCGTTCAAGAGCAAGAAAATTATGAGCTTCGTGTGAAAATGATGGATTCTCAGAGTGAACCTCATATTAGTTTATTTAGTCTTTGAGAGATGACAGAGGAGGATTATTTAAGGTTCAAGGAAGAGAAGGTCCCTCAGCTTGAGAAGAAAATTTGAAGTTATTTACAGAGAGGTCAGATACAGATTGACTTGGTAAATGAATATATTAATATTAAGGATCTTTAGTCAGATTTTTATTTTTAGTCTTATTATAAAGATGGCAAAACTCTTATTCGTCGTAGCTAATGTATGATTTCAGGATGATGAATTCTGAATTCCTTACCAGGTTCTCTCTGAGCAGGGGCATGATATAGATGTTGCCTCAGGACTTGGATGAAGGTGTAGAGGCGTTTTAATGAAGTCGATTGATGAAACAAAGGCGTTTTCTGAGGTAAATGCTGAGGAGTATGATATGGCCGTATTCGTTGGTGGAGGAGGTGCTTATGATCAGTATTATAAAAATCCTGACTATCTTGAGCTTGCTAAAAAAGCCAAATCAGTAGCGGCAATTTGTATTGCTCCAACCTTACTCTCAGATAGTGGGCTCTTTGTTGGCAAACAAGTGACTGGCCGAGATGATGGGTTTTGAACGCAGATTACTTATCTTAAAAATCAGGGAGCTATCTATAAAGATCAGCCAGTAGTTCAGGATTGAAATTTGATTACAGCAAATGGACTACAAGCAGCACCGCAATTTGCTTGGATGATTGCAGATTATTTACAAGAGAAAAAATCAGCCTTTTAGACTGATTTTTTTGTATTTGAAAGATTGTCTTTTTTTAGAGTTTGAAGAGGTCATTTAGTGCTTCACTCATTGTTGGATGAGTAAAAATGTGGCTACTAAGTGCAGTATATGGCAGATTTCGCTTCATAACTAGAGAGATGATATTTATCATTTCATGTGCTTCTGCGCAATAAAGTGATGCTCCAAGGATGAGTCCAGTTTTCTCGTCGATAACTGCTTTTAAGAGTCATTGTGCTTTCCCAAGGATTCTTGCTTTGGGAATTGCTGCTCATTCTAGTTTTCAAACTTTTATAGTATATCCTTGTTCAAGTGCCTGTTTTTCGGTGAGTCCAATTCTCGCGAAAGGTGGGTTGAGAAAAGAGCAGTAAGCAAATGTTTCTCTGTCTTTTGTTGATCTCTGAGCCTTTCCAAAGAGCTGATCTGTGATGATTCTAAAGTCATCAAGAGAAATATAGGTAAATTGTGGATTTCCTGCCACGTCTCCTATTGCATAGATATTAGGAACAGAAGTCTGAAGGTGTCCATTGACCTTTATTGCACCTTTGGCTGTAGTTTCGATTTTTGTGTTTTCTAGGTGGAGATCTTTGATATTAGGGGTTCTTCCAACGGCAAGAAGAAGCGCATCAGCTGTCAGATTTTTTGTCTGATCTTCGGTCTCAAGTGTAAGATTGAGTTTATTGCTTTCCTCGTTGATTTCGGTGAGCTTTGTTGAGTCGAGAAACTGGATACCTCTCTGTTCAAAATCGGCTCTAATTCTTGCTACGACTTCTTCATCCTCATTGGGAAGAATATTTGGATGAGTATTGATGATAGTAACTTTGCATCAAAAGTCTGCATAAATTGAGGCAAATTCTAACCCAATAAATCCGGCACCTAGGATTGCTAAGTGTTCAGGATATTCTCTGGCTTTCATGAGTTCTGTACTGGTATAGACTTTTGTTGTGTTTTCAATTCATGGGATTTCTGGGCGGTTGCTTGTTGCTCAGGTATTGATAAAGATTTTCTCTCCTGAGATCATTCTTTCTCATTCTGGACTAGTTATTTTGATTTCATGATCAGAAATAAAGCTAGCAGTTCCATCAATGATTTGAATATTTTCAAAAGCTGCAAGCATTGCATAATTTTTTTCTCTCAGAAAAGCTGTTAGCTTAGTTGTTTCCTCAATAGCTTGCTGATAGTATTCAGATTTCTCTTGAAGTGTTGTTGGATGTTTTTCCTGAGAAAGTGTGAGGAGTTTTTTTGATGGAATACATCAAATATTGATACATGTTCCTCCGTACATTTCTGGATTTTGCTCAATAAGAGCTACAGTTTCTCATTTTTTTGCGAGCGTAACTGCAAGGGTTTTCCCTCCTTTTCAGAATCAAATAATAATATTATTAAAGGTATCCATTGGTATAATAAAAAAAGATAAAACACTGAATTCAGAATTTTATCTTTTTGCCTTGAGAGGTCAAGTTTAGTTGATATGTTTTCTAAAGCTTTCCTCAATACGATAAAAAAGGCTTTTTATACCATGTTTGAGACTATGGTCTCTGTTTCGAAATTCTCAGAGATGACTATTGATAACTTCCTCATGTGCTGAGAGCCTAGGACGATAAAGGTCCTCTATATCCGAAGATTCGGGTTCCTGTACGTCTTTATATTCTAGATAGCATTGATAGAAATAGTCAATTACAATCTTTTTCCCTTTATGTTTTTTGCATATTTTCTCAAATAGCTTTTGCTCATCAGCTGTTAGGTCTAAAACTGCTTTCCCTATTTTTAGAAGTCTGATATATTCTGGTTGATCGTTAGTTTTTGTATTAAGATTTCCGATGAGTTGACTCTGAGTAGTCTCTTTCTGTGATTTCTGAGCCTTACGATAAGTAAGATACGTTGAGAAAAAGGAGCTTATTTCTTTTGCTGAAGCTTGTCGTCCGATTAATTTCACTGCAGCTTGGAAATTGTGCCCAGCTCTATTCCGTGTTTCATCTAGAAAACGGATGAAGTTCATTTGTTTAAGCTCTAAGCTCTGTCAAAATGGAGTGGTTTGACAGAAATTGTTAAAAAAGAGAGAAAATTCAGATTGTTTATTTTTCTCCTTGAAAAAATTTCTTAATTCTTGGTATCCGCTTGGAGATGATCCGGGACCACTACCTGGAGTATTCATCATTTTTATGAGAAATTGGCTAAATTACTTAAAGTATACTTAAAGCTCAAGAGATGTCAAATTTTTAAATTTTTTATTGTATCTATAGAGAAAATTGCTAGACTTGGATTGTTTTATATTGCAATGGAGAATGGCTTGGGAGTTAAAGGTAGATCAGTTGACTAAAATTTATACTCGGAGACCGATTGTTGATCATTTAAGTTTTACTGTAGAGCAGGGGCAAAAGATCGCTCTTGTTGCCAAGAATGGTGGTGGGAAGACCACACTTTTGAGGCTCCTTATGTGAGAACTAGATAAAACTGATGGAAAGGTTGAATGGAGAAAGGGGCTAAAAATCTGATATTTGCCTCAGGATTTTCGTGGAGATCTGAATCATACGATAGCAGAGGAGTTGTTTGCGATTTCTCATCCAGCTGCAAGTTTGATTAGGGAATATGAATGACTTGTGCAGAATCCAGATACTGATCCTGAACGTTTTCAGCAGCTTTTTGATGAAATTGATGCGATCCAGGCATGGGACTACGAGTCTAAGGTAAACACTATTATTTCTAGATTACAGTTGACGTCTCTTCTTCAGCAACCGCTTTCAACGCTCTCTGGGTGAGAGCTGAAAAGAGTAGCTTTAGCGAAAACACTGATTGATGAACCAGATTTTTTGATTTTAGATGAACCAACTAATCATTTGGATTTACAGATGATTGAGTGGCTTGAAAATTATCTCAAAAATCAGCATTCTACCTTGTTTATGATAACGCATGATAGGTATTTTTTGGAAAGTGTATGTGATGAGATATATGAGTTAGATAGATGAAAACTGTATTTTTATCCATGAAATTATAGTTATTTTTTGCAGAAGCAAGCTGAGAGGAGGGAAAATGAATCGATTGCCACAGAAAAGCTTCGTCAGCTGCTCAAAAGGGAACTCGTTTGGATGCGTAAATCGCCAAGGGCAAGAGCGACCAAACAAAATTATAGACAAAAAGAATTTTATCAGTTAGAGAGCCAGTATGATTAGCAAAAAGACATTTTCTATTAGGAAACAGGTGCGCTTGATAACCCGGATCAGGAGAGTAGACTATTAACTAAGATACTTAAAATAAAAAATCTGAAAAAAGCTTTCGGTCAAAAAATAATTTTAGATCAATTTTCTTATGATTTTAAATTTCAGGAGCGTATTTGAATTATTGGGAAAAATGGAGTTGGGAAGTCGACTTTTATAAAACTTTTGCTCTGAGAGGAACAGCCTGATAGTGGAGTGCTTCAAGTTGGGCAGACCGTAGTGTTTTGACATTATCAGCAGGGGGAGATTGAGTTTCCAGAGTGAAAAAGAGTAATTGATGTGATTAGAGATGTTGGTGAATATCTTGTTTTGGCTGATGGAGAGAAGATATCGGCTTCAATGCTTTTGGAAAGGTTTTTGTTTCCTGCTCAGCAACAGTATCAGTTTGCCACTTCCCTCAGCTGAGGTGAGAAAAGGAGGCTCTTTCTTTTAAAAACGCTGATGGCAAATCCAAATTTTTTGATTTTAGATGAACCAACAAATGATTTAGATCTTTTGACGATTAGAATTTTAGAGGATTTTTTGTTGCAGTTCCGTGGATGTTTACTGATTGTCTCTCATGATAGAGCATTTATGGATAGATTGGTTGATCATTTGTTTGTTTTTGAGGGGGAGGGAAAGGTAACTGATTTTCGAGGAACATATACAGAGCGAAACCATCTCCAAACTCAGCAAAAAGAACAAAAAACTGACTCTTCTCATCAGGTTTCTGTTGATCTTTCTTCAAAAACTTCTGAGTCATCAACTTCAATAAAAAAGCTTTCGTATGCAGAAAATATTGAGCTTCAGCAATTGATCAAGGAACTTGAAGAACTTGAAGATGAAAAGCAACAAATTAGTCGTATCTTTGATAATAAGGATTTGCCTTATGATGAGATTGCTTTGCTTTCCGAACACTTGTGAGGGATTATTAAAACTATTGAACTCAAAGAAGCGAGGTGTTTTGAATTAATGGAGAGGCAGGAAAAAATGTCATAGCTATCAAATCAGTGAGGAATTCTATATAAACAAAAATAGCTAGAAAAGAAACTTCTCTAGCTATTTTTCTGTTTTGTTGAGATCTGTTGTTTATCTAGCTGTTGTTTTTATTCTTTCCTGGTAACCTTGTTTTAGTTTCTTGTTCCTTTGTTTTTTCTATGTGATTTGAAACAAAAATAGTTACTAAAAGTGGACTAACTAGGAAAAGGTAAATAAAAATCTGACTGAGATTCCCTACAGGGTTGATGACAATGATACTTGCTAATACAGTATGAAACGTTAGAGAAAGATAAAGCCAGCCTTTATCGCCAGACCTTCTCTTCCATCGTTCTCGTATAATATATGTGGGAGCGATAAAAACTCCTAGGCAAGCAACTACTAACATAAACCTATTCCAATCAGTATGTTCGACTAGATGCATGAGGGCTCCAGTAAAAATCATAAAGAATAAATAATAGAGCCATGTTATACCATGAGCTTTGAGTTTTCGTAATAACCACATCGCTCCTATACATGTCAAAATCACTAATCCTTTTTGGGTTATTATTAGAGGACCGTAGTAGGTTGCTCCAATATTTGTTCCAAAGATAAAGAAGTATAGCACTAAAAAGGATATTATCCATAGAGCACCAGTTCTGGTTACTCGAATGTCTACTCCTTTTAGTCCTTCCTTTTTTATAGCTTGCAGTAAAATGCTTAGCAGTAATGCAATACTCAGGCAGACAACAACAGTTAATAGGTATCCAATTATTGGATACATGTTAAAGATCTCTCTCCCTATTAGGTAATTGAAGACAATCCATAGGAGAACAAAACAGATTCCGATGCTAAAGATAGACTTAGCCAATTTAATAATTTTTTTCATGTGAAAAGTAATTTTTGTATATCTTCAATATATTATATAATTTCTCTTATAAGTCAAGTCATTTACTCCTATAGAATTGTAAGATAGATACTACAAAAAATATTCTATAGGAATATTTACGGTTTTCTTTCAGATTTTTTTGACTTTTTCAAAAAAAGAACTATACTTAGATATGAAGACTTTTAGTTCTTTATAAAAACAAAAGATGCCAGAAGCAGCAGTTACTCAAAATATTACTACGGTTCCGCTTTCTGAGGTGAATCCACCAGAGCAAAAGCAACCATCTTTTTTTGATAGAACGCTTGGTAAGCTTGTTGGACTTATTGCTAAGGCGACTGGACAGCCTGATCCTATTACTGGGCTTAAAAATGGAGAATCTACTCCAGCTCAGCAGGGGATTAATCAAGATTGAATAGCTCAAATGCCTATTGAGGGGCAACAAGTTCCTCAGCAAGAGCCTTGATTTTTCCAAAAATTAGTCGCTAGCACTCAAAATTTGCTCAATAAGACAAGTTCTGTAGCTAATAGTATTACTAGTACAACCTCAAATATTGCTGGAAAGATTACTGAGAAAACGAATGCTGTTGCAGGCGTAATAACTTCAGCTCCAACAATGGTTGCAAATCAGGCGACAAACCTGATCAATAAGGGGGTTGATATGTGAGGACAGCTTAAAGACTCTATCCAGACTAATGCACAAAATCTTGCTGGAAATGTTCAAAATTTCGCGAGTAACCCAGTTTGAGGAGTTCAGAATTTTGTAGCGAATCCAATAGCTGGAGTGCAAAACATAGGAAACCAAGTAGTACAATCAGGGCAACAGGTTATGGCTTCTGCTCAACAGATGTGAGGTCAAGTAGTACATGGTGTTCAAAATGCTGGAGATCAGGTAATGAGTGGTGTTCAGAATGTTTGATGAGGAGTAGTTTCAAATATGCAAAATATGTGAGGACAGATGATGAATGGAGTTTCGCAGTTTGCAAGTAATCCAGTTTGAGGAGTTCAGAATTTTGTAGCTGATCCAATGGCTGGAGTCCAAAATATAGGAAATCAAGTAATGCAATCAGGACAGCAAGTTGTCGCTTCTGCTCAGCAGATGTGAGGACAAGTTGTGAATTCGGTTCAGGGTGTAGGAGTTCAAGTTCCTTTTGCAGTTCCAGTTCAGGCGACTGAATCTGTTCCTGTACAAACTCAATATGCGGCTGCTGTCCAAATGCCTGAGAATGCTTCTCAGACTCAGGTAGTGGCGCAATCGGTTCCTGTTCAGCTTAATCCTATCGAAAATGTTTTCTCAGGAATCAAACAGGGGGCAACTAATTTTGTTGAGAAAACCAAGCAGTTTGTGCAGAATCCCGTTGAAAGTATTGATGGTTTTGCTGGATCTGGTGCTGGGGCTCAGCAGGTTTCGGTTCAAACAGAAACTGAGAATACAACGAGCTTGGATCAACTAGAAAATGGAAATCAGATAGAAAAATCTGAATCAGTTCCTGTGCAAATGTAGGAGATTTAATGTATCAAATAGTGAAAAAAGAGCCAGATTTTTGGCTCTTTTTTTATTATCTTGAGAGAAACTATTGCAAAGTCTCAACGGTGAAAGTCCAGTTTTGCTCTTGAATTGTGTATGCGGGATTTGGATCAAGAACAGCTTTTTCTACCCCTTCTTCGTTGATGATGCTCGTGATAGTGTATGTTGTATCATCAAGAGTCACTACAGTTCCAATTGTTGTGTCTGTGTTTATCTGTGAGAGGAGCATGGTTGGCATTTTTTGAACGAGGCTATCATCATGGAGAGAAAGCGGGTCAGTTAGTAGTGCAGTTTTGCTTTCTCATTTTTTTGCTCCTAAAAGGGTATTGAAAACTTGAGCTACATTTGAACTATATTGAAGATGTTCAACTACTCCAGAGAATTCTTCTTCAGTATTTTGGGTGTTTAGGTATGGGGTAGTATATCTTACAGTAATGATTGATTTTTCAGTGATGGTGTCTGATTTGAAAGGATTTTTTCGGAGGAGGAAAACTCCAGCGGCTATAATGAGTATAGCAAGTAGTCCTTTGGGTAGAGATTTCATCTTTTATTCCTGATAAGAAAATAAATATTTTCTGAAAGTGTATGAAATATTTGTGTATTTTCAAGGAAAAATTGTGATTCTCATTAGATTTATTTTTTTGATGGAGTGTAAAAAGGATGAAAAATCTGATTATTTTGTTTTTTTGAAGAAAAAATGCGAAATCACTCTTGCTTTTTGAGAGGATTTTAATACAAGTAAGATTGATTTTATATTTTATACATTAGCAAAATGACACAAGAATTGCTTCAAGTGAGTGATGTTAAGTTTAAGTTTGTAAACGTATCAGAGGTGATGGAGGCTGATATTAAGAAGGCTGTAGATCATCAGATCGCCAACAAAGGGCAGACTATCCTTAAAAAGATTTACGCTAAAAATATTGATGCAGAGGTAATTATTGACTATACTATTACAAAAAATAAGAGCGGACTTTACGAGGCTACTTTTGCTTTCCTTTACAATGGAGAGAGATTTGTAGTTGAAAATCATAAAGGATTCAAGGTTGCAACTGATCTTGTTTCTCATGCATTTGATAAACGAAAGAGAAAAGTACTTGGTTTCTGGGGAATCTTCTCTAGATAGTAAACAGTAGTTTAGGAGTACTTTGTTTCTTTATATTGCATTCAAATAATTATGAGTAAAAATTTTCTTACCAGAGAGTGATATGATAAGTTGATTAATGAACTTCAGGAGCTAAAACAGGAGAAATTGCCTGCGGTCTTAGAAAGACTTGCTGAGGCAAAGGCTATGTGAGATCTTTCGGAAAACTTTGAGTACAAATCAGCTATGGAAGATAAGGATTTTATCAATTCAAGAATTGCTGAAATTACTAATCTTATCGCTGATGTTGAGATCGTAGAAAAGGAAAAAGATATCAAAAAATCTGACAAAGTCGTTGATTTTGGATCAAAAGTGACTGTGAGTATTCAAGATGATGATAAAGAATATCAGGTTTCTATCGTTGGTACCTGAGAAATTGGTATCGAAGATGGTTTGAAGATTTCATTTGAATCTCCGCTTGGTCAGGCAATCAGAGGGAAAAAGGTTGGAGATACGGTGAAAATGAGACATGAAGGTGGAAGAAAAGATGTGAAAATTATAGCGGTAGACTAAAACTCTACTGTTTTTGCTTTTTTAGTGTGCTTTGATTTTTGATATAAGACGAGATGTATAATCCCTATGATTTCTATTTTAAAAAGGCGAAAAAAGAGTGATATAAGGCGAGGAGTGCTTTCAAGCTTCAGGAGATACAGGATAAATTCTGATTAATTACTAAAAGCACTCGTAGTGTCTTGGATATTGGATGTGCACCATGAAGTTGGCTTCAGTATACCATTGGGCAACTTAAGAAATTTGGAGTCCAACAATATCAAGTAATCGGTTTTGATCTTAAAAAGGTTGAGCTAAACTTCCCAGGCTTGAGTACGTATGTGCAGGATATTACAGAGCAAGAAAAAGTACATTCAATCCTTGGTCAACATCAGCTTTCTCAGTTTGATTTTATTCAGTCTGATATTGCTCCTAATACTATTGGGCTTAAGGATATTGATGCGATGAGATCAATTGATCTGTTAGAGCAAACGTATTGGATGTATGATGAGTTGCTGAGGGATGATGGTACTTTTGTGATCAAAATCTTTATGTGACCTGGTTTTGATGAGTTTGTTGCAAAGATAAAGAAGAGATTTTGAGCAAAAACAATCAAGCTTTTTAAGCCTCAGAGTTGTCGTGCTAATAGTAAAGAGACCTATATCGTAAGAGTTTCTCCTCAAAAATAAAAACAGCACTCTTCAAGGGAGGCTGCTTTTATCGCGAAATACAGAGCTGTCTCTTTATTTCACTTACAAGGTTCTACTACACGACAATATTATATGTATTTTTTGAAAAATGTCAAAAATGATGAAAGATTTTTGATTTCAGGTTTTTGATAGTTGAGAACTACTTTATTTGCTAGCTGAAAATGATGGCTATGGATTCGACAAAAAAACAGTTGCGAGATAAGTTGCAAGATGATATTAATGAGCTTACTCCCGGTCTGCAGGCTCTTTTAGAGACTGGTGCGAATAGGGGTATGATTGAGGAAGAAGAAGTGATCTCTGAAATTGATGATATGGAAGGAAATATCAAGCTTCTTGAAAAGTTCTATGATCTCTCAGAAAAACTTGGAATCAAAATTGTAACGATTGAAGAGTTGCTTGAAAAAGAGCAGGAGTCTTTGAAAAAAGAGACTAAGCTTTGAAAAATTACGCTTTATGGTAAGGCGGATCATGCAGTTGATAATCAGTATAAGGATTATATCAAACTCTATTTTAATGATATCTCAAAAATTCCACTTTTGAACTATGAAGAGGAGAAGGAGGTTGCAAGAAGAATTAAAAAGTGAGATGAAGAAGCAAAGAAAAAGCTGATTGAGTCAAATTTAAGACTTGTGATTTCTATTGCTAAGAGATATTTGGGTTCTCGTTTAACATTTTCTGATTTGATTCAGGAGGGGAATATCGGGCTTATTAAGGCTATTGAAAAATTTGATCCAGATAAGGAGTTTAAGTTTTCAACTTATGCGACTTGGTGGATTAAACAGTCGATCACAAAAGCTATCGCTGATATGACAAGGCATGTGAGAATCCCTGTTCATTTGATTGATGAGATCAATTCATATAATAAAACTTATCAGCTTCTTTTTCAAAAACTTGGTCGTGAACCAACAAGTAAAGAAATCGGACAGAAGCTTTGATTCCCGATTAAAAAGATTAAAAAGCTGGAAGAAGTGATCTTTTGAAATGTTTCGCTGGATAGAGAAGTTGGGGATGAAGGAAGAGATACGCTTGCAGATCTTCTAGAGGATGGGAATACCCTCAGGCCAGATCAGTTGGCCGAGAGAGCAGCTCTTAGAAATAATTTGGATAGTATTTTGGCTATGCTCGATGATAGAGAGGCTAAAATAGTGAAGATGAGATATGGAATTGATGGTCCGAAATTTACTCTTGAACAAGTTGGAGAAGAGTTTGATGTAACGAGGGAAAGAGTGAGACAAATTGAGCAAAAGGTTATTCAAAAACTGAAAGAACATCAGGGGCTTCAAAAAATGCTCGGAATTGAAGATGATATCGAAAAGCTTAATAGTGAGTGAGGAAAGAAGAAAAGATGAAGAAAGCCAGCTCAGAAGCAGAAAGATGAATATCTTGATGATGAGGATTATGGAAGAGATGAGGATTATGGAAAAGATGACTATGATGATAATGATGATTTTGAGGAGTATAATTTTGATGAAGATGATGAGAGTTAGAAGTACGGCTTCTAACTTTTTCTTGAAAAAATATCTTGACTTTTATTAAAAAATCGTTATTTTGTATCTTACAAATAAAAAAGTTGTACTAATTAAATTGTTTCGTTATGGAAAAGATTCATTCTTCCGCAGGAGACGTTGTCTCCCCAGGTGCTCCTACAGCACCATCGCCAGCTTCAATAGAACTTTCTTATGATGATCTCAAAGAAATTTCTAAAGCATTCTCTAGAGTTAATAAAGCTCTGGATAAAAAGATGAAAAGTTTGGGACCGGACTCTGGCGTTTCTCAAGAAGAGATCGTTGGAGATGTGGTTGATACACTTGCATCATCTGGGCGTCTTGCTGGGCTCTCTGTAGCTCCTGTAAAGGAGCTTGTACTGAGCAATGATTTCTCAGCTTTCAAGCAGGATCTCAAGGATGAGATTGAACGCTATGGAGGCGAATGTAGAGATAAGGGGCAACCTCTGGTAACTTTTTATGCCCTCAACGGCAAAAAGGTTAGATCTAGGTTAGAAACTTGGATTCCTAAGTTGTTGGCGATTGAAAGCTGACAACTATCGCATCTTTTAGATGCGAAAACAGCACCTATATACGGGTGCTGTTTTTTGTTTAAAAAATATTGACTTTTATAAAAAAAATATTATATATGTAATCGTAAACATAAAAAATTTTTTAAATATGACAAAATTAAAGCAAATCAGTATTTCTTTTAATGATCTTCAAGAAATACAAGAAGTGATGGAAAGGATAAATAAGCTTTACCATGAGCTAAGATCCAAGTATATAGGTGAAAATAAGGATGGAGCTTGGGCTTACCATAGAGTTGGAATCTTTGAGGCATCTCTTGTGAGGCTAAGAGAGGGTGGACAACTTATGAATATGAATACAGCTACTCTCATTCATCTCTTCTTCGATGGAGATTTTGATAGATTCCGAACCGAACTTAAAGAGTTTATTGGAAGGAATATCATGGACTGCGGAGATAAAGATCTGAATCAGTATCTCTTTCCTAGAGAGGAGAATGATGGGCAGAGGGAGAAGCTTAATAAGTGGATTCCTCAAATCTTCAGGAGGAAGGTTTAGTTATCTTTGTATATCATGAATGTTAAAACAGCACCTATTATATAGGATGCTGTTTTTTATTTTCTTAAGAACTTGACTTCTTGCTAGAAATAGTTATCAATAGTATTATCACTAAATAAAAAAAGATATGGAAACAAAAGAAAAAAATCTGAGTTTTGTCTCTCATCGCCTATGGAACGATAAGAAGGCTTACTATTCCTTAGATGAGGTCAGTGTTTTGATTGAAGATATTCTAGCCTATGCTGAAGCACTTAATGCAAAGAGAAGAAGAGAGCTAGCAAATGGGTTCTATCGCTACAACTATGTAAAGATTGCACCGAGCGTTGTATATGAACTTGATCGACAAAAAAAGCTAAGGCTCATAAGTAATCAGGCTTTATTGGCGCTTGGAGGAACACCGGATTTCTCTGCACTAGTTGTAGAAATTCAGAGACTGAAGAGTAGTTTAGAACAAAGAGACCTTGATGATCCAGGATTATTTGAACTGCGCTCTGAGGTTCCTCTTTTTAATGTCTGGATTACTCGACTTTATCCAAAGGGGGATTGAGAAATTAGAAAAACAGCGACTGTATGAGGTCGCTGTTTTAGTTTTCAGATTTTTTTGATTGTTTTCGTCTTTCAAGGATGATCATTGCACTGATGGTATCTGTAGTTGCATTTTTTTTGAAGTCAGAAACGATTTCTCCTGATTGCACACTACTGAAATCTTCATCTACAGTTTCGATTTCAATCCTTTGATTTTCAATGATATAATTGAGAGATTCCATAAATTTTGTGATGTGTTCTTGGATATCTTTTTGTTTCTGAGGCCATCAGAGAATAATTTTTCTAATGTGATATCTCTGGATGAGATCTGCTATATAGTAGTAGGTCATTGCATCATTCATTACATATCCAATCGGAAAAACGACATCTGCATTGAGCGGAGTATAGGCGAGACCAATATATTTACTACCTCGGTCAATACCAAGAGCATGAGAAATTTTCATTGTTTATCTATCGAAAATAAAGAAAAAGAAATCAGAATTTTTTGTCTTTTTTCTGTTTCTAATCCTAAGAATATGCTTGATAAAAGCAAGAGCATTTCTTTCACTGGGCTTAGATCTTTGAGTATGGGAGAGGGGAGGAACAGTAGATTTTTTCTCTTGAAAACAAGGAGCGAATAGCTAGACTTAATTTCGGTTTCAAATTTTTTATTATTTCATTATTTTGGACAATGGATAAGAAATTAGCAAAAGCTCAACAGAGCAATTATACTATTACGATTTCGTTTTCTGATGAGGAAAAAAATGGAGTGAGAAGTCATGTTTTGCAACATTTTGCAAAGGATATGAATGTTCCAGGTTTTAGAGCTGGGAAAGTGCCTTTGCATATTGTAGAGCAGAAGGTTTCTCCTGAATATATCAGTATGGCAATCAATGAACATTTGATCAATAAGGGACTTCAGGCTTTATTGGCTGAAAATGCTGATATTAAGTTTATCGGGGAGCCTTACGCTTTTGATACTAAAGATGAGAAGGGAACTACAACAGTAACGTTTTCTCTTGATGTGTATCCTGAGGTTGATGTAAAAGGTAAGAACTGGTCTGCGGTTAAAATGGATGGAATTAGTGTAGAAGCTACAGAGCAAGAAGTAGAGGATTCTTTGCTCAATATTCAGAAGAATTATGCTGATTATAAGGAGGCTGAAGTTGTAGCTTTGGATACTATTTCAAAGCTTGGACTTGAATTTTTTGATGCTGAGGACAAGAGTATTGAAAAGGGAACAACATACCTTGGTGAAGTAGAATTTGCTGAGGATAAGTTTTGGGCAAAGACTTTTGAGGGAAAAAAGAAAGGAGAAGTAATCGAGCTTAAGTATGATGAGAAGAAGCTCCCTGCTGTTTTAAAAGCAAAGCATGACGGAGCAAAAGTTTTGAAGGTAACTATTCAAGATGTGAAGCAGATCGTACTTCCTGAGCTTAATGATGAAATGATCGTAAAGCTTTTTGGTAAGGATGCAGAAGTAAAGACTAATGCTGAACTTAGAGAATATATTAAAAGGGAGATTCTTAAACAAAAGCAGGAAAATAGCTTGATTCAGACTGTTGAGAACTATCTTTCTGAGGTAAAGAAGAGTGGAGTTGAGGTAATAATTCCTAAGACGATGGTTGATCAAGAGTTGAAGGTAAGAATGCAGAATTTGGAGAAGAGATTTGGATCTGCTGAAAAGGTTGCTGAATATTTTTCTCAGATTGGAGAGGAAAAAGCGAAGGAATTTATAGAAGGAATTCAATCAGCAGCTAAGGAGAGTCTTGAAAAGTTCTTTATTCTCAATAAAGTTACTGAATTGCTTGGATTGACAATTGATTGGAATAATGAACAGGAGCCACTTTTTGTAGAGAAGCAACTTTATACTAAGCTTGTTGGTCCATTGAGTGAGGCTAGCGAGTCTGAGGAAAAAAAGCCTGCTAAAAAGACTGCTGCAAAGGCAAAAAAACAGGACTAAAAAACTGATCATAGAGCCTCGAAAAGTTTTCGGGGCTTTTTAACTTTATTTTATGTGATGCTACGTTTTTTGCTTGATTTTTTTAAGTATCCCTTTGATACTCAGAATCCGAAAAACAGGTTTGGGAAAGCGATGGATACGCTTTTCAAGGAATATCCAGCATTTTTTTGGCAGAAGCCGAGCTGGAAAAAGGTCTTGGTTTTCCCGTTTTTGGTCGTTTATGCGATATTTAGGAGAAAATAAGTGGAAGCGTAGATATAAATCAGATTTTTTTGTTTTTTTGAGTTGATTTATAGAAGTATTTTAGTATATATAGACCGTCAGTCTAGGTACTGCACCCCAAAGGTGAGGAAAGTCCCGGCACGAAAAAACAGCTAGTATCTAACGGATACTGGAACATCGCTCTTGCGGGCAAACGAAAGTGCCACAGAGATTAAACTATCCTCTTAGGAGGAGAAAGGTGAAACAGTAGGGTAGCTTAGTTCTAAGCTTACCTACACTCAATCAGATTGATGATCTGATGAGCGGTAAACCGTAGCTCGTGCAAGCTTGTCATACTTGTTATGGAAGTGCAATAGTACTCCTCTAAGGAGTAATAGATAAATAGTACCTAATACAGAACCGGGCTTATTGGACTGATATATGGGGGGTTGGTGTAGTGGTAACACATCGGTCTTCGGAACCGCTGTCGGGGGTTCGATCCCCTCACTCCCTGGATCAAGGGATATTCATTTTATAGGGCTGTAGCTCAGTGGTAGAGCGGGAGTCTCCAAAGCTCCGCGTCGCGAGTTCGATTCTTGCCAGCCCTGATTGTGTTATGGATTAAGAGGATAAAAGCAAAATGCTGCTTCTGTTGAAGTCAGTTTTTTGTTTTTTTAAAATATATCTTGACTTTCTGCTCGAAATTTATATATTCACAAACCCCTAAAATAAAAAAAAGTTAAAATTACTAGTAATCATATGAACAAAGCAAAAAACTTCAAAATTGAGAAAGAGAAGCTATTAAATCTAGCTTCTCATGCTGAAGACACAATTGATGTCTTATCTTACTTGCGTGGTGAATTTCAAAAGTGTGGAACTGTTTCTGAGGAACAGGAAATCGCTTATCAGAAATTCAAATATACCACTAGTGAGCGTTTTGGTATGCCACAGGTCCTAGCAGCGACAAATGCTTTTCATCTTATCACATTTATTGGAGGGTGTTCGCATTTATCTGATAGACTTTCTAGACTAGACTCTTCACATCTTTCTGACTTTTTAAATGAATCAGAAAGTGATGAATTTGGTGAAGAGATTAATCAAGTAATCTCTAAGATAGGTGTAGCTAGAGCTTGTTTACATATGGCATAACAGTTACTGTATTTTATGAATTTTATAAAATGCAAGAAGGTCCTAGATTGTATCTGGGATTTTTCTTTTATTTTAGGTTTCCAGTTGATATTTTTTCTTGTATTTATTTTGAATTAAGCTATATCTATTCTAGATATTTATAATCTATTCTATAAAATGTCCGTAATTATGAATGATTCTTTTTCTGATTATCATATTCATAGTGTTTTATCAGATGGTTCCGCTACAGTTGAAGACATTGTTCAATATGCTTGAGTGCTAGGAATGAAAGAAATTGCGATAACAGATCATAGTGATCATCTGATTAAAGTTCTTAAGGAGCGCTATGGAATTTGTCCATCTGGTGGAGCGAGATATGCCTTGAATAGTTGGAAAAATGTCCATAATGATGTTAATGTTATTTTTTGAATAGAGGCAGATGTTTTGGATGCTGATTGAAATGTATGTTTAGTTAGTCAGCAATTGGAAAGTGATTTTACTATTTTATCTGTTCATTGGAATGGGTATTTGTCTGAGCCAGTCACTGCTACACAGGGTTTATTAAATGCTATAGAGAAAAATCATCAAAAAATTAAGATTATTTGACATCCTTATGATATTAATGAACTTTGAGAATATTTGAGTATTGAGCCTATTGTGGAGCTTGCAAACTATTATGATATTGCTATGGAGTTTAATTATGGAACTTTTCGTAAAGGTCGCGCAATCTCTGAAAAGCTCAATTATATGCTAAAGTATGCAAAGTATGTTTATGTTAATAGTGATGCTCATTCACTTTCTTCAATGCAACCTTTAAGGAAAGGGTGCTATGATTATCTTAATGAGTTAGGTTTTTAAAGTATTCTATCTCTCTATCTTTTCGAAGGCTTTCCCTTTTTTGAAAATACTTTCAAAAATGCTAATTATGACATTTTTCCTGAATTTCAAAATTTATCATAAGCTCAAAAAACTTTCCTTGTTTTTTTTGAGCAGAGGAGTATACTGATTCTTCTGATTTTAAAATATAATTTTTGTAGGGAAAATGAAAAAAAGGGTAAAAAATCTGATTTTTTTTGCTTTTTTGGGTGTTTGAATTACGGCCTCATATGCTGGAGCTTGGCAGTATCCAGTTCCAGAAGTGGAGGGGAAATTCTGTGGTACTCAGGAGCTGTGCAAGATTCAGTTGCCAAAGATTGAAGGTGCGGACTATCTTTCTTTTATAAAAAATCCTTTGCATCGTTCTGTGTATTCTGTTTTGCGAGGTGCAACCTATGTCTGAGGTCGAGATATGGGGCAATGAGCGCATAAAGGAGTGGATATTGTATCGACTGTAGGGACTCCAGTTTATTCAATGGGAACTGGTGAGGTGGTTCAGGCTCACGCTAAGGGTGAATGGGGAAATGTTATCACGATCAAACATCAGATTTGAAGCCGCTTTATTTATTCAAATTATGTGCATTTGAGTGAAATTTTGGTGCAGGTAGGAGATAAAGTAGGAGAGGGGCAGTTGATCTGAAAAATTGGAAATACTGGGAATACAACTGGTCCGCACCTTCATTTTCAGATCGATACTAATGAGTGAAAGCATCCTTACTATCCGCAGACTGACTGTGAGGCAGAAAATCTTTTTCAAGTTGTAAATGAGGCAAAATGCTGGTCATTGATCCAGAAAAATACCTTGGATCCGATTTTGTTTTTGGAGACACAAGGGAGAATTTTTCAGGCAGAGCAGTTAAATGAAGGTGCTAGTTCGGCTGGGTATTTATTGACTGCAGGGGATATTAGTTGAGAATTGTCCTATCCTATTGTAAAGCTTGGAAAATCTATTGAATTGATGATTAAGAATAAGAGAGGAGATCAAGGATTTCTTGAATGAGAGATCAAGGTAGAAGTTGGAAGTGGAATGCAGGTGTTTCCAGATCGTATCAGTTATTTGGGAGAAAAAAGAAAAATAAATCTGACTCCTGCAGTTTCTGGTCTTCATCGTGTTAAGGTTTTTTATCGTGAGCATTTATTGAAGGAATTTTCAATTTTTGCTTTAGATCAGCAGATGATTACCCTTTTGACGGAAAAGGCGAAGCAAAATCCTGCTTTGGAGCAGATATTAAAAAATCTCTAAGTACAGACTTAGAGTTTTTTTACTCTGATTTTTTTATAGTTTTTTTCTGAGTTCTAGGAGTTGTCTTTTTTGTTCAGCTGAAAGTGCTGAATGTTTGAGTGCTAGTTGAAGCCATTTTTGAAGGATTGGGAGAATGGCTTGGAGGATGATTTGGTATCTTTTTTCAGTGGTTTTATGTTCCTCAAGCTGTGCGTCTCGCCACATTCCAAGTTCATTAAGAGAGGAGATTTGTTCTGGTGTGAGCTTGTTATTTAATGCTTGTGCGAGGAGGGAGTCTGGTTTAGATGCTCAGATGATCATAATGATATCAAAAAGTGTCGTTGCTCCTTGGAAATCTCAGAGATATTTTTCTAGAGCTCATTGGTAAAAAAGACTGACAACGAGTTCATCTCTATGAAGTTGGTAACGATCAGTGTTTTCTTGCTGTTGTTGTCTATTTTGTTGATTTAGAATAAGCTTACCATCTGTTGTTTTGTATCTCTTAAACTGTGCATCAAGGATTTCAAAAGCGAATCCAAGCTTTTCTGCAAGGAGTTGCTTGTAGTGCTCTTGGATGGTGAGGCTATTAACTGAAATAATGAGTTCAAAGAGGGTATTTATGAGTTTCTGTTTGTCGATAGGTGAGGTCATATCAAGTTCTGACCTCATCTGATGATAGATTCCTAGGAAACCATCCTGGGCATTCATGAGACAAGTTTCAAAAGCTGATTTCCCCTCCGGAGTGTTTGAAAGTTCATCAACATCCTTAAATCCTTCTGGAAGTTTGATAATTTTTGGGAACATGTTTTGCTGATAAAAGAGTTTGAGAGCTCTTAAAGTTGCCTGATGACCTGCATTATCGTTGTCAAAAAGAAGAAAGATGTTTTCGGTGTATCTCTTCATAAGTTTGATATGATCTTGGCTGAGAGCAGTTCCAGAAGTTGCTACTCAGACTGGTGTTTCAAGCTTTGCTAGTCAGAGAACATCCATTTGTCCCTCCACAACGATCAGTTTTTGTTGTTCTCTGATATAATTTTTGGCAAAGTTTAGTCAGTAGAGAAGTTTTGATTTTTCAAAGGCTTTATGTTCCGCACTATTCAAATATTTGGGTTTGTCTTCAGGATTGAGTACTCTAGCTGAGAATCCAACAATATTCCCCATGGTATCGTAGATTGGAAAGGTAATCCTATTTCTAAAAAAGGCGTAAATTTCTCCATTTGCATTTTTTTTAGCCAGAGAGGCTTCTAAGAGATCATTATCTGTAAAACCTTTTTCTCTCAGGAGTTGGATGAGTTGGTAGTGCTTATCTGGTGCATATCCGATACCATATTCTTCAATCAGATTTTTTGAAAGTTTTCTATGCGTAGTTAGGTAGTCTAAAGCTTGAGTTGATTCTTTGAGCTGAGCGAGAAAAAATTGCTGAGTAAGTGAATGCATTCTTTTGAGCTTTGCTTTTTGATCGCTCTCATCGCTGATTTTTTGGGTGTTGAGGTTATATTTTTCAATATCAATATGCTGAGTTTTTGCGAGTTCTTTTACGGCATCTCGAAAATCAATTTTTTCTATCTCTTGGAAAAAAGTCAATGCGTTTCCCCCCTTTCCACAGCCAAAGCATTTGAAGATTTGTTTGGTAGGTGAAACCATGAAAGATGGAGTTTTCTCATTATGAAAAGGGCAGCAACCAGAAAAGTTACTTCAGGCTCTTTTGAGGGGAACGTATCTACTGATGAGCTCGACGATATCAGTAGAGGCTAGAAGATCGTCAATAAGAGGATTTGCCACGAGCTTGAGAAATACTAAGATAAAACAATTAATTTCAGTATGATGATTTTAGGCTCGATTTCAAGCAGTTTTTTTGTTTTTACATAAGGATTTTCTTGTTGTTAGTAATGATTTATTTTTCAAAATTTCTTATTTCTTTGAGTTTCCCTAGCTTGATTTTGTAGCAGAGTTTTCACTCGTGGAGCTCTTGTCCTTGAATACCTCAAAAATCGTAAATTGCAAGTGGAGAGTTCGGTTGATATCAGTTTTTTATGTGGATTTCTGAGAAGTTTTTAGGACTTCAATCAGCTTCAAAAAGTCTTGAGGTCCAAAATGGCTTTACTTCTCTATATTTGTTAGAAATTTCTCAGTTGACCAGCTTTTTGAATCATATATTGCATATTCTGAGCGTGAGAATTTGAGTATTCTGAGGCATTTTTTTGATAAAAAAGGGTAAAATTCTGATTTTTCTTTTTTTAGTTTTTTTCTTGGATTTGTAAAGGGAATCTGCTAGCGTTTGGTTATCGGGATTGGTGGAAAAGAGGTTGTATTTACTCATAGAATCGTTATCTTAGAGGATATAAGATGAAAATCAGACTTTTTATTTTTTATCCTAATGCATAATGAAGAAAGTACACTATTTGCTTTTAGCAGCTATGCTTCCAGTAGCAGGACTGGCAAATGCAGCTTTTGCTTGATGTCAGACAATTAGTTTTACTGATGGAAGCTCGTTTTGTTTTGATATTGCTAAGACGGGAACTGATACTTATAGGGCAGAAGTAAGTTCTTCTCGTGTGAGTTCAAATTCACTTAGTTGTAAGTTGACTTTGCCGAATAATAATCGTATTGATTTGCCTAATTGTCAGTGAAATTTCAACTATGGGGGATCTGACATGAAAGTGGAACTTAGAGCTGAGACCTCAAATTCATATTCAGTTTTAGTGGCAAATTATGACTTTAGAAATGGAAGGTTTACTGACGGTTCTGATGATGGGAATAGAAAAAATGATTATTGGGGGTACCAGATCGATTTTAATTCAGTTTCTTCAACTAATCCAAGTACAAATCAATGGATTGATATGACTTTGAAGGTAAGAAATACAAGTTCCTCAAGCAGTAATTATTTTAATGGAAGAGTGAATTTCTCAGTAGAGGAGTATAGAGATGGATACTGGAGGTCTGCTTCAAGTTCTGATTATGATTTGGAGAGATCTAGTTATACTTTTTCTTCTTCTGATTGGGGGGAGAGGAGAATGACAAACTTCCTTAGATTCAGAAATAATGGTCGCTATAAGATCGTTGCACAAATAGATGGAACAAACTATACTGCATATCAGGAGTTTACTGTTTGAAATGGGAATAATAATAGAAGTAACTGGGTAGCGATAGATGATATTAGTACAACTTCTCCTAGTGTAGATCAATGGATTTCACTTCGCGTGAGGAGAGATGGAAGTTACTATTCTTCTCAAACTGTGAGATTTGAAGTAGAGGAGTATAGAGATGGACACTGGAGATCAGCATATAGTTCAGATTATGATTTAGATAGATCTAGTTATACCTTCTACAGTTCAGAAAATTCAAAATCATTCTCTTCATTCTTGAAGTTTAGAAAAGATGGAGAATTCAGACTTACAGCTAGACTTGATAATGGAGAAACTACTACAGCAACTTTTCATGTTGGTAGAGGTAGAAATAATAATACAAGTAGCCAGTTAAGAGTTGAAAAATCAGGAAGTAGTTCAGTGAGTGCTGGTAGCTGGGTGGACCTTAATCTTACCGTATATCAGAGATACTCAAATTCTAAAAATGAAAATTATAATGGAGATCTTTCGGTGAGAGTAGAAAAGAAGGATGGATATTATTGGTCTACTGCTTCTAGTTCAGACTATCATATTAATTCTAGTTATGTGAGTTTTTATAGATCAGATTATGGAAGAAAGTATCTCACAAATTTTATCAGATTTAATAGGAACGGAACTTATAGAGTAACTTTTACTGATAGGTCTGATAGTTCTATTTCTGATAATATACAACTTACTGTGGGAAGTAGTGATGATTGAAGGCAGAATAATAACTATAACTATACGAATGCCGAATATGATAAGCTTAGAGCTGTTTATAATATCTGGCAGGGAGTTATCTCAACGCTCAAGAGAGATTATCCAAGGCTTAGAAATAGTAATCAGTGGTTATTAGAGAGTGATAACTTTTATACTAATATGAGGGCTGTGATCAATGGAGAAAGAAATCCGGTATTCAGCTCTTGGGGTAGATTCTATCAAGGATTTATGAATTGGTTTAGTTTGACTTTGAGAACTAGATAATCAGGATATTCTACACTAGAGGAAAACTCTCTCTTATGAGAGAGTTTTTTGATTTATGCTTAGTTTTATTATTTGGAAAGATTGTTGGTTGCTATTCTTCTTGGTAGCTAAAAGATTAATATTTTCTGATAGAAATAAAAAAACTGACTTTCATAGTCAGTCTTTTATATTTTTTTAGATTTTAGAGTTGTCCCATCAGATCTCCAAGCATTCCCTCTTGAGAGGCTTTCACTTCCTCTGCAAGCTGAACTCTATCCATAGTATCTAGGATTGCTCACCATTTCTTGAGTCTAACTTCTCTTTGTGCATCAATTGCTCCCTGATCTTCATCTTCAGCTTTGAGGATATGAAGGTTGAGTTGCTCTTCAATATAGATTTCATAGAGTCTGAGCACTTGGAAAGACCAAAGTTCAGACAGTGTTTTTACAACGCTCTGATCTCAATTTTTTACTGCGATATAGAGTTCGTATTCGTGTTTTTCTTGGTCAAACTTTAGTTCATAATCACTAGAAAATGATCATAGCACTAGCTTTTGTAAAAGATCCCAGTCAAAATCATCAGATAATTCCTCAGAAGTTGCATATTCTACATAAGAAAATTTGCTCAGATAATCTGTATATCGAACTTGATCGTAAATATCCCCTTGAATTGGTCCATAAAGCTGTTCATATTTTTCTATAATCTCTTTTTTGTCAGCTTTTTCTCTCATTTCTGAGATGAAGTCTTGGAAATTAAATAGTAGCATTTTTGTTGAATACAAGAGATAAAAGATTATCTGCCCTCATCATACTAATATTAATGCAAAATGCAAGAAGTTTTTTTTAGTTAAAAAAAACAGTTCAAGATAAACTCGAACTGATTTTTGACGATCTATTTTATCAACTTTCTTGTAAAACGAGTATTGCTTTTGAAGAAGTTTGATAAAACTTGATCTTGCACTCTTGATAGTGTTTGTAGGACTTATTACGAAGAAAATCTTCACTATATTCCCAAACAACTTTCCCCTGGAGGAGTATGAAATCAGACGATTCATGTCCCTTTTGAGTGGCGATTCGTTCCAATCCATTTTCTTGTAAAATGGTTATGAGTCTAACATCATAGCTTGTTTTCCCATCTTTAGATGGGAAGTTTGAAAGCCAAACATCATGCTCATTGATTTTCTTTTGCTCATTCTTGAGAAAGTTTTTCCCCAGTGGCTTGAGTTCTACTTCTACAAGAGGAAATACCTCTTGAGAGTCTGGATTTAATGTAATTTTTGTCATTCTTTTAAATTTTTGCGAGCGAATCTTATAGTGATTTTTTATCTGAAATCAAGAAAAAATAATTAATATAATCTTTCTAAGCTACTTTTTAGAGAAAGCTCTTGAAAAAGATAGCTTCTTTACTATCATTGAAAAAGGAAACAAAAATCAGATTTTTTATTCTTTTTATGAATAATGCATCTTTTTAAAAGACTTTTACTAACCAGATTCCCAAATTCGACTATCCAAAATATGGTAAATCCGGCGAGTATGTTTGTTGGTTTTATTTCTTCTAGGGAGTTTTTTTCAATTATCAATCGTAAAATTATTGAAAATTATAAGCTTAATTTGTTTGATGTAAACTTGGATGTTGTGGAATTTAAGATGGGGTTTTGAGAATATGGAAATACTGACAAACAAAAGGATATTGAAACGTATTTTGCCTATTGTGTAGCGGCAAATCTTAATGGATATCATTTCTATTCTCCAGCTAATCTTTCTAATGGTATTACATTGCTTTCAAGTTTGTATTTTGCAGATACTTTGCGTGGATATCCTCATCATTATTTTACACAGCTTCTATATACTGTATTTCTTTTGTCCTTTACCTTTGCCTCAAGGGTAAAAGTTTTCCCATCAGAGCAGCAAAATGAAAACTATAATTGGTTTATTGAGGTGTTCTTTGACTTTTACAAGATTACTTTTCAGCAGCTTGATACTAAGATTTCTAAATCAGATTTTGATGCTGTTAAAAAGGAATTACTTAAGGAAACTTCATTTTTCTTTTTATTGTTCCATTTTTATAAAAGATTAAATACGCTTTTTGCTGGAAAGGGAGAAGAAGCTGAATTTCTTGAACGAATTTTACAAGATCGTAAGTGAGAAAAAATCCTCAAAGCCTTCAAACAAAATTATGCAACTACTAAGTATTTACCACATTCTTCTCCACTTGAACAGTCAGTTTTGACCTATATTTGGCCAGCAGATATTTTGGTAAAATATTTGATAGGAAATTCTGATCCTTTTTTGGTTGTTGAGGCTATTGTTTCAAAAATTTTTAATAAGACTGAATTAGATAGTTTAGTTCAGAGTTTTCTAAAGTCTGAGGAGAATCTTCCTAGGCTTTTGGATTATCTTTTGACCTACAAAAAATATAAACATTGATTTTTTGCTTGAGTTCAGAACTATATTATCAAGCTTTTTAGATCAGAGGGGAGAGAAGATTTACTCGAGGATATCGATGAAATGCTCTCAGCGATAGATAATGGCGATGATATTTCTTCTTTCGATGTGCCAGAGAGAATTAAGAGGGAGTCTAAAGTTACTGAGAGGCTTTTGAATTTTTATATTACTCTTTTAGGGGGATTTACTAATGCTAGAGGGGATTCTTTTTATACAAGAATTCAAAAACCAGATTTAATCTCTCTTTTTGTCTCTAAGGAGATGCTTAATGTTGAGTCAAATCCTGCACAACTTGAATATCTAGGCCACATTCTCTATATTTATGGGAAAAATCTTTACTATTATCATTATATCAATGATAAGGTAAGATCTGGGAAAAATAAATTTTCTATCCCTATCAAAGGAAGTGATGAGAAGATTGTTGCGGATTTCTATGCTGGGATTTTGTATTTAGAGGGGATGGCAGCGGCATATTTTCAGGATATCAATCCTAAGGATACGAGGCTGAATATTACTAATACGCAGATTTTAGATGATTTCAAACAAAAGTTTGGAACTAAGATTTCGGGATTGGTAAAAGAGGCAAATTCAGATTTTTTGTCTCACTTTTATGCACCACTTTTTGCACAGTCTAGTTCAGCTAAGGAGCTTTTTGCTGATTTTGTGAATCTTTTTGATGAGAAAGCTATTTCAAATCTTAAAGACGCTTTATATAAGATTGAATTTTGGCTTAATAAGTCATTTTTGGAGAAGATTGAGCCACTAAAGCTTGAAAGCTACTATTCGCAGTCAGTTTTGTTAGCAATTTTTGGTGCTACAAGAGAAACCCTTTTTGGTATGCTGCTTTTGATGACGTATCTCAATCAGCATAAAGATAAAATGGAGCAGGATCAAGTTGATTGTCTATGGATATTCTATATTAGAGATATTTTGGGGCTTAAGATTAAGGAAGCTGATCAAATCTATCTTGATCTTTTAGCCGTTTATGAGGAGTTTCAAGATTTCCTCAAAATTTGGATTGAGCTGGATGATAATTCTGATTTCTTTAAATTTATTGCAAAAAATACTCAGAAATTCTTTGGGAAAAAAGATAAGTCTGAAATTATTCGTTCGTTCAGTGCTGAAGATGTGCTTTGGTTTAGAGGACTTTTGAAAAATATTTCATACTATAATCAGAGATATATTATCCCAAAATAGGCTCATCTGTTGAGTATTACCTTGTAAATAGTGATTGAATCTTTATGCTTCTTTTGTTTTAGTTCTTAGAATTTTGATAATAATGTTTGAAAAAATAGTTTTGCCTTATGAAAAAGGTGCATTAGCTCCTTATATTTCTGAGGAGACAATGATGTACCATTATGATAAGCACCATCAGGCGTATACTGATAAGCTTAATCAATTGGTTGAAAATACTGAGTTTGCTGCGCAGGATATCGTAGCTATTGTGAAAAATTCTAGTTGAGCGTTATATAATAATGCTGCTCAATTTTGGAATCATAATTTTTTCTGGAAGTGTCTGAGTCCAAAGTATGATCAAGTTCCTAGTGGGAAATTGGCAGAACTTATTGATCAGAATTTTGGATCTTTTGCTAGTTTTAAGGAAGCGTTTATTTCTTCAGCAGTTGGAAATTTTGGTTCTGGTTGGACTTGGTTGGTTTTGAATCAGGAAGGAAAGTTAGAGATTTTGAATATGTCAAATGCTCAAAATCCGCTCCATCTGCCGGTAAAGATCCTTTTTTGAGTAGATATCTGGGAACATGCTTATTATATTGATGTGAGAAATAATAGATGAGCATATCTAGAAAATATTTTCCATATTATTAACTGGGAATTTGTCGCTGAAAATTTGGAAGATTAACTCTCTATAGACTTCCTCCCACACAAAAACATACACAAAAAGGACTTTTTTCTAATATTTCCGAAAAAAGTCCTTTTTTCCTTGAAAGATAAGACTAAATTGCTACTATAAAAGCAATATTTTATATTCTGATTTTCATGTTTTGGCGAGAAGAAGAACTCAGAGGAGAACCGCGAGATCCTTTACCGTTAATAAAAATCATATTTGATGGTGAATGATTATTCTGGGAATTCTCTATTTTTTTTCTAGGATGATGGCGCAGGGGTCTCCTATTTTCAACTTTTTTACAAAATATAGTACGATCGCATTTGGAGAAATCTGACTTCTTTTCTTTTTTGTACTAGCGATTGTAGTTGGAGTCTTGGTACTTGTTAAATGACATCTTGCAAAATTTCTTGTAAAGTATTACTTTGCGTTATTGATTCTGATTTCCGCATTCCTAAATGTTCGCCTCTGGACTTTACAAACGCCTATCAACTATACCGCAAATGGGGGATATTTTTCTTGGCCTCTGATTTGGCTTTTGGAAAAATGATTAAAGAATGGTTCTCAAAGTTATATTACAGCGATATATGCGATTGTTATTGTGCTTTTACTGGGTGCAATTGTTTATTTGCTTTATGTACTCAATGTTCGTTTACCGAAACTTCCTAAAATAAATATTGAACAATCAGAAAAGCCAATTAAAAAAGAAAAGAAAACTGACTCTAAAGAAGATGAAAGACCAACAATTACTATTTCTCGTCCTGATATTTCAACTGATGATATCTTAGAAAAGGTTTCTCAAGCGACTGGGAAAGTTGTCCAAGCGACTTCTAGCTGAGGATCTTTGCTCAAGGAAATGTTTAAGACTAAGGTGACTCAAAAGATTGAGGAAAAAAAGCCCAAACCTGTGATTTCATTTTCTGGAGATAAGCCAACTTTTGGTTATTCAGCATTGGAGTCTAATCTAGGGAATCAGCAGACAGTAGATGAGGACTTTTTGGTTGAGAAAGCAAAGGCTTTACAGACAAAACTTTCAGAATTCTGAGTTCCGATTGCTATTGAGGGATTTGATATTTGACCTTCTATTGTGCAGATTAAAATTAAGCCTGAGGAAGGGATTAAGATTTCAGCAATTGAGGGGCTCAGTAATGATATTAAGCTTTCATTAAAATCAAAGTCGCTTAGAATTATTGCTCCGATTCCTGGTACCGACATGATTGGAATTCAGATTCCTAATCCAAAAGCTTCTATGGTAAGGCTTGGAGATATTATTAGTACGGAGGAATTTTCAATGCAGATGAAGAAAAATTCGACTAATCTTTCTCTTGGAAAGGGGATTGATGGAAGTGTTCAGGTGAAAGCTTTGGAGTCAATGCCGCATTTGCTTGTAGCGGGTGCGACAGGTAGCGGAAAGTCTGTTGGAATTAACGATTTCATTGTCTCTCTAATGTTCCAGAATACGCCTGCTGAGCTTAAGTTTTTGATGGTGGATCCAAAACAAGTGGAACTAGAGATGTATTCAGGTTTGCCTTATCTTTTGGCTCCGATTGTGTATGATAGTGGGAAAGCGATTAAGCTCTTGCAATGGACTGTTGAGGAGATGGAAAAGAGATATTCTACGCTAAAAGATCAGAGAGTTAGAAATCTTGATGAATACAATCAAAAAATGGAAGCTGAGGGACAGGAGAAAATGTATCGTATTGTCTTTATCATTGATGAGATGGCTGATATGATGCTTTCGAGTTCGGCAAATAGAAAGGAGGTTGAAAACTGTATTAACCGTTTGGCTGCGAAGGCTAGAGCGGTAGGAATTCATCTCATCTTGGCAACGCAGAGGCCATCAGTAAATGTGATTACTGGATTGATCAAGGCAAACATTCCAACGAGAATTGCTTTTGGAGTAGTTTCTGAGGTGGATAGTAGAACAATCCTTGGTCGTAAAGGGGCGGAAGATCTTGTTGGAAAAGGAGATATGCTCTATATGGATCCATCGACTAAGTTTCCAATTAGAATTCAAGCACCTTTTGTCTCTACAGAGGAGATTGAGAGAGTGGTTTCACAGCTTAGAAATAGGTATATGCAAAATCTTACAGAGGAAGATATTTATCATCCGGAGATTATTGCGGCACTAGAGAGTAAGGTTGAGACTGCTAGAGGAGTACTTTCTGGTGGAGGAGATGGAGGAAATGATGAAGATCTTGTTAATCAAGCAATTCAGGTGATTGCTGAGACCAGAAAGGCTTCAGCTACGCTTCTTCAAAGAAAGCTCAATGTTTGATTTGCTAGAGCTGCAAGGATTATGGATGTATTGGAGGAAAGAGGGATTATCTGACCTCAAGAAGGTGCAAAGCCTAGAGATATTTTCATTTAAGATTATATTATCAAAAAAAAGGAAGTCTGAAGTCAGATTTCTTTTTTATTATTATTAATAAAAAAAAGCCCAAATGTGGCTTTTTTTCGTTTCTGAATTTCTATCTTGAAAACTTTATATTTAGAATGAGCAATAGTTTTTGAGGTCTTCAATTTTTACTCTAATTTGTTCCATTGAATCTCTTTCTCTGAGAGTAACGGTATTATCCTCCTTGCTCTGGTGGTCAATGGTGATACAGTATGGAGTTCCAATTTCATCTTGTCTTCTATATCTTTTCCCAATTGCACCACTATCATCATATTCACATTTACATACTTTACTGAGAGATCTGAAGATTTGTTCTGCGAGTGCAACTTGATCTTCATCCTTTTTGATCAGTGGAAGGATAGCGAACTTGATTGGAGCGAGCTGTTTTGGGAATCTTACAACAACACGAGATTCACCATTTTCTAGTGTTTCTTCATCGTAAAACTCAAGCATTGCAACCATTACTTGACGACCGAGTCCAAAAGAAGCTTCAACACATCGTGGAATATATCTTTCCCCTGTGAATGGATCAGAATATTGCAGATCTTTTCCGCTAAATTCTTGATGTTGAGAGAGATCAAAGTTGGTTCTATTGTGAATTCCTTGAATCTCACCAAATCCTCGAGGGTATCTATATTCTACATCAACTGCAGCTGCTGCATAGTGAGCAAGTTTTTCGTGATCCTTGAATCTTAGATTTTCTGGATTAATTCCGATAACTTCAGTCCAATACTGCATACAGTCAGCTTTCCACTGATTGTAAATTTCCATAGCTTTTTCTGGATCAGCTGGAACGAAGTATTCAATCTCCATTTGTTCAAATTCTCTTGTTCTGTAGAGAAATTGCCCTGGAGTAATCTCATTTCTAAAAGCTTTTCAAACCTGAGCTAATCCGAATGGGATTCTAGCTCTTGTGGTGTCCAAGACTGCTTTGAAGTCTGTAAAAAGTGATTGACAGGTCTCAGGTCTCATGTACACTTTGCTGGCATCATTTGCTACAGGTCCGAGATGAGAATCTAGCATAAGGTTAAAATTTCTACATTCAGTCCAGTCTGCAGGTTCTTTTGTATCTGGATTATTTGGAATATGTTCAACGATAAATGCTCTCATCCCTTCATTTCCTCGTGATTCTGGAGAGAGGTTTTTTACTCAAAGCTTTAGCGTTAGTTCTTCATCACTAAGCCCATTTCTTACCTCTTCAAAGTAGTTTTCTATGATCTTGTCAGCCCTAAATCTCTGACCAGTTTTTTTGTCATCAATCAATGCATCAGAAAAAGAATCCAGATGACCACTAGCTTTCCATGTAGTTGGGTGCGCAATAATTGCAGTATCCATAAGAACTACATCATCTCTCTGCTGAGTAAAGTGTTTTATCCAAAGATCAGAAATATTTTTTTTGAGTAATGCTCCATAGGGTCAAAAGTCCCAAGCATTTGCTAGTCCTCAATAAATTTCAGAGTTAGGGTAAACAAATCCTTTTCTCTTTGCCCAAGATACGATCGTTTCCAAGCTTGTTGCCATTATGCTAGTTGATAGAAGCTAAAATACTGACTTATTTAGATTGTTTTGACTTTTTTGTTTTTCACATATCTCTTTGCATTTCATCAATCCCTGACTGAAAAAAAGCTTGTATTCTCTTGATCCTAAGTTTAATACAATCTTTCAGATTTGAGAGCATCCCTTTTTTTTCTTTTGGTGGAGTCTCGAGTTTAACGACACCACCTAGCATTATTTTGACCATTTTTTTGTGAAGCTTTTCTTCAATGGACATTATCTAGATCGATAAAATAAAAGGTTTTTCATACTGATTTCTGAGCTTTGAGTATACTAAAGCTATAAATAAAATCAAGTAAAATTCTGAACTCAGAGTTCTTGTTTTATTTTAGCTATTTTTGACACGTTCAGCTAGGTGCTCTGCATCAAACTCAGTTTGTTCTAACTGATAATCTGTAAGTGTAGTTGTTAGTTTTGTGTAAAGAGGGGAGAGAATTCTAATTTTTTCTCCTTGAGTATTGAGCTTTTGTGCGATAAGATTCTGGAGCTCAGGAGAGTATTGTTGATCAAGAAGAAGGATAATTTTTTTAGCTTTTTTAGCCTGAAGTTTTATCTCTTCAGAACTTAGTTTTTCCATGCAGGCGAGAGCGAGGAAGTGATAACTTTCTTCTTGATGAAGAAGATATTCGGAGAGTTTCACCAGTTCTTCAAAGTAATTTCATAGTCCAATGACAAGTGTTTCTGCCTCAGGATTATTGATCAGATGGATCTCTTCTGGTTGGTCTATTAAGACCTTGTCTACAATTGCGAGCTCTTCTTCTGCTTGAATCTCATAGATATTCTCAGCGATTTCTTGGTTGACGAGATGGACTGCATGAAGTCAGTTTCTTTTGAGAATTTTGATCAGCGTTTGCATATCAAAAGGGAACCAATTCTCGACCTTTTGTCTCTCAAACATAGTAATTTGATTGAGTTCTTGGCTGATTTTATGACCAATACTGCTAATACCAGAAAATGGGCAGATAAAGATTATATTTTCGTATCAAAAGATTTCACTTCACAGTAAAGATGTGGGAAGTTGATCAAGAATTATACAGATATGGTCAGATTTTTTGATTTTATTTTCCAAGAGAAGCGTATCTAAGTTGCTATTGAAAAGAATAAAGTTACTTTGAGGTTTTTCAAAGTGAAAATCTGAAATAATCCAATCAAAATGAATTTTTTCTTCTTTGATAAGTTCAAAAAAGTAGTCGTTGACCATAAGTTTTGAGAGGTTTGTGCTGTACATAACTATAAACTAAGATAAATTCTAGAGATCATAGGTGAGAAGATATTGAGCAATTTGTTTAAAGATAGGACCTGCGGTAGAACCTCACCATTGGTTTTTTCTTGGACGACGAATCCAGACGTTAACTACATATCTCGGATCTTCTGTTGAAATTACACCGGCAAAGGTACCATTTGTCCATCCTTCTCCTCTTTGATATCTTCCTCTGAATGAAATTTGGGCTGTTCCAGATTTCGCTCAGAGCTTTTGTCCTGAAAGATTTGCATTACTAAGTTCTGGGTTGGTATTAATTACATTAAAGAGTCCTTTTTTTATTTGTTCTGAGGTCTCAGATTTGAAGATCTTATTACTGTTTTGATACTTATTATAGCTATTTTCCGTATTTGATGGATCAATAATGTTTCCGATGATTGTTGGTTTGATGTATTCTCATCAGATTACTAGCTCTACATAGGCTGAAGCTAGTTGAATTTGAGTCGTTGTAAGTCCTTGTCAAAACGCATTATTCAAAAATCTGGCCATAGAAACAAGGTTTACTTTGTCAATGAATCATGGCTTTTCTTCTGCAAGTTCAATTCCTGTTAATTCTCAAAAACCGAGTTTCCCTAGATAGTTATAGAACACATATTTCCCTACTCTTTGCACAATCTTCATCATTCAGACATTACATGAATAGACGAGTGCATGGAGAAAATTATGATTTCCCATACAGGTTTTTGTTGCATTTTTGATCGTATATATTCAGACTTTTACTGATCCTTCATCAACATAGCGCTCATCAAAGTTCATCTCATCAGTATCGATTCCGATTGCTACTGTAAATGCCTTAAAAATACTTCCTGGTTCAAAAGGAACAGTGATGTTTTTATCAACGAAAACCTGAGCTCAATAGATGTTTTTTGCAATATACTTTTTTAGATTTTCTTGCTTTCTTTCTGTCAAATTTGCTAGCTTGTATTCTCCTCCAGTATGGACATATACAGGAATATCAATATAGGTCTGATTATCAATGATTTCTCTATTTTCTCTGCCGAGTGGAATTAGTGTATACGCGTCGTTATAATTGTTTGGATCGAAGGTTGGGGCACTCACAGATGCTCTTACTTCTCCATTTTCTGCATCTGTAACTAAAATTGCGATAGCATCAGCTTTAACATTTTCTAGTTGTTCTTTCGCTAATCTCTCCACTTCTCTCTGAAGTCCAATATCAATCGTAAGATAGATGTCACTTCCATTAGTTGGGTTTTGAATTTCAAATTCATTTGCTCCTACATTTCCTAACCAAGCCGAGGTTCTTCCTTTAATTTCTCATTTCTTCCCTTTAAGCTTTGAATCAAAGTATTGTTCAATTCCGTAATATGCAGTTCATCACCTGTCTACATATCCTAAGATGTTTGCCATAAAATTTCAGTATGGGTAGTATCTTGTTGTATAAGGTTCTAGAACGAGTCCATAGAGTACTGGAATTGCAATCAGTCTTTCTTTTTTACTTTGTGAGGTGTTCTCTTGCCTTGAATTTCTATTTCTTTCGATCTTTGAAAGTTCTCATCTGTGTTTTATTTTTAATTCTCTGATCTCTTGTGCAAGAGCTGGGTTGAGTCCAGAGATGATTTTGATATATTTCCACTCTTGAGGCTTAAAAAGATTCTCAAATTGGCTTCAAATAGGGTACTTCCATTTTTTGAGCAATCCCTCAATTGTTGCTTGAGCTAAACCAGGATCAATCATGGTTGAGGGCTCTAGGTATACATAGTGATCTGCGATAATATGCACATAGGGAAGTTGCTTTTGTGCTAATTCTTCCAAAAATTTAGGTTCAGTAAAATATCAAAGATAATTCTGAGTTTTGATTCAGATTTTTATTTTTTGATCAAGTTTTGTTTTTATGAGTTCGAAAGCTTTTTCTTTTGTGAATTGGTCTACTGTTTTTCCGAAGTTTTTCTCATATTCCTCAAAGTTAAAACTTTGATATTCTGGAGACTCCATTCCACTTCAAAAGTAGAAAAGTTCTGGCTTTTTTGGAAGAAGATTCACTCCAGCAAATAGTTCAATATTTTTAATACAATCAGTTTTGTTGACAGGATTCATTCCATTTACTTCACAAAGATGCTTGTAGAGAACTGGTGTTACGATTTCTATAAAGCGATTTTTCATTGGGACGTTAGACCCAGAGATGATCCCATCTAATTCTCTTGGATCGATGGCAAGATCATAAAGAGTAATATTTTCTGTGAGTTTTACAGGGTGTCATCCTTTATCTAGGGCATAGATGTTTCCTCTTTCAGGAGTGAGCAGAGATTCTCTATAATGTAATTTACTCAGTAGGGTATTGTATTCTTCGTATTCCAATATTTGGAGCTGAAAAAGTCTGAGTATAATAACGAAAAATAGGAAACAAAAAAAAGCAATCAGTTGTGTTTCCTTGCTTTCCAAGAGGTTTGCTACCCGAGGAATTGATTTTAATCTAGAAAAAAACTGATTTCCTTTAGCTTTATGTTTTTTTTGAGCAAGTAGACTCATCATTCTATAGGCTAATTTCCTTATTTAAGGTAAAATCATTTTGTATCATATACTCATTTTAGGCTATAAGTATAGCCAGTAAGCATATTTCAGAGTTTTTGTTTCCATTTGTTGTAATTTAATTCTGTTGTGAGTGATATGCTAATGTAAGGATTTATTTGTACATCTTTTTTTTGCCAGGCATAGTCAGGATTTGTATTTGGTGCTATGTGAATCTTCCAGCTTTTAACTGAGATGTTTGAATCAAAAAGATTTACCCAACCATCATCCACGCTGTTTGCAAGTTTGTAATTCTTGTAGGTATCTCATATTACAGTTCCAGTTTCATTGCAATTGAAACCTTGTCCATAGTCACACGCCCAAGTATCAATCTCTCCATCGTAGGTTTTGGGATCTTCTGAGTTAAATGTATGGTCGCTTCCTGCGTCGAATCCTCTTAATCTAAGGATTTGAATTGTCCTTCAATTCTCTGTTTCATTAATTCTTAGGAAGACTCTCCTTTGCCCATCGTGGGAAATAAGATAGATTTCCTGAGGATTTTCTGGAATTGCAACTGGTCCTATTCCCAAGTCTCTATCATCTGAGTCTCCAACTTCTGGGAAGTAGTTTGTTGGATCAGGAGTAGCTCAATCTCTATTGAATGTCGGATTGAGTCTTTCTTTTCAGTCTGTATTGACTCCTACATCTCGAAAGAGCATTTTATATTGCCCATAGGATTGACGCTTATCATTTTGTGCAGTTATTCAGATTTCTCAATCTTTACAGTTGCTAATGCTGTAATATCTTCCTTCTGGGTCTTGTCCAGAAGAACAGTATTTTATTCTATGTTTTTTATGCCAAGTGTTATCTGTGATTACGCTATTTTCATTTCCATAGGCAGAAAATACTGAATAATGTCAACTTTCCGTCTGAGTTCAGATTTTTGATCTATTAAAATA
>CAUQBS010000007.1:0-39995 GCA_963516485.1 uncultured bacterium
ATACTTAAATTTTGATAAGATTCTGGAAAAGTAATAGCAAATTCTGTGCCATTTTTAGCTAGAATTCGAGTTTTCTTCAGTTTTTCACTGTCATACGGTCTCACATTTACCTCACACTTGGTAATAGACACGTCTTCCCCTCCAGTATATACTGTTTGTTGATAGTTTATTTGAGCAGGGGAGAGAACTACTGCGCTGAGGACCAACACGATGGTCAGCATCAGCTTTTTGATTTTTGTTTTCATGCTGTTTACTGTTAATGATCCACACATCTACTGCCAAATATATCACTTTTCTCCAAAATGTCAAGCACAAGTACTTACTTTCCTTGCAAATAAATTGCAATACTGAGATATCTGAGTATACTTGAGCTAAAATGCTTTAGGCATCATCTTTTATTTTGACGAGATTGATATCATGAAAAACTCACGCTTCACATCCAGCAACAAGGCTACACTGATCGCGCTCCTCGGAGGAACTCTTGGAGGAGTCGTATTTTTCCCCTACCTGACTAAGGCTATTGAGATCAAAACGGACCTAGATCACAAGGTACAGCATATTGAGCAGATGGTGTTTAGCACCTGAGGGATGAAAAGAGATGATGGAAAGATCCCTCCTTCTGCGACTATCAGTGCCAAAAATTATAACCCTGTCATCAGTGGAAACCTCTTTGTCGAACACAGAGGTAATAACAATACACTAGATAAAAAAGCTGAACATTCTGCTCTCTTTTATGGTACAGATAACTCTCTTTCGGGAAATGATTCTATTACAGTAGTTGGAGTTCAAAATAAGGTATCTAATAATACTACTGGAATTGTAATCTTATGAGGACAGAATAATGTTGTAAAATTAAACTCACAATATAGCGTTATTGCTGGAGGAGCAGAGTGAAAAATCCAATGAAACTTTAACTTTATTGGTGTCTGAGGAGATAACACTATCATTGGAAACTGAAATACCACTATCGGAGGTAGAAATACTACAGTAAAGTGAGCAAACAACTTTGTTGCTGGATCTAAGATCAACTTTGATCCACAAAATAGAGGACAATCTCGCAATAATACTTTTATCTGGAGTGATAATCTCAACAGAGGTTGAGTAAGACAATGGTTTACTCCAGCTAAGGATGGGACCTTCCTCATCAGAGCTGAGAAGGGACTAGCGATCGGTGTGCCTACGACTTCTATCCCAGGTAGCGTGGAGGTCCACGGTATGGTTCAGCTTGGAAATGATACAGAAGCTTGTACTCTAGATAAGGTTTGAGCGATCAAGTATATGGATGAAAAGCCATCTGGATGTTTCTGTGCCTGTGATAATGGTGCTGGACTTTGAAAGTGGTCTGCGCTCAGTCCGTCGCCTTATTGTGAATCGAAGTGTAGAGGGTAGGGGGCGTCATTAGGCTCCTTTGACCATCATTGCGAACGAAGTGAAGCAATCCAGTTTTCCTTTGACCGTCATTGCGAGCGGTAGCGAAGCAATCCAGCTTGAGATCAAATCAATCTGAAAAGAATCTGGATCGCCACGGCTTCGCCTCGCGATGACCGACCGTCATTGCGAACGGTAGTGAAGCAATCCAAGTTCCTTTGACCGTCATTGCGAACGAAGTGAAGCAATCCAGATAGGCTTCAAATAAAGAACTATTTTATTCTGGATCGCCGAGTTCGTTTCACTCACTCGCGATGACCGACTGTCATTGCGAACAAAGTGAAATAATCCAGAATAGTATAAATTTCCACTTACCTATTATAATAATAAATGAAAAGAGGTTATATCTATATTCTTAGCAATAAGCAGAATGGGACACTCTATATTTGAGTGACTAGCAATCTTTCAAAAAGAATAACAGAACATAAACAAAAACTTGTGGATTGATTTTCAGCCAAGTATGGTCTAAATATGCTTGTATACTATGAAGAATTAGACACTATTGAACAAGCAATTCAAAGGGAGAAACAGTTAAAATCCTGAAATAGGAAACAGAAGCTACTTTTGATTGAGAGCATCAATCCCTATTGGAAAGATCTATCAGATCTTATAGAAGGATAGTTCCCAGTCATTGCTAACAGAGTGAAGCAATCCAAGTTCCTTTGACCATCATTGCAAACGGAGTGAAGCAATCCAAGTTCCTTTGACCATCATTGCAAACGGAGTGAAGCAATCTAGATTGAAAGCAAACTTGTCTGTTAAAGATCTGGATCGCCACGGCTTCGCCTCGCGATGACAAACGGAATCTGATTATAGCCGAGAAATAAAAATTTACTCAACAAAAATAAAAGCCGATGCCTACTTTAGATCAGCTACGAGCAATTACCCAGTCATGGAGTTCACAATTCCTTGAGTGGATTCAGGGTTTTCCTCTCCCTTTGCTGAGAGGAGAACTTTTTTTGCTCTTGTTGATTTTGATAATTATCTTTGGCTATCAGAAGTTCAAATCTGAGAAAAATCAGCTTTTTAAGACCTTTTGAGAGCGCTGTATTGGGCTCTTTGAGATGCTATTTGAGAAGATTTATGGATTTTTTACAGATATTATCTGAGAAAAGCAAAAATACTGGGTAAAGTCTTTTGTCATCTGAGTTTTCTTTGTGATTTTGTTTGCAAATTTGATCGGTGTGCTGTTTGACTTTCTCGGGACCATGTTCCCCTGATTAGAAAACTACATCACAGCTCCGACCTCAGATACTGACTTTAATATCGCAATGGCGATAGTCGTGGTGTGATTGGTGCTGTATCTTCAAGTTCAAAAACTCTGATTCTGACACTTTTTGTATGAATATTTCCCAGTTCTCGGGAAAGGACTCATCAAAATAGAACGCTGAGAAATGTCTACCCGAGCTTATTATCCGCTACGAGCAGTGATGAAACTCTTTGATATTGTGGTTGGGATATTTACTGGCTTGCTAGATAGCATCTGATATTTAGCAAAGGTGGTTTCACTATCCTTTAGGCTGACAGGAAATATCACCTCTGGAACTATTCTATTGGGAATGCTGATGGCTGGGCTCAAGGCACTGAGTATTTGACTCAGTGGTCGAGAGCTTCCCTTGGTGCTTCCGCTGATTGTGATCGCTCAAGGGCTTTTGTCTGCGGTGATTCAAGCCTTTGTCTTTGCGCTTTTGACCGCGATATTTATCAAAGTTGCTACAGAAGAGTGATAATCACTCATAAGAGGCAAAAAAAATAAAAAATCAGACTTTTATATTCTTTTGTATATGATAATGGATGGATTTGGATTTCTAGGAGCTGGACTTGCTGTTGCGTTGTCTGGGATCGGAGCCGCAGTTGGTGAGGCGATGATTGCAGTCGCTGCGTTCAACTCAATCTTGAGAAACCCTGATATGAGGGGGAAATTTATGACCTATATGATCCTTTTTATCGCGCTGACTGAATCATGTGCGATCTATGGATTGATCGTTGCATTCAAGATTCTTGAGGTCGACCCTGCAAATATGGTAAATCCATATATGTATATCGCAGCAGGACTGGCTGTTGGTCTCTCTGGGCTTGCGGTTGCTCTTGTTGAGTGATGGGTTGCCAAGACCTCACTGGATAATATGGGGAAAAACCCTGAACTCAGCTCGAGCTATATGGTATTGACGATTTTGGGAATTGCGTTGATTGAGTCATGTGCGATCTATGGATTGATTATTGCGTTTAAGTTGCTTGGATAGGAGAGAAAACCTCCCCCTACCCCCTCCTATCAGAGGGGGAATATCTCAAACTTCAATCTCCCCCTGCTAGGGGGGATACGGCGAAGCCGTGGGGGGCTTTATGAATTCGCCTCGCGATGACCAAACACATTAAAATCAGACTTTTATTTCCTTTTTTAGCTCAATGGATATTCATTATGATCTGGTAATTGCTGGGATCGTGAACTTTCTAGTGCTTGTGCTTCTCTTTAGGAAGTTTCTCTGAGACAAGATCGTCCAGCAAATTGAGAAAAGAACCCAACTCCTCAACAAGCTCAAAAAAGCTGATGATGAGTATAAAAAGATGATTGAGTTTGCTCGTAAGGAGTCAGACAATATTCTCCAAAAAGCTGAAAAAAGAAAAAAAGAAATCGTTCATGAAGCGCATCTCCTCGCTGAACAGCAAAAGACAAAAATTCTGAGTGATGCTGAAGGTAAGGCTGAAATCATCATCGATGATGCCAAAAAAACTACTGCGAGGCTCGAAAAAGAACTCAAAGATGCACGAGTAGACTCAGTAAAAGCCACCTCAAAAAAGGTTGTAAAAAGACTTCTCAACCATGATCAAGAACTTAAAGATGAATATATTTGAGCACTGATCAAAGATATTCAAAAATAATTTTTATCTCCTAAGCTTCTCCTCATGCCTCGCAAAAAAGCAGCAACACTGACAGCGCTAGAGCTCTTGGAAATCCTGAAAGTTCTTGTAGAAAAGTATGGGAAAAAACTGACACTTGAGAGTTATCAGAATACAATTTCTGAGCTTCAGCCACAAATCGGAGAAGCAATTCAGACTTTTTGACCTCTTGGACTCTTGGATAGCAAAAAACTCAGCCAGCAACTAGAAATTTTTAGAAAGAAACTGGAGTCTAAAAAGAAATTTTCTCTCAGCTGAGATATTCAAGAGATCGAGCCTGTTATAAAAGCTTATCTACAAGAACACTTTGAAGAGGCTGAGCTGACAACTCATCAAAAAAAATCCTGAGATGATCTGTATGTTCAGCTCAAGGGAGAGGGCTATATCTTTGCTAGGTCGCTTGATGAGGATCTAGAAAGACTCCTAAAATCTGACTTTTAATCTTTTTTTTCCTAAGTTTTCGCTATTTTTACTCTAAAATATACAATACGATGTCTATAGTACAGGAACTCCTCAAACAAATTGAAACCTGAATCAATGGTGCGAACCTTGAGGTAGATTTTTCTAAAAAAGGAGAAATCGTTGAGCTGAGAGATGGGGTTGCAACGGTAGTTTGACTAGATAATGTGATGTTTTCTGAGATCGTTACTTTTCAAAACGGACTCAAGGGACTGGTGCTTGATCTTTCCTCAGAATGAGTCGGAGTATTGGTCCTTGGGGAGCCAAGTAGCCTTGAGCAGGGAGATACTGTCCTAGCGACTGGACAGATCTTTCAAGTGTGAGTTGGAGAAGAATATCTCTGAAGAGTACTTGATGGACTAGGACAACCCGTAGATGAGTGAGATCCTATTATTCCAAAGCATTTTTGACTGGTAGAAAAGGTCGCTCCTGGAGTAATCTCGAGAAAATCAGTTAGTATTCCTCTAGAAACCTGAATTAAAGCCATTGATGCTATGGTACCAATTGGTAGAGGACAAAGAGAACTTATCATCTGAAATAGGCAAACCTGAAAAACTACTATCGCTACTGATACGATTCTCAACCAAAAATGAAAAGACGTTTATTGTATCTATGTTGCCATCGGACAAAAAGAATGAAAAGTCAGAAGAATCGTTGAAATGCTCAAAGAAAAATGAGCGATGGACTATACTATCGTAATCAATGCTCCGATTTCTTCTCCTAGTGTGGTACAATATATCGCTCCCTATGTAGGATGTGCGATGGGAGAATACTTTATGGAACATGGGAAAGATGCGCTCATCATCTATGATGATCTCTCAAAACATGCTGTTGCCTATCGTGAGGTGAGCTTGCTTTTGAGGAGACCACCAGGAAGAGAAGCTTTTCCAGGAGATGTCTTTTATCTCCACTCAAAATTGCTTGAAAGAGCTGCAAGAGTAGATTTGCCACGAGGAGGAGGAAGCCTGACAGCATTGCCAATTATTGAGACGCTGGATTCAGATATCTCAGCATATATTCCGACGAATGTGATCTCTATTACTGATGGACAGATTTTCCTTGAAACAGATCTTTTTAATGCTGGGTTTACTCCAGCTGTGGATGTTGGTTTTTCGGTATCTCGTGTTGGGGGAACCGCTCAGACCAAGATCATGAAAAAGGTAGCCTGAAAACTAAGACTCGAACTAGCGACCTACCATGAATTAGCAAGTTTTGCTCAGTTTGCCTCAGATCTAGATCCTACAACAAAAAAGAAAATCGATCATGGAAAAAAACTTATGGAGATGCTCAAGCAATTTAATGATTCTCCGATTCCATTTTTTAAGCAGGTTGTATTTCTGTATGCGGGAATCAATGGCTACCTAGAGAAAGTTCCTCTTTCAGCGGTGAGAGAGATAGAAAAGCATCTGTATCAGAAACTGGATACAAGCTATCAAGAACTTGCCCAAAAGATTGCTCAAGAACAGGAGCTTTCTGAGGAGATTGAATCTTCAATCAAAAAACTCATTGCTGAGGTGCTTAAAGAAGGTGGATACGAGGAGCATGAATAAGCGAGGCTAAGGGGCTTTAGTATTCAACCCCCTCTGTCGCAAAGCGACATCTCCCCCTATCAGGGGAGAAAAGTTCTCTCCTGATAGGAGATGCTTTAGAGGGCCTATAAGATCTAAGACAAAACAAAAGGAATCTGACTTTTTACCTTTTATTTCATAGCTGATGCTACTAAGAGTACATACAATCGGTGGAGTAATCTTTGATGGATCGGTCGAGCGTGTTGAAATCCCAACAAAAAGCTGACTCATTGGAATCCTTCCCCATCATAATCCGCTGACAACTATCGTTAGTCCTGGGATCCTCAGACTACTCCCAACCCAAAAGAGGGGAAGTGAGTTTCTAGAGGGGACTGAGTTCCTCTTTGAGGATGAGCGGATTGCGATCGCGATTGGAGATGGAGTCTGCTATACAGATGGACAGGCGGTGATGCTTTTTGTCGCATCAGCTACGACTAATCCACAAAATGATGAGCAAGTTTTACATGAGATGAAGCAAAAACTTGAGACTCAGATTCAACAAATCAGATCTGAATGAGACTATGAAGAAATAGAAAGAGCATATCTCCACTTGCAGAAATTGACCGCTGACTTAAAACTCCTCAAGATCAAGGAAAGAAGCTCGAAAAAATAATGATGAGAAATACTATTCTGACTTTTTATCTTTTATTTCCTGATTTTTCAGAAGATGGCTGCGATTAAGCAAGTAAAATCTAAAATCAAATCCGTCAAAAATCTTCAAAAGATCATCAAGGCTCTAGAAATTGTCTCTACGATCAAGCTTCAGAAGCTCAAATCTGCGATGATGAACTATAGAGCATTTATGAGATCATTTTTTTGGGTGCTGAGAAAAATTAGATCTGAAGTCAATATCTTTGACTTTGATGAAATGCTGCGAGATGCCTCTGGTAAAGTGCTCTTGATCGTTGCTACGAGTGACAGAGGACTCTGCTGAGCTATCAATTCGAGGATTTTTAGGCAAATGGAAGAAAAGTACTGAAAATCAAAAGAGAATGTTGATATTTTCGTAGTTGGGAAGAAGGGAGTAGATTACTTTGTTAGAAATGGGCGAAATGTTGTTGGATCAGTAGTGATTACAGATAAAGTGGAACTTCAGGAAACTAAACCTATTGCTCTCTATATCAAAAAAGCATTGGAAGAGAAGAAATACTCGAAAATAAAAATCTATTTCAACTATTTCAAAAATACAATGCATCAGTATTTAACAAGGTTTAAACTTTACCCTCTAGATGAGGAAAGCTTGGGAGATTTTGTGAGTTTTATTGAGCTAGAGGAAAGTGAACTCAGCACTGATGAAAATAGAACGCTGATGGTCGAGCCGAATTTAGCTGAATTTAAGTTTGAGTTTCTCAATCTAATGATTAGAAATATTTTGTATTCAGCGGTTTTGAACAATAAAACTACCGAGCACGCCTCTAGAATGATTGCGATGAAAAGCGCAAAAGATAACTGCACGGAAGTCATTACTCAGCTCAAAATCCTTTACAATAAAACCAGACAAACCAAAGTTACTCAAGAAATCAGTGAGATCGTGAGTTCAAAGTCAGCGATTGAATAATCTCACTTATGAATTAAAGAGGAAGACAATAAAACAAAAAAATCTGACTTTTTATCTTTTTTATACGCTATCATGCTAGGGAAAATTGTTTCAGTAAAATGAGTTGTTGTGGAAGTTGCTTTCGATCAGCAGGTTCCTAAGGTGTATGATGCACTCAAAGTCCTTTCAAAAAATGCGAATGGCAATGAAGTAGTCATAGAAGCGCTCCAGATTCTTGAGAATGGGATTGTTAGAGGAATCGCAATGGACTCGACTGATGGGCTTAAGAGATGAGATTCTGTAGAAAACACCTGATCTCCGATCAAAGTACCTGTTGGGAACGAGGTTTTAGGCCATATTTTCAATGTTTTAGGGCAGAATATTGATGGAGAGCAGCAAGTTTCTGGAGTCGATCAGTGGCCGATCCATAGGAAACCACCAGTTTTTGCATCTTTGAGTACCAAAGCTCAGATTCTAGAAACCTGAATCAAAGTCATCGATCTCCTCGCACCGATTATGAAAGGAGGTAAAGTCTGACTTTTTGGTGGTGCTGGAGTTGGGAAAACGGTTGTGATTATGGAGCTCATCCACAATATTGGGCATCAACATAGTGGAGTGTCAGTAATGGCAGGAGTATGAGAGAGAACCAGAGAGGGAAATGATCTCTACCATGAGATGAAAGCCTCTGGAGTACTTGAAAAAACTGCGATGGTCTATGGGCAGATGAATGAAACCCCAGGTCCAAGAGCGAGGGTTGCTCTTACTGGACTTACTATGGCTGAATATTTCCGTGATAAGGAGGGGAAAGATGTACTCTTTTTTATTGATAATATTTTCCGTTTTACACAGGCTGGAGCTGAAGTTTCAGCATTGCTTGGAAGAATCCCATCGGCCGTTGGATATCAACCAACCCTAGCAAGTGAGATGGGAACTCTACAAGAGAGAATCACCTCAACTGATAAGGGATCTATCACTTCTGTTCAAGCGGTATATGTACCAGCTGATGATCTCACTGATCCTGCTCCTGCGACTACGTTTACTCACTTGGATTCAACGATTGTACTCAATAGAGCTATCGCTGAAAAAGGAATCTATCCTGCGGTAGATCCGCTTGAGAGCTACTCTCTCATCCTCAATCCAAGTGAACTCGGAGAGAGACACTATAAAGTAGCTAAAGAGATTCAGAGAATCCTACAAAAATACAAAGAACTTCAGGATATTATCACAATCCTTGGTATGGAAGAACTAGGAGTTGAGGACAAGGTAACTGTCTATAGAGCTAGAAAAATTGAAAAATTTCTATCTCAGAGTTTTGCTGTAGCTGAGCAGTTTACAGGAATGCCATGAAGTTATGTGAGTCTAGAAGATACAATTAGCAGTTTTGAGAGAATTATTGCTGGAGAGGTAGATGAAATTCCTGAGGATTTTTTCCTTTATAAAGGAACTCTCCAAGAGGTGATTGAGGCCTATCAGGAAAGTAAAAAATAAACTATTATTTTTGAATAAAAAAAGAAATCTGATTTCAGGGGTGAAGTCAGATTTTTTGATTTTCTATCCAGTAATTAAGTTTTATATCTTGACTTTTTTAAGAAAAACCATATTTATACATGTATAAAATAAAAAGTTTTTTTAGTATGCAACAATATTTACAATTGCTTCGCACAATAAAAGAGCGAGGCATAGCAACTAGCGATCGTACCGGAACTGGTACCCTAACGCTTCCTGGTTATCTCTATGCTTGTCCATTGTACATGGATAATGATGGGATTATTCACAATTTTCCACTTCTGACGACCAAAAAGGTCAGTCTAAAATCTGTTTTTGAAGAGCTGATATGGAAACTTCGAGGGGATACGAATATTCGTTATCTGCTTGAATGTAACAATCACATCTGGACAGAATGGCCGTTTCAGAAATGGCTAAAAAAGACTGGTCAGTTTGATAAGATTCAAATGTGGGAAGATGAGGAGAAAACTCGTTATAGTGATGAATGGATACAAAAGAAAGCTGAGTTTGAACAGAAAATCTTAAACGATTCCGACTTTTGTAGAAAATGGGGGAATCTTGGGAAAACCTATGGATATCAATTCCGCAAATTTGGAGCATTGGATATGGACATTAATATTCCAAAGAGTCTGCGAAAGAAGTTTTCCATTTCTGATGTGCAAGCATTATGTTTAGCAAATCCTGGGAAAGACCAGCTTATGGAAGCGGTTCATCTGATCAAGGAGAATCCAGAGTCTCGACGAATTATCATCTCTCTTTGGAATCCCAACGAACTTGATGAGGAATCTACACTGCTTCCCCCTTGTCCTGTGTTTTATCAGTTCTTTGCCAATGAGGATGGGATGCTGCACCTACATCTCCACCAGCGTAGCTGTGATACCTTTCTTGGTGTCCCATATAATACCGCTCAAGATGCTCTCTTTCTCTGCATGATGGCGCAGGTAACAGGACGTAAACCTGGAGTATTCATTCATACATTTGGTGATGCGCATATTTACCTCAACCATCTTGATCAGGTCAATCAGCAACTTGAACGAGTCCCTAGTCCGCTTCCCAAACTCAAAATCAATCCTGAAGTCAAAGATATCTTAGACTTTACCTGGAACGATTTTGAACTTATTGACTATAACCCCCAGAAGCCGATCAAAGCGCCAGTTTCTATCTAATTCAGATGCAAAAAACTCCTAAGGATTTCCCTAGGAGTTTTTTCTGATTTTAGAGCTGAAAATTTGCTTTATTTTGATTTGTGAGTATACTTAGAAATGTTTATTTTATATCAGTTTTGATGAAGGAATCTATTTTCTTTAATAAACAACAGCTCCAGATTATTCGTTGGTATAACTACCTTTATACCTTGTTTTTTGAATATTGAGTCTGGTTTTTTGGTTTTTTAGTATCACTGCTCGTGGTAAGCGGACTGGTAATGTTTCCTATCTTTTCTGAAGTATATGGGAAAGAAACTGGTGATACTACAAGGATAGAAAATCAGATGAGAACTAGCTATATGGATCAGCGCTCTGTAATTAATAATTTTTCATGATTTCATGTGCAAATGCTTTGAGGTCCTGTTCAATCTCTTACTGGAGGATTTAGCTCACAAGACAATTTGATCAATTTTAGCGGGCTTATCTTACCAAGAACAGTTCTTATCGATCAAGCAAAATGGAATACCTATGCGGAACCAATCCTTAATTCCACCTATGATAAAAATCTGATTAATAGCTACTTTCTGGATATCTTTGTAACTCCTCTTCAAAAAACTACACTGAATACAAAGCCCTATGCAGGACTTCCAGTTCAGTGAGGCATAAAGCAGTTTTTTGGACTTTCATGCTTAGATACTATTTCGGCAGGAAGTTTTGTCTGCCAACACTATGTCAACCAGTTTCTCAAGAGCTTTTATGTTTATGATTTAGCTTGAGTTTGAGGAAATAATCCTATGAGCGATACCTTTACCGTTAATACTCAACCAATCCCTGATGAGTTCTTTACCATCTATGAAAAGCTAAAATATAATTCTAACAATCAAAAAAGATTTTGTAGCGGAATTCTTCAATATCTTCAATATGGAGGGAAAAATGACAACCGTTTTTGAGAAATCTTTAGCGACTGTGGAAGTGAGGAATATGCTACCTATACTGAGTTCAGAGACTTTCTAACTATTAAAGAGTCCCTTGCTTTGGGATATGTAGATGCGAAAGTTTCTTCATCTAAGCTACTGAACGAATATAAACTCTTTGTAATGCAGCAACTCCTGTATAAAGCGCTTTTGGCTTCAGAAGATGCAAATAGTTTACTTCAGTCTTATCTCTCTTTTCTCTCTGATCTCTTATTAAAGGAGTCTAATAGAAATTGAGAACTGATTAATCAATTTACCAGAGATTTTACCTACTGGTATAATGTTAGTATTGTAGATCCCTATTTGAAAGATGAGAAGTCAAAAATAGATAAAGAAACGAGAAATACTTTAACAACCAGACTTTTCTCTATTCATAATGGGAATAAAACACTGAACTTTATTGGACTTGCAAAACAAACCACGCTTACTATTGATACTACAAGCACGCTTTGAACTCCAGAAAAATCTAACTCTCAAAACTTAGAAGAACTCTTTAGAGCTAACCTTCCAAGCCAATTTAGACTCACCTCACTTGTGAATCAAGAGGAAACTGAAAGTTTAGTAGTAAAAGGGCTTGATAGAGATACTGATGTAAGACTAGAAGCTGTGATCAAATTTGATGGAGTCAAACTCTATGTTGAAAAGGTCTCAATCTCTGGGAATAAAGCATTGGAATCATTTGTAAATGCTCTACTAGAAAGAGATCACTATGTCTTTGTAAAGATGCTGCAGCTCATTAGCGATAATCTTGCGATTGCAGATCAGAGTTCGACATTAAAACTTGATCTTTGTGCTGAACTTAAGCAAAAATATCCAACGGGATTACTCCTCTGTTCTGATACTAAAATACAAATCGAAAAAGGTCAAACAGAGCAAGCTTCTGGAACTATTTATACCTTCCTACTCCAAAAAGGAAGCCTGATTTGAGTAGAAATATCAGATAAAATTTTAGAAACCAAAGTCCTTCAAAATCTAGATATCTGAAAAATTACTAAAGATACTCTTGCTCCTATGATCCCCGTAATTGTTAATTACGAGCCAAAGGATGAGATTTCTGGTTTCGGAATGAAAGAGCAACTTTTGGTCAATGACAAGTTTATGAAATACTTCTCAAAAGCTCCTAAAAAAGTAGAAGTTAGCTGAGGAAGTGTAAGGATTTACTTTGAAGTTGAGGGTATCAACTTTATTGGAGGATATGATGTAGTGACTAACCGTTTAGCTCCGATTTCTCTTGATTTCTGAGCTGCAAGAAAACCAATCATTATCCAAAAGATGGAACTCAATCTGGATGATCAGCATAGAGATGATTTGAATGCCTTTTTGCTCAATCCAATCAACTATGTACAAAAGATCAATCCAAACCTTGTAAAAAAATATTTTGTAGATGGTAAGCTCACTCTTTGACAAGAGAATAAATAAAAAAGAAACCTGAAGTTTAATTCAGGTTTTTTATTTTTTGAAAAGATGCTAAAGCTGATTTGCTACGAGATTCCAGAGATATCCCGCTGTCAGACTTCAGCTTTTTTTCATTGGAGAGGCATCATAGTTTCCTGCCCAGACACAGAGGATTTTCTTTTTTGCCGTATGTACTCAGCAGGTCCAACCATCAATAAAGTGTCTAGAGGTTCCAGATTTCACGCTCCATCCTGGCATATTGAGATAATTATCTACTCAGAAACTGATTGTTCTATACTGATTTTTGCTTAAAATATCTGCCACCTCAGCAATTGTCGATTGATACTCATCAGCTAGAGCTCAAGAAGTCAAAAAGACTTTCCACAGACTCGCAAACTCCAGAGGAGAAAGTTCATAGGTTCCAAGCCCAACTGAAAGGCCCAGATTGTGAGCATTAAAAGTCTGACTCTCTTGGAGGATAACATCTGGCTCAGTATTTGCGATTTCTTGTCTTAGTCTATTGATAAATACAATAAACTCCTCAACTCCTGCGTCATGAAGAAGTTTTACAGCTGGGATATTTAAGCTACTTCCTAGAGCAGTTGCTAAGGTCACTTCTCCGTAGTAGGAAAGTGAGAAGTTTTTTGGGCTATAGATCTGCTCCTCATCTAAGTAATAGGAAACCGGCTCATCAACTATCATACTTCCTCAGGTCAGTCCGAGCTTTTGCAATGCAAAAATATACAAAAACGGCTTAATTGCTGATCCAGTCTGTCTCCTACTGAGACATCAGTTCACCTCTCAGCTTTTCTTATCATCAAATGCCCTACAAGTATTCATTGTTTGAACTTCTCCTTGTTCATTCAAGACTAGAACACAGCAGTCTCACATTCAGACTTGTGATCTATATTCCTCGGTCTGAGCGATACTCTGTCCTATTTTCTGATACAAATTGAGATCAAATGAAGAAAGCTGATTTGAATAACTTTTCTGATAATAAGCATTAAAATGCTGAGCCTGTGTAGGAACGGGAGAATAAAGTTCCTTATCTGAAACAGGAGGAAGTTCATCTCGATTTTTACACGATGATTCCTCGGCTATCAGTGGACAAAGCACTTTTGCTCTGGTTTTAATCTTTTTAAATCCTGAGGCATTGAGCGGATTTTTTCCAGTTTGCGCTGTTGCAATCAAAAAACTTAACTCTGATGGGAAAAGTGCAGAACATTCTTTTTGAAAATAGTTGAGACAAGCAGCTCTATATCCACGGATTCCATTTAAAAATTCCACATTATTCAAATAAGCAAGAAGAATCTCATCTTTTGAATGATGAAGAGAAAGATTGAAGGCGATCAGCATTTCTTTGATCTTTGTGCTCCAGGTTCTATGGTAGCTTTTTCGAGTAATTTTTACTAATTGCTGAGGAATAGTAGATGCTCATTGCCTTCTTCCATGTCATTGAAGGTTAAATTTAATGGCTCTGAGTACAGCAACTGGATCGATTCCTAAGTGCCAATAATACCTACGATCCTCTACACCAACAACTGCTTGCCTAAGATTTTCAGGAATCTGATCAGATGTTTTGTACCCTTGTATCTTGATTCCACTGATAAGCTGTCCATTGGTGTCTTTCAAAACTTGATTATTAAGTGTTGGAAGTGGATATTTGTATAGACAGTTAAGCAAGAGAAAAAGTGCTATTCCTCACAGGAGGATAAAGAGACAGAAAATTCAGATTTTTTTGATTTTTCAGAAATATAGTTCTCTCATCTATCTAAAAATCAAGATAAAGACTTCGATTCTGAGCATACGAAAACTTAGCTAAAAAACAAGAAAAAGTGCCTTGTGAAGAGACACTTTCTCTACGAGCTTATATTCTATACATTAAACTTGAAAATAATTACATCTCCATCCTGTACGATATATTCTTTCCCTTCCAGACGAATCAGTCCTTTCTCTTTGGCTTTTGCCCAGCTTCCGGCTTCCAAAAGTTTATCAGTACTCACCACTTCAGCTTTAATAAATCATTTTTCAAAATCTGAATGAATCGCTCAAGCCGCCTGCGGAGCTGTAGAATCTACAGGGATTGTCCATGCTCTTGTCTCCTTTTCTCCCGTTGTAAAATAATACATCAATCCAAGCTGTCTAAAGGCAAGTCCAATCAAATCATCCAAGGTAGGAATTGGATTGTCTCCATGAAGTTCTAAGAGTTCAGTCAAAAATTCTGACCTCTCTTCTGGAGAAAACTCCATCATTTCAGATTCAAGTTTTACACAGACAATAGCTACTGGAGCATTGAGCTTTTGCTCAAATTCTTTTTTTAGAGCTTCAGCATTAGCTAAATCCTCCTGTGCAATATTCAAAGCATAGATAAACGGCTTTAGCGTCAAGAAGTTATAAGATTTGATGAGTTTTAAATCCTCAGGTGAAAATTCAGATTTTATAGTATTTGCAAGTTTCCCCTCCATAAGCACCTTTTGAATCGCTTCTAGAATCTCAACTGTTCTCTTTTCATCTTTATTTTGAGTAATCCTGGCTTTTTTCTGAAGATTTGGTAGATTTTTCTCAATCTGTTCAAGATCTGCAAAGATAAGTTCAGTATTGATAATTTCTCTATCTCTGAGTGGATCAACTCCTCACTCTACATGCACGATATCTGAATCATTAAAATGTCTCAGCACCTGAACAATTGCATCCACCTCTCTAATATGCGAAAGAAACTTATTTCCAAGCCCCTCTCCTTTGCTCGCTCCCTTAACAAGCCCAGCAATATCCACAAACTCCGTATGTGCATAGACAATTTTTTGTGTCTTTGACATCTCAGAAAGCGCATCCATTCTAGGATCCTTTACATCTACGATTCCAACATTAGGCTCGATCGTACAGAAGGGGAAATTTTCAGCAGGAGCAGAATAAGACTTTGTCAAAGCATTAAAGAGTGTAGACTTTCCAACATTAGGCAGTCCAACAATACCAATCTTCATTATCAATAGTGCAAAAGGTAAAAAATCTGATCTTTAGTGTAGCGAATCGCTCACAAAAAGCAATGTAAAAGCAACTTCCCTCTTTTAGTCTATTTCGTCGACTTCAACCAGTATTTTCTTTTTTTTGTAGACTTTGCATCGTTTGAGGATGAGAAAGAAGCAATATCCTAGGATTGTAATCACCCAAACAAGGAGCCTGACAACTCAGTACAGTAGCAAATATATCGCAAAAATTGCTGCAATCTGAAATACTGGGTTCTGATAGAGCTTTGTGAGTTGCTCTAAAACTACAGAGCACACCTTGAAGTTAATGGTTTTTTGTGTGTCTACCAGTCCTCATCGAACATTTGTTTTTAAATTTCACCAGAGCTTAGAAAGTTCAGTCTCAAATTCAGATTTTTCTTCTTTTTGGGGGAGAGTGAATTTCTGTGCGACTAGTTCTTCAGAACTTCAGAGTGAAAGAGGATTTGTAGATGTTTTGATAATTTTATCGCTCCAAGTTCAGATTTGATCACAGCTAAAAGGAAATCTACTGTTCATCCCGAGGAGTGCAAAACCAAACATGATTGTCATAATCATCGTAAACCAATATCCTGTACGAGAAAAATACTGGAATCGAGCTACTTTTCTCACTTCAGAAAAGTACTCTCATAGATATCTTAGGAGCCAAGTTGTTCCGAGTAAAGAAATCCATAATGCGATTACCGTTTGCCAGTTATTTTGAGGCAAGAGCATCGATAAAATGAGCCCTACAAAAAAAATAGTTCAATAGATCCAGATTTTTTTTACTTTTCTGAGGTCAATTGCAAGAAATGGCAATACGATAAAAAAGATACAAAAAAGCAGTCCAGCGACAAGGGCTCTTTTTACTAAGAAAAGTTCATAAAAAAAGACAAAATAGAGCAGACTTGCAAGTGCTAAAAAGATAATAAATCTGATTTTGTTTTTTTGTTCAGGTTTCATTTAAAATCAGAATAGGCTAAAAAATTTCTCCTGAAAGATCAGAATCACTGATACTCATAAAATCATCGCTGGCAAAAAAGGAACCGCCTGATCTGCCACTTTTTGTGAAAGGAAGCTCGCTTTTTTCTGATAGAGTTTTGTCTGAATAAAGTACCAAACGAGTCAGATTCCTCAGCTAAGGGTGAGGAAAAAGAGGAATGCGAGTACTTGATCAAGAGTTGAGAGTTGATGACTAAGTCCAGCATAGAGCAATCCTCCCAAGTATGGAGAAATAATTACATCTCAAAAACCAAGTCCTTCCTCTTTTACTCAGTATTTTACCTTTACTACTCGCCTTGCTGCTCCATAAAGCAATAAAAAGAACATAAGAAAAACTAGACCTCACCAAAGTATTTTCATAGGAAAGAGACCGATAAGCAAGCCAACTCAGAAAGTTCCCATTCCTACAAAAACCAGAGGAATATGCACCTCATACCGCAATACATCATACACCAATAGAAGCCAAAGGATCCAAGCATTTACTGTCCAAAAAATCAGAACTCAAAATCCTTGTGACGACAAATACCAGTACAATAATCCAAAAATCATAGCTGAACCTAGCTCTAGTATCGGATAGAGCCAGGAGATTTTTCTATGGCAATAACGGCACTTTCCTCACTGAAAAAGAAAGCTCAAAAGTGGGATCAGATCATAAGGATATAGACGATGCTTGCAAGTTGGGCACTCAGATCTTCCCCAAAGAATAGAACTAGCCTGTTTTCGAGTAGCTGCGTCTCCTCGTCTAGAAAGTATTACTGACCCAAATGAGCCGAAAATCAGTCAGAGACCGCATGCAACGATCAATCAAAAGAGCATTTTTGTATTTGCAGGGGGTAAATTCGCTCTTTACTATATCTTTTCTCGAGAAGTTTTCAAATAAAAAAGAAAGCTGACTTTTTTTCCAAGTCAGCTTTTGAGGGATTATTCCTTAATGATCTGAGGGGCAAAGATTGGCACGTCAATATCTTTTCACTGATGATCTTCAGCTTTTTTTTCTTTTGATTGAAAGAGCTTTTTGAGTAAGAGATATCCTCCTAACACGGCTAAGGCACATCACAGAAATTGAAATGCCACATTCATACCAACCAGAGCAGTAAGCAGTCCGATTCCAAGTGAACCGATAATCTCCCCAATTTTACTAGAGAATTCTTGCATTCCAGCGATGAGCCCTTTGTCCTTTGGTTTTGCATATCCTAGGATGAGTGCTGAGGTGATTGGCTGCAGCATTGCTATCGCTAATGACAATCAAAAACTGGCAACCACAATAGCCATAAAACTGCTTGTGCTTCCAAGCCAAAAGAATAACCCAGCTGAGAATAAGACAAGTATCGTAATCAGGATTTTTTTACTATATTTATCTCAGATATTTCCAATCAAGATATTGACTAAGTAAGGCAACCTCATCACCGCAAACAGAATCGCAATCTCAGAGAGGGAGAGATTATTCTGCATAGCAACAAGTGGGATAAAGAGGAATCCGACATAATTCATAAAATTTACAAGTGCCTGAGAAGAAAGTGCTACATACATATTCCCATCATAGCTTTTCATTGCTTCAAACATCTTTTTCCAAGGAGAAAGTGAGAAAATCTCCCTAAAATAGAGTAAAAGCATATTCTTTTTTCTGAGGATATTTTCCATATTTTGATATTCTTCATCAATTTCATACTCAAAGGGAAGATCAGTGTTTTGTTTTTTTAGATATTTTCACCAAGTTTTGCTAAACTTACGGCGAACAAAATCCTGAATTTTTGAGTCCTGTAATATTGATAGAATCGCGAAGATTACTACGAACAGATACATATAGGGCAAATCTAAATACTTGACCAAAAATGCACTAATCAACGCTCCAATCACGTAGGCCATATTAATGCTTGAAAAGTAGACTCCAAGTATCTTACTACGATTATTTGTTTGAGTTTTTTTTCAATACAAGGTACGATAGGTCGTATACATTGTTGAGCTTCCAATACCATTGAGAATCACTGCACAAATAAGAAAAAAAGCTGACTGCTCAAATCCTGCCCAAAAGTAGAATGCCCCTGAAATCGCATACCAAATCTTTCCATAGAGCAAAAGATACTTTGACATTCCTTTGTCGTTGAGAATTCCGATAGGAATAACTGTTAAGAGCTTGATTATTGGAAGGAGCGTTCAAATCAGAGTTAGATTGAGTCCGCTACCAATGATACTTTTAACATAAATGGAAAAAAAGGTATCAGCTCCTAGTCCCCACCCCATTGTAAATAGGAAAAGTGAGATAGACACCCATTTAATAGAAAATGGGATTTCAGCTAATTGTTTGATTTTCTCGGATAATGTCAGTTTTTTTGTTTTCTTTGCCATTGAGCATTTTTTTGAGTAAATAATTTACATTTTCTGAGTATAATTTTTTTTTGAAAAAAAGCAAAAAAGCTGAAATAATCTCACTGATTTCTCTCTTGACTTCTCTATATTTACATAATAACAAGATCCTAAATTTTATTTCTCCTTGCATTTAAGATTTAAAGGCTTACACTGGGGGAAAGAAATCTGATTTTTTATCTCGTTTTGCTAATGAAGATGAAGCGAAAACCGAGTACTCAAAATCTTAGCTGGTCAAACTCTAGGACCACACTCCTGGAATATTGCCAGAAAAAGTATTTTTTAAACTACTATACTTTTGCCTTAAAACCGCTCAATATCCCTCTCCGAAAGACGACACTTACCCTCAAAAAACTTAAGTCTATTGATATGCGAATGGGAGAAAAGACACATTTTCTCATCTCAGACTACCTTCATCAGCTGAAGAGAGGCCCCCTTTCTACAGAAACACTTATGCAGCTCAAGGAAAACATTGCTCAGGAAATGAGGCAGCAGTTTGAACTCTCAAAAGAAAGAAACTATCAGGATTTTTCCTTTGCTCAAGAAGAAGGGCTCAGTGAACATTATTATGGGCAAGATATTGATGATCTCCTTGAGCCGACAATTCAAAGAGTTTGGGAGAACTTGGATGCCTTTATCTGATCTTCACGACATGAAAGGATCCTAAATATTCTAGCAACGCCTCATGATGCAATTTATATTGAGGAGCCAAGAAAGCCAGACTTTAACGCAATGAGAGTTCAGACCGAGCGTCTTGATGCTCTCCGCCATGTCAATATCATGGCTGCTCCAGACTTTTGAGTTGTATTTCAGAATAATAAGTTTCTTATTCTTGATCGAAAGTCAGGAAGAATTAGCGATGAGACTAGGACTCCTGAAGATCTCACGGATCAGCTCAAAGTGTATGCGCTCAAGCTCCTCCTTAAACTCAATGACAGCTCAGAACTCTGAAATATCAATATTGAAGCATATGAAATCTATCTGCCAAGTATGCAGAGTTTTTGAGGTAGGATAAAGCAAACAGATATTGATGCTATCGTTGAAAAAATCAAGGAAGATACTGATTTTCAAAAGACCTTTTTTATCAGTGATAATGTGCTTTTCCCATCAAGCTACTTTAGGCGTACGACCACCTTAAGTAAATGTGAAAAATGTACTTTTAGGGAAGTGTGTGAAAAATTAAAGCAATTTGAATAGTTTTCAAAGGTATCACTTTAAAAAAATAAAAAACCTGAATAAAGCTTCAGGTTTTTTTGTAGTTAAAAATAGATACTAGAGATAATATAAACCCCAAGAATAAGCATCAGTATTCCAACTCCCAAATGGATCAGCTTTGTATTTTTATTTTTTAACTTGGCAAGCTTCTCCACGCTAGATTTGCCAGTTCATACAAGGAAGGTTATTCCGAGCATTGGGAGGATAAAGATGAAATTATACAGCGCTAGATATCCCATACCTAATAGATTGAGTTCATTACTTTGAGCGGAGAGGAGTCAAAGGATCACAATATATGGACCAGAAGAACAAGGAAGGAGGAATAGACTGACTAAAATACCAATCCCAAATGCACCAATAGGAGAGAGCACTCATTGGATAAGTTTCATCATAGTTGGTCTCCATTGGCGAGGAACTTCCATGAGAAAAACCTTTCCATACCAGAAGTAGTCTTTAATATTCGCCAATCAGATCAAAATTCAGATCACACCGATAATCCACTTAAAAATTGATGTTCCCGCTGTAGAGGTGGCTAAAAGCTTGAATACTCAGATCCCCATCAAAAAATAGGAAAGAAATATTGCTAGTGAAAATAAGACTCCAGAGAAAATCGTTCTCTTTCTGCTTTTTGACTTACTTAAGATTGTAGAGAGGAGTAGCAACATAACTGCAAATGCACAAGGATTGATACTATCACTAAGAGCTGTTGGGATCAGGATTCCTATAAATTTCCATGGAGACTGTTCACTATTTTTATCATTATCTGCAAAACTAGGATGAGCTCAAGTTTGATTTGTAGCTTCTCATACTTCTTCTCCTTTTTCAAAATAATTTATGATTTCTGTAAGACCAATCAATGAAGTCTGAATTTTATCTTCTTTTTCAACAAGCATCAATGGGATTTTTGTTTCTGTGATTGGAAGATTGATTTGAGCAAGCTTGTCTTCGAGGATTTGGAGATTTTCTGGATGATTTCGTATCTCATATTTAGTGATTTTATAGGTATCTTCTATATGATGATCTTCGAAGTACCTCTGCGTCTTAGCACAGTAACTACAACCTTCTCCATAGAAATAATGATATTCATCAGCAAAAAGAACACCTCCCAACAAATATATTCCTCACAGCAAGAGGAGAGAAAGTTTTTTGAGCATTTATATTTTAGGAGAAGTAAAATCTGAGTTTATAGTCCCATTTTTCTAGCGAAGTAGCTCTCTTTTGCCTCATATACGACCTGAAGCTGCACAGATTTTCAGAGACTGGTTGTCAAAAGTGATTCTACAAGCTTTTTGATCTCTTCATTTTTGAGGAGCATCTCTGCGATTTTGGTAATAACAATGATCTCAACAGTATTTTCACTAATAGCCTCAATAATCGCTTGATCTTTGAGATTTGCCTGAGCGGTTGGCTTTGGAATTTGAGCGACAACAGACTGCCAAAGTGATTTCAAATCATTAGTTCAAGATTGCATTTGACTTGATGTAGCCACTGGTTGAGGTTCAGCTTTTGGACTTTGTGTTGATGCTTGCTGAGTTTGTGGGACCTCTTCCTTTACAACTTCAGATTGAACAGGTCAAAGAGCCGAAGTTGTGACTTCACTCTTTGACTCTAAATTTACTGATCAAGATTCAGGTTTCTGCTGCTGAGGAGCTGGGGTTTGAGTCACATTTGCAGCAACTGGAGTAGAAACCGATGACTGAGAAACTTGCGGAACTGAGTTACTAATAAGCTGTTTTTCTGGATTAAGATAGTTATTCAGCGAGATTTTATATGCAACAATCGGGTAAGGATATCGCCTCAAATTGCCTAAAATCTCTCAAAAAGTCGAGCAAATCTTAAGATAAAAGTCCGTATCTTCCAAAAGATGTTGATCAATGTATCCGATAGTCTGTTTAGTAAATTGTCAGAGATCAACTCCACTTTGAGCAATAGTATCCAAAAACTCAAAAATCTGATTTCTGTCTCCTTTTTTGATGGTTTCTAGTAGCGTTTTTATGGTATTTTCTCCAGCTACTCCAAGGAATTTTGTAATATTCCCCTCGGTAATCTCTCAGAGAATACTCACTTGATCTATATATTTTACAGCATCTCTCACACATCATTCGGAGATATTTGCGATTGTCTCTAGTGCTGGAAGCGTGTACCCAAGCCCCTCAGCCTTGCAAATCTTTTCTAAATGCAAGGTCATCGCCTGTGTTGGGACCTTTCTATAGTTAAAAACCTGACAACGAGAGATAATCGTGTCTGGGACTTTGTGGATTTCAGTCGTCGCAAAAATAAAGCAGACATTACTTTTTGGCTCCTCGATTGTCTTTAGGAGAGCATTAAATGCCCCCTTACTGAGCATATGAACCTCATCGATTACATAGATCTTCTTTTGGAGTGTTGTCGGTGGATAGAGTGCTTTGTCTATAATTTCCTCTCTAATATTGTCCACTCCTGTATGAGAAGCAGCATCAATTTCAGTATAATCGAGACTTGTTCCCGCATTGATGAGTTGACAATTACTACATTCATTGCAAGGATTTCCATTTTGAAGATTAAGACAGTTGAGTCCCTTTGCGATCAGCCTAGCTGAAGTAGTCTTCCCCGTTCCTCTCGGTCAAAAAAGAAGATAGTTATGATGAATCTTATCTCTAGCAATCATCTGAGCTTTGAGAATATCACTAATATGCTCTTGTCCGATCATCTCATCAAAGGTCTGAGGACGATACTTGTTTGCGAGGCTCATAAATATACACAAAAATAATAAAAATCTGAATTAGAGTGTATGATTTTCTCCTAAGTTTTCAAGTCATGATGAGCGAGGAAGAAATCAGATTTTTGTGCTCTATTATATTGACTTCTTTAGTCTTTTGGTTATAGTATGTTAATTTATTTTTTTATCTCTGCTTGGTTGATGGAGAATATTGAGAAGAAAAGGATGCTCGAGGAGGAAGAGAAAGTACTCATCAACTCAAATGAAGCTCAAATCTCAGAGTCTAATCCTTCTGAGCATATTTGTCGTAAAGTCTCCGAGCAATGTTTTGATACCCTCTCCTCGGTAGCTAAGGCTAGAAGGAATGCTCGTAATCCTCTCCCCCCTGATAAGGAACAATCACTAAAAATGACCTATCTCAAGAGACTTCACCTGAACTTTTATTCTTTGAGCATTCTTGGTTGATTCTTTAGCTACTCTGCTCTGAGAGAGAAAAACGAGCGGTCAATTTTAAAAATTGAGCAGTAGTTTTTAGAAAATGAGCGGTCATTTTTGAAGAGGTGTAGAGGTTTGCTCTCTTTCTCCTCTCTGAGCATTCAAAAAAGAGAAGCTGAGCTTCTCTTTTTTTGGTAAGGTGGGGGAGAGTTATTTACTTACCTTTTCGTATTTAACGGTTGCAAGCATCTCCTTAAGATCCACTCCAGGACGAAATTGAATTTTATTTCCCTTGATCTGAGATGCATTTACTTTATTAGCACTATCTACTCCATTACTATTGATTACGATTTGGAAGCTTCAGAAATCTCCGAGCCTCACGATCTTTCCCTCAGCAAGATGCTTTGTCAGGATCTTGGTTAGATCATTGAGCACAGCAAGCATATCACTATCGGATACTGTAGATCCAGCAGCTGCGATTTCCTTTGCAAGAGTCTTAAAGCTGACTTCTCCATCTGAATTTGCGATAGCATAGAATTTTGCTTTTTCAGTAGGTTTAAGAGGATTTTTTCTCTCTACGATGTTATACTTTACCGCCATCTTGTATTTTGGTTAAAGAATAAAGATAATTTCAGTCTAGGAATCCCTGAAGACTTTGCAAGGAGAAGTTGAGGGAAGTGATGGGGGGATTGAGAGAAGCCTTAGGAACTAATGATTAAGAGATAATAATAAGGAATAAGAAACTCAATCTGAGATAAGTCGATCTGAAGTTTTGAAATTGGCTTGCAATGCTCTCTAATATAGTTAGATATAGGGAATATATAAATAAAAAATTATATGAATATATATACTGAAACTATCTGATTTCTTCCTAATTAGGGTACTTTTATTATCTGACTTGTTGACCTATGAAAAAGAAAGCATTGATATGTTGATTTCTTCTTATACTTTTAGTGTCAGGTATTTATTTATACCGTTGTTTCAATTCTGAACAAATAATCTACTATACACCCCAGCTTATTGGGGATTTGTACGAAGATGATGGAGGGAGAAGGCTGGAGAAGGTAGCACTTGAGCCTTTTACTTGAGATTTTTTTTATCTTAAAGATAAAGATTGATTTCCTTTCTCTCGTTTACAAAAGCATCAAGTTCCTTATACAGCTGAAGGAGAGCAAACTAAGCTATTCCCAAAGCAGTGATATTCTGATCATTTCCTTTGAAGTCAAGGAACTTTTTATATCAAAGATGGGGAGAGGCAGGTCCAAGACATAGAGCTTGAAGATATTTCAAAAACTAAGCGATGATTGATCAATCGAAAGGGGGAAAAGATTAGATTTTGCTTTTTATGAGTGCATAAGTCACCTTTTGAACAGGAAAAGTTTATTCCGCTTAAGGTCTTTTCTGGAGGACATTGTATAGTAGTATCTGAGTGAGAGTATCTCGATTATTCCTTTCCGAAAGAGATAGAAAAAACTAAATACTTTGATCGTATTAGGACAGTTAGAATTGCCTCAGTGGATGAAAGTTTAATTACTATATGGAGAAAGAATAAGTAGTCAAATATTTATTATATAATGCCTGATCGTATGAAAAAAATTCTAGTTATCTTATTGGTCCTCTTCCTTTTAGAACTTAGTGCCTATTTTTCTGCTCTGCATCAGATGGATGAGTTTTCCTACCTCTTTATCAAAGAGCAGTTAAAAGATAAGTCTGGAGAGGAATCAATAAATCAGGTGCGTACTCTGTTGTCTCAATGTATAGATTCTTCCCGTGATAGGAGTATAAGATTTTTCTGCAAAGTATTTCTAGAGAATAAATTTCCTAAGCTTCAAGAGAAGTGGTGAAATATCTCTACAGGAGGAGTTGAGTTTATAAAATGATGATCTCTCTCAAATGAAAAATGGCTTGAGTATGCTTGACTCTCAGCTATAGCAAAACAAGGATGGAAAAATGAACCTCTTTCAGGCGATAAAGATGAAAGAGAAGATATAAAAAAAAGGGTTAGACTTTCAGATTCATACTATAAGGTAAGGTATCATTTTCTCCCATTCTCTCTCTTGCTCCCTTATACAGATTGTTCAAAAAATCTAGATAAGTTTTGTAGAAATAAATCAGATATTTCTTCAAGGATTGTTTCTTTTCATCTTGGAGATTCGTATTATAATAGGACTCTTTCAGTTGATACCTTAAATGGACTTTGATCGAGAACCGAAATCGAAGAGTTAGATATGGGAGGGAAACTCTTTGAAGAGATGATTGCTAAGTTCAATGATGAGAGCAAGAATAATATCAATGATGGTAGAGAGATATCTGTAGATAATAATGATAGAATAATTATCTATTTTGATAATAATGGAAATTTTTATTCAAAACATGAGGAGATAAGAAAATACCTCAAGAGTCTAGGGAATACTGTTGTGGAAGATTACACTGGAGATTATAGTGAGCTAAAAAAGTGGTATATCGGATTTTGACCAAATATGCAGAAGCTTTTTGCCTCTGGAGAGGCGAAAATCGTTGATGCTTGACGGCAACAGTTTATTTGGCTGGCGTCAACTCCGAATAAACTCTATATTCGTTCCTATTCAGGATCTCATCCATTATCACTAACACTTTCCCCATTTGCATTGATAGATGTAGATGCTTCAGATTGAACTTTGGCTTTTGAATGAATAGTCAAGTAGCTGAAGACGGATTATTGAGCTATAGTATTTACTATAAGGTAGAAAAGCTAGAATAAGTCAAGAAGAAATTAAAAAGTGGGCTTGCAATGCTCAGGAGAACTTGTATTAATGGAGGTATTCCTTCTTTATGTTCAAAATATTCTTTTTTTAGATTTATTCTCTAAAAATAACGAATGAAGCTACGAAAATCTTTGCTTTTACTCCTTCTCGGTATACTTGTTGGGACGATAGGAACTGCTCTTTTCTTACTTAAACACCCAGATTATGATCCTTGAAAGATTAGAAGTTCTGAAAAAAATATACCAAGAACTTCTGAGGAGAAGCTTAATATCTACTTGGGATCAAAAAATGCAATGCTAAGACGAAATAATCAACTGGTAGGAGTTTTTCCATTACAAGAAGATGTTTTCCCCAAAACTCTTACTCAAAAATCTGATACGCTTGAGCTGAGATTTGGAGAGTGGCTTGATTTTAGGGCGATAGAGTTTCCTTGACAGCAGTGAACAGGAGCGATACTGACACTCTCTGCACTTTCTGGAGATCTCGAAGCAAAGGTTATTTCAAAGCGTCATCGTTCACTCAAAGAGAGACAAGAAGCCCCAGACTATAATGATGATAAATTCGCTTATCTCCGAATAAAACAAGGTGAGGAAAAGGTTATTGACTTAGATGATTATAGAAACTTGCACTCTCCAGAGCAGAGGGCGACGATCGGTTGGGTTGGCTTTGATATAGAGATTCGCCCAATCGGTCTTGTGTCAACTATGAAATATAAACTAGATTATAAATCAGATTAAAATACTAAAAAAAGAGAAGCATTCAGACTTCTCTTTTTGATTAATATTTTATCCATTTAGAAAGACAAATACGTTTCTTTCTTATTTTCACTCTGGTAAGAAGCCAAGTTTCCCCACCAATTCAGCGAACACTTCTTCAATAGATTGATTCGCATTAACAGTAATAAGTTTATTGAGACTGTTTAGCTTTTGAATCACTGGAAGTGTCTCCTGCTCAAAAAGGTCTAATCTTTTATCTACCGTTTCCATATTGAGGTCGTCCTCGCGATTTTGTTCCTTGGCTCTGATCTGAATCCTCTCAACAGCTAAGTCTCTGGAAAGATCAAAATACACAGCAACAAAATCTCTCTGATGTCTCTCTTGATAGCTCAAGAAGAATTCTAACTGCTGAGCATTTCTAGGGAATCAGTCAATCAAGAAAGCTTCCTCTGGCTCAAGGAGATGCGAACAAAGTTTAAAAAGATCAAAAACCAGACTATCACTCACCATCTTTCCTTTTTTGATAGAATCTTTTACGTATTCAGAAATTAGATTAGTATTAGAGTTGAGTGCTCTAAAAATATTCCCTGGCTCTAGGTATTTATAATGTTCAAATGCTTTAAGGATATTACTTGCTTGTGTTCATTTTCAAGAACCTTGGATTCAAAATAAGACGATATCTTTTTGCATATAGATTTAATTGGGCAGATAAAAATAGTTCTCAGCAAAGAGTACACCTAAAAAAAGCCCGTTTATTTCGGGCTTTATATATGAAAAAATAATTATCTCTTTGACCAAGTTGGAGCTTTTCTCGCTTTCTTCAAACCAGGCTTCTTTCTTTCTTTCACTCTTGGATCTCTCTTAAGCAATCCGTGAGGTTTTAGAGATACTCTAAGGTCAGAATTCCATTCTACCAATGCTCTCGCAAATGCAAGTCTAATAGCATCAGCCTGTCCTGCAACTCCTCCTCCTACAACTTTGATCTCTGCATCAAACTTCTTCAATACATCTACTCCAAGTGTAGAAAATGGAGAAGTAGCGATCTGAAGGAGATATTGATTTCCTCCAAAATAATCAGCAAGCGTGTATTCCTTTCCAGAAGCTGTTTTCAAAAGATAATTTCATGCTCCCTTAGCATACAACTTTACAGTTGCAGTAGTTTCCTTTCTTCTTCCAACTGCATAATTATACTCTCTATTTGCCATTATTTATACAAGTTAATAGGTTTAAAATTATCGTATTTTGTAGTAGTTCCCTTAATAAGCTTCATTCTCTTAATTCTAGGATCTCTAAGCTTATTTTTTGGAAGCATACCTCTTACTGCATACCATAAGGCTTTTCCAGGATTCTTCTTAAGCAATTCTCCAAGAGTAATACTTTTCAAATTTCCCTTGTATCCACTGTATGAATAGTATACCTTATCTGTTAACTTCTTTCCAGTTACAGCAATTTTTTCAACATTTTCAACGATAACAAAACTTCCTGCATCTCGGAAATCTGAATAATATGCTCTATCTTTTCCCATCAATTTTTTAGCAATATCTACAGCCAATCTTCCCAAAGTCTTTCCTGTAGCATCTACACGATACCATCTTCTATTTTTTTCTTGGTCTGTTTGCTTAATCCAGATGGTTTTATTCAAATCCTTTTTAGTAAACTCCATTGTATCTCAATACGATAACTAAAATAAATTATTCACACTCAGTATTATGCTAATTTCAACATAATTTTTGGTGAAGCATCTCCAACTCTATATCCAAGTCTATATTCAGAAGTGAATCCAGACTTTCTTCCTTCTTCTTTATATTTTGGAACGAAAGTATCAATTACCTTCTTACCTTCTGCCTCTCCATATACTGTAGCTTTCACATATCTAATAGCTTCTCTCTGAGCAGTTTTCTCATCATTTTTTGCATAAATAGTAAGCAAAGTTGAGAAAAAATGATCAGCATAGGCTTTCAATACTTTTGCTCTCTTTGGAGTTGTTGTCAATTTTCCAGCTCTCAAAAGACTAGAAAGTTGCATTCTCATAAATACTGATTTACTTTTAGCTCCTGTATTTACCTCTAAGAGCCTGTTATGCTTGTGTCTCATCTTAACATAGATAATAAATGATAAATTCCCTACTTTAGCTATCCGATTAATACTTTACCGATATTTGCGAGTGAAGAAGTAATCTCATCAATAGCTTTTCTTCCAACTCATTTCATTACTAATAATTCAGATTTCTTTTTCTTTTCCAAATCCTCAACATAGAGAATATTATTTTTAATCAATGCGTTTCTTGTTCTTTCACTCAATGGAAGCGCATCAATTGGCATTGTCTTTACTGATCCTGACTCTTCTGGCAAAGCTTCTTCAGCTTCAGAAAGGTCATCATACTCTACAAGTACTGATTTGTCAATATATACATTATCAAATACAAAGAGTTTTGCATAGCTTGTTAGTACTTCTCCAGCGAACATAATAATTTCCTTTGGAGAGATATTGTCATATTTTACCTTAATTTCAATATTAAGTGCATCCTTTGTACTTCCGCTAAAGTCTTCAATAACCTCCTCTACATCATATCTTACATAGTCAACAAGAGAAAAGTCGTTATCAACAAGAAGAAGTCCAACTTCTTCAGTATCTTTTTCTTTTTTATCTCTTTGTCTAAGGTATTCTAGACTATAGTATCCATATCCTTTTTCAACTCTTAGTTCCAAATTGATCTCTGTAGAACTATCAGTTATTTCAAATAGGAATTCATCTCCATTAAGAAGTTGTACTCCTGATGGGAACTTAAGATCACTTGCTGTATATCTTCCAATCCCCTTAAATCTCTGAGCAATTCGTTGAAGTGATTCAGCATTTTCATCAATTTTGAAGCGAAGCTTCTTGAAATTCAATAGAATACTGATTACATTTTCCTTTACTCCTGTAATAACATCATATTCGTGTGGCACCCCTTTAATCTTCAATCCTGTTACAGCTCCTCAAAGGTTGTAAGCAAGGATAATTCTTCTCAATGCATTTCAAAGAGTGTGTCAAAATCATCTTGGGACATATTTCAATTCAAACCTTGTAGCCCCATCATCCAACTGACTGAAGCTAATCTTAGGAACTCCAATAAAGTGTTGTATATTCAACATAGAAGTAGAAATATGATATAAAGTTTTTGTTGATTTTTTACCCTCTTACTAAGCTCTCGCGTAGAATTCGATAACCTTTAGTAGATCTCCTAATGGTTCAACTTCTCCTTTCTGAGGCATTGCAAGTACTTCAATTGCATAAGCATTTTTATCAACCTTTAACCAAGAAGGTACCTTTGCTGGAGCAGCCTTAGATGCATTAGCATAAAGTGGTGAGTTCTTCAACTTCTCTTTTACAGAGATCTTATCACCAACTTCTACAAAAGTTGAAGGAATATTATGCTTCTTTCCATTTAGATGGAAATGCCCGTGAGTAACCATTTGTCTTGCTTGCATAATTGTATTTGCAAGTCCAGATCTAAGAACGATTACATCAAGTCTTCTTTCCAAGAATTGAAACAATGCAAAGTCATGACTCATCTTGTTATTCTTTGCATACTTAGCAGCAGTCTTCTTTACAATAGTTGAAAACTGTTTTTCTGATAGAAGGTAGCTTCTCTTTACTACTTGTTTATTTCTTAGCAATTTCCCATATTCAGAATTTCTCTGCATAGAAGCTCCATGCTGTCCTGGCAAATCCTTTCTCTTTTTAAGATTGTATTTTTGTGGACCAAAGAGATTCAACTGTTCTCTTCTACAGAGTCTAAATTTTGCTCAAGTATATCTCATAATTCACTATGAAAATAGATAAATAAATTTGAAAAATCTGATTTCCTTTTTTTAAATCAAAAAGACTAATTTCTCTTTGGTCTTTCTCCTTTACATCCTCCGAATTGGATTCCAGTTTGTTCCTTGATATAAGCAATATCAATCACTCCAACTTCATTAATTGCCTTAAAAACTCCTTCTCTAGCCATACCAATTCCCTTGAACACGATACCAATTTCCTTCAATCCATATCCTTGTCCATCCTTTAAGATCTGCTTTGTCAATACCTCAGCAGCATAAGGAGTACTTTTCTTTGAACCTTTGTATCCAACCTTTCCAGTACCTCCACCGAGAATCTTGTTTCCTTCCTGATCAATCAATGTGATCAAAGTATTATTTGAAGTAGTATGTACATGGAGCACTCCACTAACTACCTTAATATCCTTCTTTTTTGCCTTTGTAACAGCCATTTGCTATAGAAAAAACTATATAAAATTACTTCTTCAATACTGGTCTCACCTTTGATCTTCCAAGAAGTTTTTTTGCAGTTCTTGCATTCTTTCTTGTAAGTTGTCCTCTTACTGGCAAACCAAGATTATGTCTCATTCCTCTGTAGCATTTAATTTCCTTCAATCTTTTGATCGCAGCAGCTACTTCTCTTTTAAGATCATTTTCCAATACATATTTTTTCAACTCATCAGAGATCATCTTTTGTTCTTCTTCTGAGATATCTTTTACCTTTTTCATAATCTCAATATTGAGTGCAGCCAGAATTTTCTTAGATCTTTCTCTACCAATTCCGTAAATATTTGTTAGCGCAATCCAAATAGATTTCTCTTCTGGAAGGACATGCCCCATCAATCTAAACATCGTTCAAAAAATACAATAAATAAAAACTATCCTTGCCTAGCTTTATGTCTAGGGTTTCTCTTACAAGTCACATACAATCTCCCCTTTCTTTTTACAATTTGGCAATACATACATCTCTTTTTAAGAGAATTTACAACTTTCATCGTAATTAAACATATTATGTAAATAAGCACACTAATGCTGCGGACTATTTGTCACGACATTATATCTATACACTATCCTTCCTTGTTTCATATCATATTGATTCACCTCAACCTTTACATGATCTCACTCAATCACTGAGATATGAGATTGTTTCATCTTACCTGCTTTATAACAATTAATAACCATATCTGTATCTTTCAATTTTACAGTATACTTTCCAGCAGGAAGGACTTCTAAAATCTCTCCATCTCGCTCTAAGACTCCAGCCTTAGCCATTAGCAAGAAATCTTTTTAGCAACTAAAGTTGTTTGAAGTGGTCTAAATCCTTTCAATCTTGCGTATCTTGTTTTTCTCTTAAACTTAAGTACGCTTACTTTTTCACCTTTTTGAGTAACCCCAACTTCAAATTCAACACTAGCACCATCTACTACAGGTTTCCCAACCTTTACATCATTACCTGCTTCATCAAAGATAGCCAAAACTTTATTTGCTACAAACTTTTCTGATTGATTTACCCCAAGATTATCCACAATAATTTCTGCTCATTCTGAGACAATATATTGATGTCCTTGTAGTTCTACAACTGCATACATTCTTATACAAAATATCAAAATAAATTTTACACAATCTTTCCAAGTTGTGCCAAAGTATTATACTTTCTCTTTGTCTTTCTATAAGCATTAGAAACGATTGCTCTCATTCTCTTATATCTTCTAGAAGATGGAAAATCATAGCTCACAAACTTTCTATACCACTTAGTACCATAATGCACTTGCTTTTTTGCTTTATCCAAAATATGAGAAGACCAAAGTTCCTTTTTGTAGAAAGAGATAATTCTTTCGTTTGTATTCAAATCTCCTGTTCTTCGAACGGTAAATCACATAACAATAGCAAATAACAATTAAAAACATTAAGTTGCCGAGGACCGGAATCGAACCGGCACGGGATTATAAGTCCCAAAGGATTTTAAGTCCTTCGTGTCTACCAATTCCACCACCTCGGCCCAAAGAAGAACCTGACACAAGTCAGATTTTCTTTTTTTATTTTACAACTTCATCATAAATTTTATCAAATACTGATGGGAAAGCGACTGCAATATTAGAAAGAACTTTTCTATCCAACTTTATATCCTTTGTATTCATAAGATTAACAAATACTGAATACCTATTTCCCTTTTCTCTAATCACAGCTGAAAGCCTTTCGATCCAAAGTTTTCTGAAATCTCTCTTCTTAAGTCTTCTACTTACATAAGCATGCTGACCTTGTTTTACAAGAGCCAATCTTACCTGCTTATAGAGATTTTTTCTTCCAAGTCTAAACCCTTTAGCTTGATTGATAAATTTTTTATGTCTTCTTTGTCTTCCAAGACCATTAGTAACTCTTACCATTTTATCAACTATTTATAAGGAAGTAAATTTTTTAGCATCTTTGCTGTTGCACCAAGAATCTCTTTTCCATAAGCGAACTTCTTATTTGTCTTTCCCTTATTAGTTAAGAGATGATTATTACAAGACTTACAAGCAACTACTTTCTTAGATTTTGTAATCTTAAATCTCTTTGCCGCTCCTGAATGAGACTTCATCTTATTTGCCATCTGTTGTGACACTATTTACTAAATAAAATAATACTATATCCATTAGCCTCTTTTTTTGGCGTATCATATTGAGACTTTCCATAACTTTGCAAAGCCTCTTGGATAATTTTCAACTTTTGCACCGCCTTATCTTCATACATTCTCTCTCTTCACTTTAACCTAATTGAGAATTTCACATTATCTCATCACTGAAGAATTTCCTGTGCTTTCTTTATTTTTAACTGAAGATCATTATCTCCGATTGCATAGCTAATTTTAAGCTCTTTTGTATCTTTTCACTTCTGAGCCTTCCTCCTCTCTTTATCTTCTTTCCCTTTTTGATACATATACTTTCCATAATCAGTAAGCCTCACTGTTGAGAGCATCTTTTCTGGATCATATACGAGCTGAACTAGATCAAGTCACTTTTCAGCAGCCATTTCTAAGGCAATCCTTCTTGGGAAAGTTCAGAGATTATTTTTATCATCATCTATTATCATAATATTGGGAGCCTTAATCTGATCATTTATAAAGATCATTTTCGCCTTAAAATTCCCAGCCATATTTTTTTCTGATTTATTTTGTCCAGAAAACTCTTTTTTCTGTCCTCAAAATTTAGAATTTGTTGTTGCTGGCTTAAAGCTTTTTTGCTCCATACACAAGACAATAATAATAAACACTCGCTCCCGGAGGGACTCGAACCCTCGATTTCCACCGTGAGAGGGTGGCGTCCTAAACCACTAGACCACGAGAGCATAAAAAAATACAACCTATCCCCGCTAGGGATCGAACCTAGATCCACAGCTTAGAAGGCTGTTGTTCTATCCATTGAACTACGGGGACATATCCTCCATCGTCAAATTAGCCTGGGGAGAGTAGGATTTGAACCTACGTAGCCGTGAGGCGTCAGATTTACAGTCTGATGCAATTGACCGCTCTGCCATCTCCCCTCTCTACAAGACCTTTAGACCAAAGAACTTAAATTTGGACTCTATGGGAGTCGAACCCATGACCTCCTGCGTGCAAAGCAGGCGCTCTAGCCAACTGAGCTAAGAGCCCAAAACATTTTCTACCCTCAGAATCATTGAATTTGATCAATCTGTTCTGTAGGACTTCACACAAAGACACCAAACATCATCAACACTCAAAGTATCATAACTACAAACCCAAGCAACAGTACTAGATTCCTCGTTCCTCATAAATGAAGTTCTGCCCAAGCATTTCTACCAAAGAACTTTACTATATCATAAGAATAATAGCAGAAAAGTCCTCAAACTGAGCAAAACAGTATTCATAATAAGATACGACCAATCATTTATCTCCACTTTTTGTAGCTAATAAATAGATATCCTTGAACACCTTTGATACGAAACCTGTGTAGTGTAATAGCGGATAACGGGACTCGAACCCGTACAAACAGAGCTGAAGTCTGCTATGCTACACCAACTACATCATATCCGCACCCTCGTCTGTCTATGATGACAGTGACAAGGTATACGAAAATAAAATACAAAATCAAGAGATTTTTTATTTATTTTATCACTTTTTTAAAAAAATGGTTGTTTTATTTGTAGCGTTGGCTCTGGAACTTATTTTTAGAAAGAGAAAAAAGTCAGACTTTTCTCACTTTATACGTAAAAAAACAAAGACTCAAAAAAAGTTACCATTTGTTTTATCAGTCTTTATGCAGATTTTTTATTTATTTTTTTGATTTTAAGAAAAAGAGGATGTAAAATCCTCTTTTAATTTTTTGATTATTTTAATTTTCATCCTATTTAAGATTTTAGTGGAAGCCTCTTTTCTGAATCTGGCATCCTATTATACTGATCAAAGGTAGTATCTATTGACTCATCCATAATATATTCATAAAGCGCCTTAAATCTAGCCCTTCCAGATTCTCCTTGAAGACTTTCTTTTATTGCCTTAGCATCTTTTCCAGACCACGCAACATTTATGTTAAGTGCCTCTTTAATGTTGGCATCCGATATCCTTCCAAGCATAGGATAAAGGTATTCATCTGCAACATCATGAAATCAAAGATGTACAGTTTTTCTGATTTCTACAACTTTATCTCTTAAGTCTTTTAATGCTCTTCCGTCAGATATTTGCTTGAGAGATCTACGATGTATGTCATCTAATCAGTATTTTTCCTGCTTTATTCCTAAGAGAGACTCTAGATTTTGATTCTGTTGTTGTCTCTTTTCCTCTAAACGACCTCCATATTTCTGTTCCAACTGATTAAATAAGGCACTACTATTTGAATCCGCCGAATAAATGTCTCATATTGCCAAGCTTCCTGTTCTTGTTGGAATAATTGGAGTTGATTCAAGCGTTGATTGAGCTACTTTAGCGATAGAATCATTAAGATTATCCAATTTACCAATTCAAGTTTTTCGTGTAAGCGCAGCTTTTACTAGCATTCGCATTAATGCCAAAGAAATTATCATCAAGAGAATATCTTGAAAAGTAATCTTTGCATCTTTAAGATCCAAGGAAATCAAATCATCAACCTTCATATTAGAATCATATCTTTGATTTGCTTGATCTATCATCGTCGTTTCAATACGTAATCCATTACCGATATCTCCACTTGAAAAATTTGATGAGTTCTGAACTTTTAAAAATGACTGTAGTATCAAAACGACAATAAACATCAAACTAATAAGTAAACAATAATAGACTGGATGAAAGATGATCTTCAATATCTTTTCAGGTTTTAGAATATCTAAAGATCTCGCCATACCTTTAAATCCGTCAAAATCCTTAAAAGACCATAGAAAGACAACTAAAGGACTTAACGCAACTACTATCCGCAAATATGCTACTCTAACTACTAATGTAATTATCAACACTAATAGAGAAAGCGTAAATAACGTAACTCCAGCTCCCCAAATAAGAAATTGAGAAAACTCCTTAAATATTTTATCAACACAGGATACTCACTTATATTCTACATTATCTTTCTGAAGACTATCCTGAATACGAAATACAGAGAAACCTAACCACATTAGTGGCCCACTTAAATCATCTGACTTTGGTCATATCATATCAAAGAGTCTTTCATCACTCAGTTCAGCCTTAGATTCTAAATCTCTTGGCACTTTCTTACAGTTTTTTCGAAAGTTATTTTCTCAAAGATCACAAACCAGAATAGAGTCTTTTCTTTCTCACAGTAAACCACTATCCGAAATAACCTTTATAGTTACCTGAAGATCTTGACTCTGAGCAACTATCTGCTGAGGTAGAGAGGAAACTGTAGCGATTAGAATTGTCGATAAATCAACCAAGACCATCACAATAAACCAGCTCATCTGTACTAAAACTCCTCCAACCAAAGATTGTTTTATGATTTTTTGTGGAGTTGAGTCTTTAGATGGAGAGAGAATAAAGCGAAGAATATGATACAAAAAATAAAAACCTATCGCAAAATTAACCATATTTCTTACCATTTGCCAGATCTTCCAAAGATAGCTATCAAGCTGAAAAGCTTCTCAGTAAATTATTCCATTTGTCATCAATTTTCAAGCAAGCTTTGCTATAATGATCCAAATTCGAGAAATCTTATCGAGTATTTCATAAAATTCATTAACGAGCTTCATCGTTCAGGTACTACAAACATAAGCTTGATTTCCATCAGCAAAAACAAAAGGGACAGAAAAAACCAGAATTCACAGAATGATTCCACTCCATATTTTCCATCTTCTAGCTCTTATCTGGTTTTTTTTCATTTTAATAGCCCCCATGATTTATAAAAATAATTTCTACGACTAATTAAACTATGATGTTTACTTTTTCTTGTATTTACCTGTAGACACCCCTCCATCTTTCTCCTCTTCAATTTTTGAACTAACTTGTTTAGGTAGTAACTTATACAGATCTTGATTGTTCAATCAGATTTTTTTCACATTCTCACTATTAAGTATTGCTAAGGACTCATCCACCGTAATCTTCGCCTCCTTCATCAAAGCAGTATAGAATGTTTTTATATCCTCCTTATTTATTGCTGCTGATAATGTTGCATCACTATTCAAAATATCAATCTTCTCCTTAATAGTATTCACACTATTAAATAATCAATTATACTGCTGTTGGACAACCTCTTTCTCTATTCAAAGTTTTCAGACAGCATCACTTCCTAGAACACCAAGTTTATCCTGAAGCGTCTTCGCCTCTGCAAAAAGACCAAGGTACTGTGTCTGGATAGTACCCTTATCTATTCAGAGCTTTAATGTCGTACCGCTACCAAAGATTCAGAGTTTTTCTTGGAGCGTTTCTTGCGAATGCATTAAATCTATATATTTAGATCTAATCACTCATAATTGAGCATTCGCTTTTGCCGCTTCCGGAGAATTTGCCGGACTCTTTTTTAAATTACTATCTACCGCACTATGATATATTTCGAGTTCTTTTATATTACCGTCCAGACCATCGGAAAGATAGTTAAACTCAGTTGAATTACCATTCGCATAATTTTCTGCTGCATTTCTGATTCAATCTTCAGAATTTGGATCCAAGAATCCCTTAAGTTGACTAGTCCTTTTTACATCTAAAGCATTTTTATAATTACCAATCATCTCTCATGGCTTATTTATTAGCGATCCGAATCAAATTCCTCCACTTGATGTAGGAATAATTGGCGCAGTTGCCAAAATTCACTCTCAAATTTTTTGTAATCCTTCTCAAACTTTCGCTCCAATATTAGTTGACTTTACTGCCCAAAAGAGAAGAAACCAAGTAAGTGCCATCCCAAAAATCATAAGAATAAGCCATGAAAAATTAATCAAAGCGATATCTGCCTTAATTTTTATCATTCATAAGAGACTTAATTCTTGTCAACCTGATCATGCAGGAGAGAGCTCCATTCACGTCGCCTCTTTAAATGCATATCTATACTGCTGCTCCTTTGCTTGCTCAACAATTCAGCTTGCAGGAAGAGATTCTTTTATCGCTGATAAAAAAATCAGTGAAATACCAACAGCAAAAGCAACCAGTACTGGAGCAAAAAGAAGTTTTATAATTTCTCCAGCATCTAAAAAATCCATCTTTCCCCCTATATCCCCAAACATCCCTTTAAATACTTCTTTTAGCACTAAAAATGGAGATATTGCTATAGCGACCCAGAGTACAATTACTCTCCATAGCAGGACAACTACCAATGCTGCCAGTGGCAAAACAAGCAGAATAGCCAATCAAACATTTAAAGCAAGCATTAGAAACTTCTGACCGAGTCCATGATTCGTAAGATCAACCGAACTAGAATAATCCATCAAACTGCTATACAGCGTAACAAATGGTCCAGTTCGAGACTTGGCTTTTTCAATAATTTGTTTAGTATCCATTCCATATTCAGAATAAGGGAATTGATACTGATAGCTACAGTTCTTACTTGTAGAATCAGAGCAAACGAGCATTTGTTTATTACTAATTACTCAAACCTTTGGCGTTCGCTTTTCGTCTTTTTTTGTTGTAAGTTTTCTATCAGCATGAGGAACAAAATTCAGGTTTCATATTTCTACATTTTGTTCTACTACTCCTGTTTGAGTAGCTGACCAGAGTTGTATAACCATACCAGCTTCTCTTAACTTTTTTATAGCATTTGAGTTCATGCCTAGTAGCTTATTTTTTATTAGATCTATTTGATCCCTATATGTACTACTACCACTTGTTTGATCCTTAGGAACTATTGTGTAAGGAATATATGTAAAAAGACTACTATAATAGGTACAATATCCATCATTCATCAAGACCACCTTTCCATCAGATCATGTAAGATAATCATATTCTCTTCCAACGATATAAGATTCTTTGTCTGTTTTTTTTACTACAAGACAAGGTGCTATATTTATAGTTCCATTAACTCAATTCAGTGTAGAATAAGTTACGATTGTTTTATTCTGTTCCTGAGATCCCATTTTCTGAGCATCTCCCATATTCAAGACAATATTTGTACTCAGCACCTTAGAAGATGCTCCGCTTCATACCTGAGAAATTATACTTGAAGGTAATGCACCGACTGAATAGGTCAGGATTGTTGATAGATCGACCAAAACCATCATAATAAACCAACTCATCTGTATCAAAACACCAGCTATCAAGGTTTTTTTGATCAAATCAACAGGAGTATTAAAGGTATTTTTAAATGCACCGATTTTTCCTAAACCTCAAGGTGAAAGAACATATCACAATATTCACGCAAGAAACAAAAATCCTAAAGCAAAATTTGCCAGGTTCTTAACAAGATTTCGAAGTTTTCGGAGTGGTGCATCTAAAAACATAAAAGAGCCATAGACCATCTGATTATCCATCGCAATTCCAGCAAGCGATACTAGCGGTCGTACAATAATATAAGCTATATTACCAAGCACCTCAAGCAAAGTATTCATTTCAATTAAATTTTCAGCTTGGAGCTCCGCTTCTTTGGTAACATTATTATTTGTAGCACTAGCAATATTCCCTGCATTAGGAGAAATCAAAAATAGTCAAAAAAATATAAAAACTGACTTTAGCAGTAGTTTTTTAGCTTTTTTGAAAGTGAAGTGTTTTTTGAGCTTATCAAACATT